>JBFKEC010000037.1:0-16339 GCA_041619315.1 Oceanococcus sp. | reverse complement strand
GTCTTCAGGGGTTGCACCATCACGTACAATATACCGCCGCGATTCGCAGCGATTTGTATGCGCCATGCGGGCGCGCCATCTTTGCGCTTGCGTTCAGTGAGCGCCCTTATTGCGACCTCTTGCAATATCGGCGCGGCTGATACGGCTGCAATCCGTGGTGTGGCTATGGTGTGGGAATACCGCTAAACGGCGTAAAACCGCACAGCGTGTCGTTGCTCCAAGCACCTCGAATACCATGCATTTAAGTGACTGATTATATAAACAATATTAGCCCCTGGCGCTTCTGTGTCGCGCCCATGATGGACTGGACCACAACGCAGTGCCGTGTATTTCACCGCCTGCTCAGCCGCCATGCGCGGCTGTATACCGAAATGGTTACGGCCAACGCGATCATCCATGGTGACCGCGATCGCCTGCTCCAATTCGAAGGCAGCGAACACCCGGTGGCGCTACAGCTTGGGGGCAGCGAGCCCGAAGCATTGGCCTTTGCTGCCAGCCAAGGGCAGTCCTATGGGTACGATGAAATCAATCTGAATTGCGGTTGCCCCAGCGACAGGGTGCAGAACGGCAGTTTTGGTGCGTGCCTGATGGCTGAGCCGCAACGGGTGGCCGATTGTGTGGCGGCCATGATGGCAGAAGTGAACATACCGGTTACGGTCAAATGTCGCCTCGGGATTGACGAACTGGATTCGGACGAGCACCTGCAGCATTTCATTGAGACGGTGGCGACTGGTGGCTGTCGCGTGTTCATTGTTCATGCGCGCAAGGCCTGGCTGAATGGCTTGAGCCCCAAGGAGAACCGCGAGGTCCCACCGCTGCAATACGAGCGTGTGTATGCGCTCAAGCAGCGCTATCCCGAACTCACTATCGTGATCAATGGCGGCATCGATGATCTCGACACCGCTGAAGCCCAACTTGATCCACTCGACGGTGTGATGCTGGGGCGTGCCGCATACAAAAACCCATATTTACTGGCCGAAGTGGATCAACGCCTGTTTGCCGAGTCCGACAGCCCAAGTCGTGCACAGGTGGTTGAACGACTTCTGCCCTACGTTGCCGCGCAAGAGGCGCGCGGTGCCCCGGTCAAACAGGTCAGCCGCCATATTCTGGGCCTGTACAATGGCCGGCCTGGCGCCAAGATCTGGCGCCGCAGGCTTTCTGTTCCCCAATCTGGCGGTGCGACGGAGTACATCCGTCATGCCCTGGATGCCGTGCAATAAGGACTTCACATGATCCGTTTTATCGGACTTTTTCTGACTGGAATATTGATGACTGCGACTGTAAACGCCCAGACCTTGGTGGATATTGAAACCAACCGCGGGACCATTCGTGTTGCCCTGGCTGACGACAAAGCGCCGGAAACCGTTGCAAATTTCCTGCGCTATGTGGGCGAAGGCTTTTACGATGGCACGATCTTTCACCGGGTGATTCCCGGCTTCATGATCCAAGGTGGCGGTTTTACTCCGGATTATGAGCAGAAAAGCACCGCAGCGCCGGTCAAGAATGAAGCAGACAACGGGTTGAAAAACAGCCGTGGCACCATTGCCATGGCGCGCACCAGCGATCCGCATTCAGCGACCGCACAGTTTTTCATCAATCACAACGACAACAACAACCTCGATCATCGTGCGCCGACCATGCATGGCTGGGGCTACGCTGTGTTTGGCGAAGTCGTCGAAGGTATGGATGTGGTCGATGCGATCGCTACGGTGAAAACCGGTTCTGGTGGACGTTTCCGCAGTGATGTGCCGCAGGAGGCCGTGGTGATCGAATCGATCAAGCGCGTGCCAGTAGCGACCCCGGCGCCCTCGCCGGCTGCACCAGCGGCTGAGTAAGCTCGTTCGTGGCGCTGCATTTGCTGTCGGATCTGCACCTGGATCCTGCGCGACCTCAAATCAGCGCCCGTTTTATCGAGTATCTGCAAGGACCGGCACGCCAGGCTGAAGCTGTCTATATCCTGGGTGACCTGTTTGAAGTGTGGGCGGGTGACGATGTCTCCGCCCCGCTTTACGCCAATGAGCTGGCCGCGATGAAAAGCCTGACGCGTGCAGGTGTGCCGATATATTTCATTTGCGGCAATCGTGACTTTTTGTGTGCGGCCGGATTCGAGCACGCCAGTGGTGCGCGTATCGTCACTGAACCCGTTGCCCCGCTCGGGAATGACGATGTCTTGCTGATGCACGGCGACATTCTGTGCACGGACGATGTTGGCTATCAGCGCTTTCGTCGCATTGTGCGCTGGCCTTGGCTGCAATGGCTTTACCGCCAACTGCCGCGCGCGTGGAAATTGAAAGTTGCTGTGAGGATTCGTGGCGCGACGCGTGAAATGACCCGGCTCAAGGCCGAGGATATTCTCGACGTCAATGACGAAGCGGTAGGTCACTTTTTCAGCGCCCACTCGCACTGTCGCGTGCTTATCCATGGTCATACGCATCGCCCGGACGAACACCTGTTGGAGGGCGTGGGTACGCGTCTTGTCCTTTCCGACTGGAGCGATACGCGCGGTGAATACCTCAGGCTGGATGATTCCGGCTGGCAGCGTATGGCGCTGTAAAGACCTGCAAAAGCGCTGGCTTCAGCGCGCGAGCTGGCGGGCCTGCACTATGCTCGGATGCGCTCTTAGTTGCGTGATCAACGCCATATCCAACTGATTCAGTTCAGCGATTCTTGTACGTAGGGCGCTGTCTTCATGGGCTCCATTGAGCAGATTCCAGTTGCCAATATTTGCCCGCGGCGCTGGAAACGCAAGGTCGAACTGTTGGTTGAATGCGGCAATTGAAGCGGTGAAATTTTCAGATTCTCCAATCCATGCAAAGTCATCAATACTCAGTCCTTGCAGCATTCTGGTTTGCTTGTTGATCTGTTTTGGGCGCTCGATGAACGTTTCAATCGGCAAGGTTTTGCGCCGTTCTTCGGGTGCTGCAGATTTACGTAAAATGTGTGCGTATTCCGAAAGCACGCGGTCAACCGGATCGCGAATAATGGTGCACCAGCGCACTCTTTTATCCAGCGCTGCGGCGTATTCCCGGGCGGCAAAATGTCCGCACAGCAGCTGGCTTGTACCATTTAGAAATTGATCGGCAAAGAGATCCATCCGTTGAGACATGACGGTTTGGCGGATGGATTCGGAAGTGTCCGGACTGGTGGCCTTGTAGTGCCGGTGTACAGCGTTTTCACCCAGAGCTTTGAGCGCTGCAACGCGGAAAGCAGTGCCGGCAGTTTTCGGTATGTGGATGAATACAAATGGCTTTGATGCCGGGGCGCTGTTGCCGCTCATGACCCTATGTCATGCGTCTTCGGGCGCAGACACATCCAATTCAATGATTAGCTGGCGGTTTGAAACCTGATCACCCGCCTGGGCATTGACCTTGAGTACGGTGCCCGCCACAGGTGTGGTGAGTTGAAATTCCATTTTCATGGCTTCCAGCACGGCAATGGCCTGGCCGGGGGCAACGCTGTCGCCGATGGCTACGCTGATATCCAGAATCTTGCCATCACTATTGGCGCAGATACGTCCGTCACTGCCGGCCTCCGGCGCGGCTGGAGGCACCAGTGTCAGGTCGGAATAGCACCAGGTTCTGGCGTCAAAGCTGACCCAGATTTGACCGTCATGGCGGGTGTAGCGCGCTGTGCGGCGGACACCCTCAAAATAAAACTGGCGCTCGAAACCATCGCAGGCGTCGACGTCAAAATGAAAATCCTGTCCATCTACGCGTACGCAGCAACGGCGCTCGCCCTGGTTTAGAAAGTGGACGGTTTTTTCCTCATCTTCCCAACGCAGTTTCAGATGCTGCTGGGTGCGATTCGCACTCATCCAGCCGAGCATGTCGGTGGAGAAATCGGCCTGGCTATAGAGCTGCCAGGTGTCGTCCCAGTACAGCACCATGGCGGCGACGGCCCAGTGTGCGGCGTCGGGTGTCGGCTCTGCGCGACTTTCATCAGGGAAATGTGCAGGGATGTAGCCGGTGTGGAAATCACCACTGGCAAAGTCACTTTCCTGAATGATCTGCTGGAGAAAATCGATGTTGCTGATCACGCCGTGCAGCGTGGTGTCAGCCAGGGCTCGGCGCAAGCGGAGTCTTGCCGCTTCACGATCATGGCCATAGACAATCAACTTGCCGAGCATGGAGTCATAGAACGGGCTGACTTCGCCGCCCTCAAGCAGTCCGTGATCCATGCGTACGCCCTCGCCTTCAGGAAGGCGCCAGCGCAGTACCGGACCGGTTTGCGGAACATCACCCTGCCGGCTGTCTTCAGCGCACAGGCGTACCTCAATGGCGTGACCGTTCTGGACGATCTGCTCCTGTGCAAGAGGCAGCGGCTCACCATCCGCAACACGGAATTGCCACTCGACCAAATCCACGCCGGTGACCAGTTCGGTGACAGGGTGCTCAACCTGTAGCCGGGTGTTCATTTCAAGGAAGTAGAACGCGCCATCGGCACCGAGCAGAAACTCGACGGTGCCGGCACCTTGATAAGCAATGCTCTGTGCGGCCTGAACCGCGGCCTCGCCCATGCGAGCGCGTAGACTTTCATCGACTGCCGGTGAGGGGCTTTCTTCGACCACTTTCTGATGGCGCCGTTGAACCGAACAATCGCGCTCGCCCAAATGCACGACCTGGCCGTGCTGGTCGCCGAAAACCTGAATTTCGACGTGGCGCGCGCCGATGACCGCTTTCTCCAGTATCAATTCACCACTGCCGAAAGCGGACTCTGCTTCCGAACGGGCCGAACGGATTTGTGCGGCGGCTTCATCCTGGCTGTGGCACAGGCGCATACCGCGACCACCACCGCCGGCGGCGGCTTTGATCATCACCGGGAAACCGATCTTGCCGATTTCCTCCAGCAATGTGGCGTCATCCTGCTCGGCACCTTCGTAGCCCGGCACACACGGCACGCCGGCCTCAATCATCTTGATCTTGGAGGCGCGTTTGTTACCCATCAGGGCAATGGCATCGGGGCTGGGGCCGACGAATACCAATCCGGCCTCGGCGCAGGCGCGGGCAAATTCGCTGTTTTCGGCAAGAAAGCCGTACCCCGGGTGTATCGCCTGGGCGCCTGCCGCGAGAGCCGCTTCAATCAGTTTGTCGCTACACAGATACGAATCGGCCACGCTGGCGGGACCGATACGCACGGCTTGATCCGCTTCGAGCACGTGGCGGGCATGGCGGTCAGCATCGCTGTAGACCGCAACGGTGCGCAATCCGAGTTTGCGCGCGCCGTGAAGAATACGGACGGCGATTTCGCCACGGTTGGCAATCAGTACCTTTTGAATCGAGCGCACGAATCAGTTCTCGCTTTTAGTTATCGCTTTTGAGGCCGAGGCGTTTGACCAGAATGCTGAGCATGACCTCGTCCGCCCCGCCGCCAATGGAATGCAGTCGCAGATCTCGATAAAACTGCGAGACCGAGCTTTCCCACATATAGCCCTGCCCGCCCCAGAACTGCAGGCAGGTGTCTGTGATCTGGCGCGCCAGGCGCCCGGTTTTGAGTTTGGCCATGGATGCCGCAACCGATACATCTTCACCGCGCAACAGATCAGCGGTCGCCCGCCAGACCAGTGCGCGGGCGGCTTCAAGTTCGGTTTTCAGTTCGGCGATGGTGAAAGCGACATATTGATTGTCGATAACGCCCTTGCCAAAGACCTTGCGCTGTCGCGTGTAGTCAACGGTATCGCGAATCACCCGCTCCATCGCTTCCAGAATGCTGGCCGACAAGAACAAGCGCTCTTCCTGGAACTGCAACATCTGATAGCTAAAGCCCTTGCCCTCCTCGCCAATCAAATTGGCGGCCGGCACGCGGACCCCATCAAGAAATATGATCGCGGTGTCGGAGGCGCGTTGCCCCAGCTTGTCGAGCTTGGTTTCACGCTGTACGCCGGGCGCATCAAGCGGCACGACGATCAATGATTTGTTGTTGTGACCAATGCCTTCCGAAGTGTTTACCAGCATGCACGCCCAGTCAGCCTGGGTGCCATTGGTAATCCACATCTTCTGACCATTGATGACGTAGTCCCCACCTTCACGGCGTGCGGTGGTGGTGATGCTGGCAACATCCGATCCCGCGCCAGGCTCGCTCACCGCAATGGCGGCTACGTGTTCGCCGGCGACGGCCGGGGCCAGAAACTCCTGCTGCAACTCATCAGAGCCGAAGCGGGCCAGTGCAGGTGTGGCCATATCGGTTTGCACCCCGATGGCCATGGGGATGCCGCCACAGGTGCAGGTGCCCAGCGCCTCGGCAAAAACCATCTGGTAGGAATAATCCAGCCCCAAACCGCCAACATTTTCCGGTTTGGTGATGCCCAGCAGGCCGAGCTCTCCAAGCCCACGAAACACTTCATGGGCGGGGAACTCGCCATTTCTCTCCCACGTTTCGACGTTGGGATTGATTTCGTCTTCTATGAAGCGCTGGGTGGTCCGGCGAATCTCTTGATGTTCGTGGCTCAGTTCCATGGCTGCAACACTTAAAGGCGGGCAATGCCGAAGCTGTTGGTTTTGACTTCACGGCTACGTGCTTCTCGGCACACCGACAAGGTGTAGGCCAGGACTCTGCGTGAATCGCGCGGATCGATCAGGCCGTCATCAATCATGTGGCCGGAGACCTTGAAGGGATGCGACTGCTCGTCAAACATGCGCACGATGTTCTGTTTCATGGCTTCGATTTGTGGTGCCGGCATCTTGCCTTCACTGACGATGGCCATAACCCCGGCGGCTTGCTCGCCGCCCATGACTGCAGTTCGGCTGTTGGGCCATGAAAAGATGAAATCGGGCCCGAAGCCGCGTCCACACATGCCGTAATTTCCGGCCCCAAAAGAGCCGCCAATAACCAGAGTCAGCTGTGGCACCGATGCATTGGCCACGGCCTGAATCATCTTTGAGCCATGCTTGACAATGCCGGCCTGCTCGGACTCACTGCCAACCATGTAACCGGTGATGTTCTGCAGGTACACAATCGGAATGTCGGCCTGACAGCACAGTTGGATGAATTGCCCAGCCTTGTTGGCCCCTTTCGTGGTGATTGGGCCATTGTTGCCGATCAAACCGACCGACCAGCCTTCAATCTGGGCCTGCCCACAAATGGTTTGCTGATCGAAATCTGCCTTGAATTCGGTGAAGTCGGAATTATCGACCAGCCGAGCAATAACTTCGCGGCAGTCATACGGTTTCTTGTAATCGACGGGCACCACGCCGGCCAGTTCATCGGCGCTGTAGCGTGGCGGTTTGAAATCTTTGCGGGTCGGGCTTGCCGGACTGTCCGTCCAGCCCAGCTTGGCGACCACCTCGCGGGCAATGCGGATGCCGTCGGCATCATCTTCGGCCAGGTATTCGCAGGTTCCGGCCACGCTGCCATGCATATCAGCGCCGCCAAGATCTTCATCATCGGCGATTTCGCCGGTTGCCGCTTTGAGCAGCGGCGGTCCGGCCAGGAAGACCTTGGCCTTGTTGCGCACCATGATGACGTAATCCGACAGACCCGGCATATACGCGCCGCCTGCGGTCGACGAGCCATGCACCACGGTAATCTGCGGAATGCCGGCGGCTGAGAGTTGAGCTTGATTGCAAAAGGTGCGCCCGCCCTCGATAAACATTTCCAACTGATATGGCAGATTGGCCCCGCCGGACTCAATCATGGAAATCACCGGCAGCTTTTGCTTCAGGGCGATTTCCTGAATGCGCAGGGTTTTCTGTACACCCCAGGGGGACATGGTGCCGCCCTTGATGGCGCTGTTGGAGGCGACCAACATGCAGCGGGTGCCAGACACGTAACCGATGCCACAGATCTGGTTGCCACCGGCCAGTGAGCCGTCCTTGTCGTCATGCTCCTTGTAGCCGCACAAGGTCGAGAGTTCGAGAAACGGTGAGCCACGATCGAGCATCAGGGCGACCCGTTCACGCGGCATCAACTGTCCGCGTTGTTCAAAACGTTCACGGCGTTTTTCCTCGGAACCACGGACGCTGTCCTCGACCTCGCGCAGCTGGGCGATGGCCGCGAGCATGTCTTCACGGTTGGTCTGGAATGCGTCGGAATGGACGTCGATCTTGGATGCAATGACCGGCATTCGGCCCCTCTCCCTGTTTTGTTATTTCTGTTTGCCGGGCAGGCTGCCCATCAGCTTGCATATGATACCCAGCATGATTTCGTCTGCACCGCCGCCAATTGAAATCAGGCGTCCGTCACGGAAGAAACGTGACACCGGGTTCTCCCAGGTGTAACCCATGCCACCCCAGTATTGCAGGCACGAATCCGCCACCTCGCGCGCCAGTCGCCCTGCTTTCAGCTTGGCCATGGAGGCTTGTTTCACCACATCCTTGCCCGCGAGATAATCCTCGCAGGTCTGGTAGCACAGCGCACGCAGAGCCTCGATTTCAGTTTGCAGTTCAGCCAGCCGGAAATGCACCGTCTGATTATGTATCAGGGCGTGGCCGAATGTCTGGCGTTGGCGGGTGTATTCCAGCGTTTGCTCTACGCACTGCTCCATGCCGCGCAAAATACTGGTTGCGCCGAAAATGCGTTCTTCCTGAAACTGCATCATCTGGTACATGAAGCCGGCCCCTTCCTGGCCGATCAAATGGCTTTGTGGCACCCGCACATTGTCGAAAAAGATCTGCGCCGTATCCGACGACCACATCCCGATCTTGTGGATTTTCTGTGCCACTTCTATACCTGGCGCGTCCATGGGCACGATGATCAGCGATTTATTGCCGTGGCGACTGCCCTCAGATGTATTGCACAGCAGGCAAATCCAGTCGGCTTGGGTGCCGTTGGTGATCCACATCTTGGTGCCGTTGATGATGTAGTCATCGCCATCCTTGACCGCCGTGGTGCGGATGTTGGCAACGTCAGATCCAGCACCTGGCTCGGAAACGCCGATCGAGCACACCCGCTGACCGGCAATGGTCGGGGCCAGAAACTCTTGTTTCAGTTGGTCTGATCCAAAGCGTGCCAAAGCAGGCGTCGCCATGTCTGTGACCACCCCGATGGCCATCGGTATGCCGCCGCAATGGGCGTTGCCGAGTTCTTCGGCATAAACCATTTGATAGCTGTAATCCAGGCCCATGCCACCGTATTCAACCGGTTTGTTGATGCCCAGAATGCCGAGCTCCCCGGCCTTGGCCAGCACTTCCCGCGCCGGGAAGGTCTGTGCGGCTTCCCATTCGTCAACATTGGGATTGATCACCTCGTCGACAAAGCGCTTTACGCTGCGGCGGATTTCTTCATGTTCGGCAGTAAATTGCATGGCTGCGATCCTTGATCGGGCGGTCAAATATCAAACCGCGACATATTGAGCTTGGGTATTGGTCGCTAAAGGCCGCAAGCAATGGTAAGCATGATTATCACTGTGTAGTAATAAGCGGCGGCGCGCGCTGGAAGTTAGCACAATTTTATTCACTGGTTGATAGCGCGATACAGACCGTTCCGGTAACAGCGATTACCAGTTTTGTTTTTGCAGGGCTCTGGGCTAGACTCAGACCTCCCATAGACCCGGTGGGACAGCAACGCAATGTGGCGCACAGCGCGGCAGTGTCGAGCACAACCCGCCACCAGATACTCAGGAAGACATATGACTTTGGACGACATCTTTGGCGCAATGCCGAGCAAGCTGAATGCTGATGCGGCAGCTGGCGTTGACGCTGTGATCCAGTTCAACTGCTCCACCCCGCGTACCGTGACCATTAAAAATGGTGAGTGCAGCGTGGTTGAAGGTTCGGTAGATGAGTACACCGTTGCCGTAACCATGGAAGACGACGACCTGGTTGCCATGCTGACCGGTGAGCTGGACGGCATGACCGCGTTCATGACCGGCAAGATTCAGCTTGATGGCGATATGATGTTCGCCCAGCAGCTGGGTGCGTTGTTCCCGCAGTAAGCTGACTGTCATTCCCGGCCGGGCCGGGACATGCAAGGGCCCCGTGCTCCGTTCAGGAGTCCGGGGCTTTTTTGTATGGATCAATCGGCAGTTTTTGGGCGCAGCAGCAGATACAACAAGGGGCCGAAGGAACCGGCTGCCAGCGTCACGATCACGAACGGCCAGGCATTGCCGCCGCGTTCGCGGGCATCTTTGACCATCCAGGTACAAATCAGCAGACAGGCGACAACCAGATCCGCGAGGACCTGTCCGCTGCCCGGATTGGCCAGTGCGCCCGTCCACACGCCCAGATAACCGACCTGTGTCATCACCCACATCGAATAGCCGCCAAACACCACCAGTACTGCGATCAATAGAGCTTTCATGCTTGTGTTCTCCCGTTGTGAGGCTCTATCTCAACGCAACCGCGGGCTGTGCTCAATTACCCCCTAGGTAATAGACAGGATTCACGTGGCGCGGCCTAATGTGTCCATTCCCGCCTGCACAGGAGCAAAATGCATGAGCACATTAGCGGCTGACGTGTCCGGCTTTTCCGAACTGCTGCGCTACTGGCGTGGATTTCGGCGTTTGAGTCAGCTTGATCTTGCGGTCAATGCGGATGTGTCGCAGCGGCATGTCAGTTTCCTGGAATCCGGCCGTTCCAGCCCCAGCCGTGAGATGGTTTTGCAATTGGCCGAATCGCTGGAATTGCCGCTGCGTGAACGCAATCGCATGCTCAATGCCGCCGGGTATGCTCCGGTGTACGCGGCCAATCCGTTGAGCGACAGAGAAATGGCCCCGGTCAAGCAGGCGCTGGACCTGATCCTTGCCCATCACGAGCCGTTTCCGGCGGTGCTGGTTGATGCCAACTGGAAAATGCTGCAGCCCAACGCCGCGTTGCTGCGCGTGTTCAGCCTGATCGGTGATATTGGTGACATCTGGTCAGGGATTGCACCGGATGAACCGCCCAATGTGTTCAAGCTGACCTTTCATCCGCAAGGTCTGCGGCCCTATATCCGCAACTTCAATGACATCGCGCCGGTGATGATCAACCGCACGTTTCGCGATGCCCATGAACACCCTCAGTTGCTTGAGTTGCTGGATGAAGTGCTGGCTTACCCCGACACACCGTCGCGCTGGCGCACTCCGGATCTGACCAGCCATCTGCCACCTGTCATCAACATGGAATTGTGTGCGGGCGATCAGATCATCAGGCTGTTCTCAACCATCACCACATTCGGGACCGCGCAGGACATCACCACCGATGAACTTCGCGTGGAGTGCTTTTTCCCCGGAGACCCTGAAACGGAAAAACTGCTGCGCGCCTTGGCGGGTAATGCCTAGCACTAAGCGCTGCCTTCAATCAGCGCTGGGCTGCGTTTTCCAGGGCCTTGATATCGCCGCCAACAATGCATTCCAGATGCGCAGTAATCTGCTCTATCGGCCAGTTCCACCAGGCAATGCTTTGCAGGCGCTCAATGGTCTGTGCATCAAAGCGAGTCTTGATTGGTTTGGCTGGGTTGCCACCAACGACGGTATACGCCGGCACATCAGAGACAACCACAGAGCGCGACGAGATAATCGCGCCATTGCCGATGTGGACGCCGGGCATGATCAAGCTGTCATAACCAATCCACACATCATGGCCAACAACGGTGTCGCCCTTGTACGGCAGGTCACCCGCTTGCGGCATGACGCGCTCCCAGCCATTCGCGAAGATCTGGAATGGATAGGTCGAAAGGCCTGACAGCTTGTGGTTGGCCCCGTTCATGATGAATTTCACGCCACGGGCCAGGGCGCAAAATTTCCCGATAATCAGTTTGTCGCCAATAAACGGGAAGTGGTACAGCACGTTGCGCTCAAAATTCTCTGAATCCTCAGGGTCATCGTAATAGGTGTAGTCACCGACCTCGATGTTGGGATTGTTGAGCGTATTTTTGATAAAGCACACCTGCGGAAAACCTTCCATCGGGTGTGCATTGTTTGGATCCGGTCCATGCATGATTGAACCTGCGCGTTTTATTGCGGGCGTGAGCCGGATTGGCGACGCCTAGATGGCTTGGGCGCCGTTTTCACCGGTGCGGATGCGAATGACCTGCTCAAGTGGGGAGACAAAAATCTTTCCGTCGCCAATCTTGCCGGTACACGCCGCTTTCTGGATGGCCTCGATGGCGCTATCAAGCTGGTCGTCATTCACGGCCAACTCAAGTTTTGTCTTGGGCAGAAAATCGACCACATATTCAGCGCCGCGATACAACTCGGTATGGCCTTTCTGACGTCCGAAGCCTTTGACCTCGGAAACCGTCATCCCGTTGACCCCGACCGCCGAGAGTGCTTCACGCACTTCATCAAGTAAAAAGGGTTTGATAACCGCGGTGATCAGTTTCATAACGCAGAGTCCAGGTGAATTATGTTGCGGAGTCTATCAGTCTGCTGAATAGAAAAATCAACCTGATGCAGGGTACGGGCGGGAACTTGCCCACCCGGTGCGGTCAAAATCGCTACACTTTGGACCCGCCCTTGAGTTTGTCGACGATCATGATTCAAACAACCTCCGCTTACCGTCAGCGTGGCAACGCTGCCATGTATGTTTTGCTGTCGGTTCTTGTTGTCGCGGGCGCCGCTGGTGCGATCTATCTGCTATCGCAGAATCAAGATGACAGCATGCCGGTCGAGGCCATGCCGTCGCAGGAGCAGGCCGCCCTGAGCGCCGAGCCGCCAGCGATCAAAGAGGTCAATATGCAGGAGGCCGAGATTGACGACACGCCTGCGCGTCAGGGGCGCCCTGCGAAGACGCAGGCCAACGCCGAAGACGACAGCGATGAAGCCGGTCTTTTCGAACGTGGCGGTCGCAAGATTCCGCTGACCGATGGGCTGACCGGTGGCAGCGAATCATTGATCGGCGCAGATAGCACTGCGCCGACCGGGCCGTCACGCAAGGTTCACGCGGTCGATGCATTCGACTACGGCGTGCTGGATGGCCGCGTACGTGTTGGCGTGTTTGGAAAAGGGCCGATTCCGGATTATCGCGTGCGCCTGAGTAACGATCATTACGTGATCGATATGCCCGGCGAATTCCGCTATGTGGAAAACTTCAACCAGGCCTTGGTGATTGAGCGGTTCGGCGTGGTTCAGGCCCGCCTGGTTCGCTACGAACGGGGCATGCGTATGCGCATTGATGTGACCCCTGCACTCAAGCATGAGCCCTATTTGATTGAGGATTCACGCGGTTTGATGATTGCTTTCGAGCCGCGCAAGCAGGGCTAACTTCGTTGTCGACTGGGCATGCCGCGGCGTCCGTACTCGGCATTGCCAGTCAGGCTGGCGAGAACGCGCAGACGTTGGCTCTCGTTCAGGTTGCGCGCGGTTTCTGGGCGGCCACGTTGTAGCCAGCCGACCAGTTCACCGTCACAGTAGACGACTACGCTGGTGGCCAGCTCAGCCACCTTCGGGCCGGGCAATATACGTCCGCTCAGATGCGCAGGGTCGCACGGGTTCAGGCGCAGCAGTTCTCCGTCGCCAGCCTGCGCCACCACCTGTTTCAGCATGTCCACGGCTTCAGGCAGGGCAAATTGTTCGCCTGACAGACCATCTACAAAACGCCCGCCAGCGATTTCTCCGCGCGCCTCAAGGCGCCACGCCAGTCTGAGTAGCTGGCGCCAGGGTGGGCGTACGGCCTCGCGTTCGAGCATTGCGCGGCAGACCACGCCATAGCGCATCAACAGGCTCCACAGCAGATGCTCGAGCCTGTCCTCCATACTCATATCGTCAGTCGCACGGTTCAAGCATGACCAACGCCCCGCATCCTGGGTGCCTGAGAACAGCGACTGACGTCGGCGTGTGCGCGGCGCGCCGCGCGGACGGGCTTTTGTTGGTGCGATCAGCGCACGCAGCCCGGCATACGTATCCGCATTGACCAAACCGCACGCCACCAACTCGCCCAGAGCCGCTTCCAGCTGTGCGCGCAGCAGACCCGTTCGTTGCGCCAGATCACTGAAGAAGGCGGCGCCACACTGCTGCAAGGCCGACATGACGTTTTGTGCATCGGCGCTGAGCTCAGCTGCGTCCGGGTTTTCGCTTGGCAACCAGAAATGCAGGGTTTCTCGCGGGGCAAATGCAATCGGAGTATTGCGGACCGGGCCACGGCCCTTGCCGCGTGACGCTTTGGGCACGATGCGGGCCCAGGTCAACTTGCCGGCGGCACACAAGGTGTCCAGCTGATTGGGCAGGTACAGCGCTATGCGGGCAGGCAGAATGTGCTGTTCCCACACTTGTGCAGGCGCACTGTAGCCCTCCAGTTTGTCCATGCCGCCGAGTATCGCGTCCAGCCCTTCCGGGCGTTCCTTGTGCACCCCCTGCCAGCGCAGTACAAAGCGCTGAAAGTCGCGTGGCGAGACCGGGCGAAAACCGGCGCGTTTGCGATCACGGCTGTATCGGTGAATACGTGCGAGAAGGCGGCGTTCGCACCATTGAACCTGTGTCTCATCAAGACCCGGATCGAACTGTCCGCGCAGTACAAAACCCTCATTTTCAAGGCTCAGCAGAGCCTGTTCAATGGCGCTGTCGGGTTGCAGCAAGTTCGCCGCGATTTGCTGCGCGCTGACCGGCCCACAGGCTTCAAGCCGCCCGCGCACCAGTTCGCACAGCGGGTCCTGGTCGCTGGCGCTGCTCAGGCCTTTCAACGGCGGTTGCCAGGTGGCCTGCGGCCAAAGGTTCTGCACCTCGGACCAGCGTTCGGCGGCCAGCCACAAGCAGCCACCGGCGGCCTCGCTGAGTCGGGTTGCCCGCCCCTGCTCCACCAATGCATCCATCCAGTGTTTCCAGGGGGCCACCTCGGCCGCACTGAATGCGCCATGGATGAGCAATGCATCATGCAGTTCGTCCGCATCGCGTGGGCTGGGCCAGGCTTCTTCACGAACACGCGCGATCGCCTGCGGGTCGAGGCGCGCGAGCATGCGGGCATCCTCAACGGGCAACTCGGCCCCCTGGGCAACCGCCATGGTCCGGCGTGCTTCGGCATCGCCATCATCAAGAAACGCATACGGGCGTGCGTTGAGGATTTCCTGGGCCAATGGCGAGGGCGCGGTGAGGTCCGCGCAGACCAGGCGAATTTGTCCTTCTCTCAGGTCATGCAGAACCCGCTCCAGTCCGGGCAGATCCATCACATCAAACAGGCAGTCATTGATGGTCTGGGTGACCAATGGATGGTCAGGAATTTCGCGTTTGCCAGCAAGGTTTTCCGCGCAGGCGATCTGATCCGGGAACACCACGGCCATCAAATCCTCGGCATCGTTACGCTGCCAGGCCGGTGGACTCTTGCGATTGCCCAGATGACGCCGAATGGCCAGGGCTATGGACGCATTCCAGCGCCAATGGGTGGGGAACATGGGCGCATCCAGCAGCGCTTGTTCAAGCACATCGCGCACGCTTTCCGGTTTGAGGTACTCGGCAACTTCGGCCAATGGAAAACTGTGGGTGACCCCCAGGGACAGCACGATGCTGTCTTCCAGCGCGGCGGCCTGCAGCTCGAAATTGAACTTGCGGCAAAACCGTTTGCGCAAGGCCAGTCCCCAGGCTTTGTTAATGCGTGAGCCGTATGTGGAGTGGACAACCAGATGCATGTCGCCGGTTTCATCGAAGAACCGTTCCAGCACGATGGTCTGGTGGCAAGGCATGGCCCCCAGAGCGGCTTGCCCGGCCGCCAAATAGCGGCTCAGCTGTTCCGCTGCGGTCACACTCAAGCCATATTGCTGGCTCAGGTGACGAACCGCGGCCTCTTCACTTTGGGCGTAGTGGGTCGCGACCTCACTGCGAAATGCAGACACCGCAGCCGATAGTGCATCGCTGCGTCCGGGCGCTTCACCCAGCCAGAATGGCACCGTCGGCGGCTGGCCATGGGCATCTTCGACCAGCACGCGCCCGGATTCTGTCTTGAGGACTTTGTAAGACTGATTGCCGAGTTGAAAGATGTCTCCGGCCAGTGTTTCGAACGCGAAATCTTCATTCAAGGTGCCGACTTTGAACCCCTGCGGCATCAAGACCACGTCGTAATCGAATTGATCGGGAATCACGCCTGCATTGGTCAGCGCAACCAGCCGTGCGCCACGTCGCCCACGCAGTAGCCCATTGACCTGATCCCAGTGCAGATAGGCGCCACGCCGTCCGCGCCGGCTGGTATAGCCTTCAGCCAACATGCGCAGCACATCTTCGAAACGACTGTAAGTGAGCGCCCGGTAAGGCCAGCTAGAACTCACCAAGGCATATAACGCCTGTTGTGGCCATTCACGTGCAGCGACCTCTGCAACCAGATGCTGGGCGAGCACATCCAGCGCTGCCGGCGCATCACTCAATAGGTCCAGCTCAGCGCGCGATACGGCTGCAAGCAAGGCGGAACATTCCACCGCCTCGTCCAGGGTGGTCGGGAACAGCCTGCCTTTGGGGGTGGCGCGTACGGCATGACCCGAACGACCAACTCGCTGTAAAAAAGCGTTG
>JBFKEC010000036.1:0-17087 GCA_041619315.1 Oceanococcus sp. | reverse complement strand
TCGGCCTGCATGGTCTGAATCTGTTTGACGAATTCGACCGAACTGAGCAAATGCTGTTTGAGGTGCGCCGCCATATCGTCCGGATAGCGCGCACCACTCATGTTGGAATACACCGCGCATTGCGCGGGCTGGAATTGCGCCGCATCGATGGCCTGCGACAACCCCGCCTGAGCACTGTCCATCAAGGCGGAGTGAAAGGCGCCACCAACCGGCAGCTTACGTGCAGAAACCCCGGTTTCATCACACGCGGCCAGTGCCGCTTCGATACCGCTCACGCTGCCGGTGATTACGCTTTGACGCGGCGCATTGTGATTGGCCACGCTGACATCCGCGATGTCCTTGATCAGGGCTTCGACCTGTTCACGCTCGGCCAGCACGGCAGCCATGGTCCCGGCGGGCTCGCTTTGCGCCGCCTCAGCCATGACCTGCCCCCGCGCCGCCGACAAACGCAGAAAATCCTCGGCCGACAGCACGCCGGCCGCCATTAAGGCCGCGTATTCGCCGTAGGAATGTCCGCCCACAGCATCTGCACTCAGGCCCAGATCCCGCATCCAGCGCCACAAGCCCAATTCGGACGCACCCAAGGCCGGTTGCGCATGGCGGGTCTCGGTCAAACTGGCGCGCTGCGCCGCTTCGGTGGCCGGGTCAAAAGCTCCCGCCGGCCAAGCGATGGCGGACAATGGCTGGCCCAGTTGCGGCCCCAGCAACGCATCGGCCTGCTCCCAGGCCGCACGCAGCTGCGGCAGGTACAGCGCAGCGCCACGCAGCATGCCGATGTATTGCGCCCCCTGCCCCGGAAACAACACACCCAGCCGGGGGGCCTGCGCCGGCCGTTGCAGCGTCAAATGTGTACCGGCACTGAGTGTTTCGCCACCACGCAAATGATTCAAAACATTCATGAACCGCTGGTGCACAGCGGCAAGATTTTCGGCCACGAACGACACACAAACCGCACCGCTATGGGCGGCTGCAGCCTCGGCCAATGCGGCGGCCAGCGCAGTTAAACTGGCATCGGCTCGCATTGGCTGATCCAGCGCGTCGACCAACTGACCCAGCTGGCGCTCCAGATCGGCACGATCCGAGGCGCGCACCACGCACAGCTCGACCGGCCACTGCTGCGCACCCAGCGGCGCATCCTGGCCCCAGCCCGTGCGGTACTCCTCAAGCACAGCGTGAAAATTGGTGCCCCCAAAGCCGAATGCCGATACCGCGGCGCGGCGTGGGCGCGAAGCATCCTTGAGCCACGGACGCGGTTGTTTGAGCAGATAGGTCGGCGCTTTGGCATCGGCGATCACATCAATCGGCGATTCCACCCCGGCATGGCCAGGCAAGACGCGGTGATGCAAGGACAGTGCAGTTTTGACCAGACCAGTGACGCCGGCGGCACATTTGGTATGCCCGACCAATGTTTTTACCGATCCCAGAGCAACACTGCGCACATCCGCACCCGCTTCAATCAGCGTGCCGGTAACCGTTTCAGCCTCGGCCCGATCGCCCACCGCGGTCCCGGTGCCATGCGCCTCAACCAGCCCCAGCGTAGCCGGCGAGAAACCGGCCTTGCGATAGGCCCGGTTGAGTGCACGCTGCTGACCTTTGGGCAGCGGCGCAGTCATGCCCAGCGCACGCCCATCAGACGAGCCGGCTGCAGCCTTGATCACGGCATAGATGCGATCGCCATCACGCTCGGCATCGGCCAGACGCTTCATCACGGTGACGCATACCCCTTCGGAAATCACGATCCCGTCGGCATTGCGATCGAAGGTTCGGGCCTTGCCATTGGGCGAGAGCGCCTGGGTTTTGGAAAAACACAGATAGCCAAACGGGCCTTGCACCGTGTCCACGCCACCGGCAATGGCCACGTTGGAGCGGCCCGACTCCAGTTCCTGGGTCGCCAGGGTGATCGCTGCCAGCGAAGACCCGCAGGCCGCATCCACGGTGAAGTTCACACCACCAAAATCCAGGCGATTGGCGATACGCCCTGCGGTCACATTGAGCAGCACGCCGGCGAAGGATTCGTTGGTCCATTCGGGCAAGCGATCCCACACCTCATTTTCGGGATCTTCGACAAAGCGCGGCAATTCGGAGCGCAAGCCCAGCTGCATGCCCAGATCGCCAATTCCACCACCGGCACCCAGAATGATCGAGGTGTGCTCACGATCAAAATCCGCCTGTCCGGGACCCATACCGGCGTCACGCAAAGCACGTGCGGTACATTCCAGCGACAACAACTGCATCGGGTCGATGGATTTCATCGAGCTTGGCGCAATGCCAAATGTGGCCGGATCAAACACCACCTCGTCGAGGAACCCGCCCCAGCGCGAATAAACCTTATCGCGCGCATTCTTGTCCGGATTGAAGTACAGCTCTTGGTCCCAGCGATCCTTGGGCACTTCGGTGATGGTGGATTCCAGATTGAGCACCTTGCCCCAGAAGTCATCCGCGGTATCAATCTGCGGAAGAATCATGCCGACACCAATGATGGCAATGTCGCTGGGGCTGGCCTCGCTATCCTGCGACTCGTCGACCGCTACATGCTGGCTGAGCAATTCGCCAGCACCGTCACTGACACTGCGGTGCAGCTCTTCGATGCTCAAGACCTTGTCGTGCAGAGTTGCAACCTGACCAATCATGTACATGCCACGCAGCTTTTGCGCGTGGCCATCAAGCTCCACGATCTGCCCCTCTGCATTGCGATCGCGGCCTTTGGAGGCAACCCGAAGACGCCCCATGTTGAGATCTTCCAGCTCGTCGCGAATGTCATCCGCCGATTTGTCAGATTGCAGCAGAGCGCGGCGCTGACGGAAGAATTCACGCGAGAATTCGGTATCGGCGCAACGCGTGGCATGGCCCGGCCCCGTTTCCAGGCTGCAGGTTGCGGTGCAGGCCAGCGCTTCGGCCTGAAACCCAGGCACGATGGCGCCACTTTCGACGATCTCGCGCGTAAACAGGTAGGCGGTGCCCATCAGCACACCAACCTTGATGCCGCGCTCGGCCAGCGGCGCAGCAAGCGCTGCAATCATGGCGGAGGAATGCGCATCGTTGATGCCGCCGGCGAAGTACACATGCACATCGGCGGCGTCCTCGACGCTCACCTCGGCAAGCAACACTTCGATCATTTGCTCCCACAACGGGAAACTGGCGATGGGGCCGATATGGCCGCCACACTCGCGCCCTTCAAATACGAAACGCCGCGCACCCTGCTCCAGATAAAGCTTGAGCAAGGCCGGTGCTGGCGCATGCAGATAGGCCGGGATACCACGCTGCTCGAACTCGGCAGCCTGGTCCGGGCGCCCACCAGCAATCAGGGCATAACTTGGCTTGTGGCGAAACACCGCGGCGCACTGCTCTTCGCGCAGAGCCTGCGGAACGAAACCCAGAATACCCACACCCCAGGGCTTGTCCCCCAACACGGTTGCGGTCTGATCGAGCAATTGATCAACCTGCTCACCACGCATCAGCGCCAGGGCCAAAAACGGCAACGCACCGCCCTTTGCGACGGCGTCGGCAAAGGCTGGCGAATCGGAAACCCGGGTCATCGGACCCTGGGCAATCGGGAAACGCGTGCCCTGCGATAGGGCCAGCGCACTGTCTTCAGCCACAGGATTTTGCGCGGCGAGCAGTTCGCGACTGGCAGCAAGCTGCGCCTCGAGCGCCTGTACCAGACGCCCGACGCTGCGATAGCGATCACGATAGGTCGCCGCCAGCCCCACACCCTGACCGATCGGCAGTAACTGATCCGCGCCCCAGCCCATGGCCTGATTCAGTGCCTCACGCCAATCGGCCTGGCACATCTGACCCGCTTCGACCTCACGACTGGCCTGCTGAATACGTTCCAGCGTTGCCACACCGCGGGCCCCAAAGACCCGGCAAGGCATGTCAATCTGCTCACCGAACAGCTGGGTTTCAGCCCCATTCAGACGCGCGACATTGCGTTTGTGCGTGTCACTAAGCGGGCTTTCCGCCAGCAACAGCACCTGATCGTCCAGGACCACACCGGCAGCCCCCATCAATGCCGTTGCTGCAGCAGTGTGACGGCCAACACCACCACGCAGCAGCAATGGCAGCGAGGTTTTGCCAATGAGCTTCTGCGCCAGAATGTAGCTGGTGTCCTGGCCAACCCAAGCGCCGGATTCATGCCCCTTGGCAATCAGCCCATCAACCACATCCTGCAGGTCCGCGACCATGGCCGGATGGGTGATTTCAGCAAGGATCTGGTGGTGCGGTTGATCCTGGCGCAAAGTCCGCGCCAGCGACGCCATGCGCGAGGTATCACCATGCAGAATCAGCGCCAATGGTCGTTGACCCAACGTGGCGAGCAATTCACGCACACAACCCAGATCACCGGCCGAAAGGCGCAAACCGACACTCGCCCGTTGTGCCTGGCGCTCGGTGGCATCAATCAGCGCAGAAAAGTTGTCGCGCAGCTGACCCGCATCGCGCGCGAATTCCAGGTCCAGCACACCAACGGCACCCGCCCTTGCGGCCGCAACGGCCAGCCCAGGGTGAGCGGCGTCAGCCGGAGACAGGATGAAAGTTCGGATTGTGTGTGAGTCTTGCATGACTACCCTCGTTGCCACCGCTCTGCAATAGCGCCTGATCGGCCATTGCAGAGCCTGTTATCGACGGTTGTGTCAGCTACAGCGCCGAGCGCCCTGATGCCCCAGAACACCAAGGCCGAGCAGCCGGGCTCGCTCAATTTGAACCTAGTGACATGACAACCGTTATCGAGTGACCATGATCTGCTCACAACCAACAAAGCACTGCAGGGTGATGTCGTGACTTTCTGTAGGCATATTCCTACAAGCTGTAACTGCCGCTTGATGGCGCCGCTGGCTACACACTTAAATGTCTAAAAAACAGCCCCTTACAACACAAGCTTCATATACGGCGGCTATCGGCCGTCATTTCACAGGGAACCGGCGCTCTACCTGCTGCAAACGTGTCGCTATACTCGCGAAATCATGCCCATCAAAAAGCACAGTCGCAGCGCAAGGAATCGCGGCCGAACTGTCTCTGCTTGTGGAATAACTCGATGACCGAACAGGCATTTGAATCGCCTTACCTTCGATTTGCCGGAACCGAATCTCGGCGAGGCGAGGATTTTCGCGGTGCCTATATCACCGTCATATCCCAGCGCAACGGATTGCCCTGCCGCCTGGATCCTGATGAATTCGAACTGGCCAGCCTGTTTGATGGCAAAAAGACGGCGGCGCAAAGACTCTCTGAAGCGCGTGAGCGCTTCAACCGCGCGCTCGGTGCACTCGACCTGCAACGCTTTACCTACACCCTGACTGACGCGGGCCTGCTTTGGGCCGGCAGCGAAGAAGCATTGCCAGTGCCACCGCAGACCGATGCGGAGTCACGTCGTCTGGGTGACCTTGGTGACGATGCCGCACATGCGCACGGCCTGCCGCCCTCGACGTCGCCAGGCTCTCTTGCCGGCCCCGGCATGAGTGGCCCCGTCGCGGGCAGCCCAATGCGTGCGCGCGATGCCGCAGAACGGGTCGATGTGGAACTCAACCCGCGCCCATGGCTTTGGCTGGGGCGGGTGTTTGCCGCGCCGGTGTACTCCGGTTTGCTGATGCTCCTGCTGTGCCTGGCAACCGGCGGGATTCTGGCTGGCCTGTGGCATGACCAACTCGAGGCGGCAACCGACTTTCAGCGCCTGCTGATCTGGCAGAACCTTTCCTATGTCGGCATCCCCGCGGCGCTGCTGAGCAATTTCATTGCACACATCTGCCGCGCGGCGGTAATCCATCGCGAATCCGGCGAAATGCCACGCTTTGGCCTGAATTTCATTTTCGGTTTTGTCCCGCGCTTCATGACCGACACCGAAGGTCCGGCCGAACGCTTGCCCAAATCCCGCAGAGGGCGTGTGCTGGCCGCATCACTGACCGGCAACCTGTTGCTTTTCACGCTGTTTCTGTTCGGCTGGTTCCTGGCCCGCCAAAGCACCACCATGCTGCCTGCGGTGCTGATCACCGCCGGTGTGTTCGGGCTGGGCAACGCATTGCTGCGGCTTAACCCTCTGGCCCGGACAGATGGCTACTATCTGCTGGCCTTCAAACTTGGCGTTGCCGATCTGCGCGAACAAGCCATACTGGCCTTGCTCGGGCGCAGCGAACGCTGGGGCAATCGCACACCGCCCCCGCTCGGCCCCGTGCTGCTCTACGCCATTCTTGCGCTCAGCTTTGTCATCGCCGTGATCGCTCTGGTATTGATTTTCCCGGCGCGCTGGCTCGAATCACACTATGGCGGCGTTGCCGTGGCCATCATGCTGGCCGCACTCGCCCTTTACGCCATCACCATCAAACGACAGTTTGGCGATCGCCGTGGCGATATCGGCAGCCTGCCCATGCGCAGCCGGCTGGCTCGCCAGACCCGTGACCTGGGCCGGCACTGGAAGGTTTTTGTGATCCTGGCCATCGCCGCGTTATGGCCCTACACCTATGAACCGGGTGGGCGTTTCAAGATTCTTCCGCTTGATCGCGCCGAAGTCTCCAGCGAAACCGCTGGCGTTGTCACCGCCGTCGAGGTGGCTGAAGGTGACTGGATAGAGTCTGGTCAGACCCTGGCAACACTGGATGACCTGCAGTGGCGCAGTCAGGTACGTCAGGCCGAGGCCAATGTGGCACGCATACTGGCGGATCTCGACAAGGCGCGTAATGGCGCCACCGAGCAAGAACTGGAGTTGGCGCGCCAGCAAGTCAAGACTGCGCAAACTCGCCTCAAGGCGGCACAGATCGAATCGCAGCGCGCCCAGCGTGCGCACAGCCGCAATGCCATCACCAGCCAGGAGCGTGATCGCACCATCGCCAATAGCGATGTGCGGGTCGAAGAACTGGCCGAAGCTGAGCGTCAGCTGGAATTGATCGAGAGCGACACCCGCGCCGAGGACATCAACGCTCTGGAAGCCGTGCTTGAGGCTGAACAAAGCGCGCTCGACTATGCCCGCCAGCAACTCGAGCGAACCCGCATACGCGCGCCCATTGGCGGCCAGGTTGTTGCCCCTGATCTGCGTTTTGCCGTAGGCCGCTACCTGGAATCCGGTGAACGCATCGCCACAATCGAAAACCGCCATCAACTGGATGCTGAAGTTCATCTGCCGGAATTTGCCGCCGCGCATGCAAAGATCGGTGCAGCGGTTACGCTCAAATCGTGGATGCGACCGGATCATCCCTATCGCGGAACGGTCAAAGCCATTGCACCCTCGGCAGAAGCTGGCGAGAACGGACGCATAGTTCGCGTGCTCATCGGCATCACCCAGGCCGATGATGATCTGCGCGTGGACATGACCGGCCAGGCCAAAATCGAAGCGGAAACCGGGCCGGCACTGATTGCCTTTTCCCGGGCCCTGATGCGCTTTATGCGGGTGGAGCTGTGGTCGTGGCTGCCGTAGCCCAGCCAACACCCAGAAATGATCACCTGGGTCTGGGTACAGACGATTTTCGGCTGATCTGCGAAAGCGGCTTTGGCGATGGCCACAATGGCTACGCCCACAGCATTGCCTGGTTTGAAGGGCGCCTGTACATCGGCACCACCCGCGCAACCTTCACCATGCTCAAGGTCAATTTGCCGCGCCCGGACTGGAAACCCTGGCCCGTGGAAAGCCCGGATGACCGCGAAGCCATCGACCGCCGCGCGGAAATCTGGTGTTACGACCCCGCCGCCCAGTCATGGACCATGTTGTTCAAAGCCCCATGGGTGGAGGGCAAGCAAGGTGGACGGGTTCCGCGTTATGTCGGACTCCGCGGCATGGTGGTTTTTCAGGGTGCTTCCGACGCCAAGCCATGCCTGTATGTCTCGACCTGGTCGCCGATCACCACCGACCCACCAGACATTCTGCGCTGTGAAAACGGCACCGATTTCATTGCCGTTCCACGCCCACCCTGGGATGAATCGGTACGCTCATTTCGCACCCTGCAGCCCTTTCGCGGACGTGTGCACACCACCCCCACCGGCTCCAACACCGGTGACGGGCAGGCCCAGGAATGCATAGGCAGTGAATCCACCATTTACGCATCTTCGGATGTCCAGAACGCGATCTGGGAGCCGGCCAGTGCCGACGGCTTCGGCGACCCTTCCAACACCACGGTGTTCGAGATGGCCACGTTCAACGGCCAACTCTACGCCGGCACGGTCAATCCGGACCGCGGCATGGAAGTTTGGCGCACCGACGGAGATAGCGACACCCTGCCGTATCGCTGGAAGCGCGTGCTCAGTCATGGTGCCTGGCGTGGCAAACACAATGAACTGTGCCTGTCGATGTGCGAGTTCAAGGGGGCGCTGTATATCGGCACCGCCATCGTCAACGGCGGATACCACCGGCGCTTCCAGATTGGCCCGGCAGCGGCTGAATTGCTGCGCATCTGGCCGGACGACAGCTGGGATCTGCTGGTCGGCCATTCACGCCTGACGCCCGACGGTCTGCGTTATCCACTGTCTGGCTACGCGCCGGGTTTCGACAACATGTTTGGTGGTTACATCTGGCGCATGGCCGAGCATGCCGGCCACCTGTATATCGGCACCTATTGCTGGATCAACATGCTGCCCTACTTTCCACGCCATGCCTGGCCCAGCGATGTGCTGACCCTGCTGCGACGGCTTGGCCCCGAAGAATTGAACCGGCTGTATGGCGGCTGCGATCTGTGGCGAACCGCCGATGGCGTGCACTTCGAACCGGTCACGCGCTCGGGCTTCGGCAACAAATACAACTGGGGCATCCGCAATTTCGCCAGCTCCCCGCACGGCTTGTTTGTCGCCACATCCAATGTCTTTGGCCCGCGCCTGGCGGTCGAGCGCAACGCCCAGTGGCGTTACGAAGACAACCCGCGTGGTGGCCTGGAGGTGTATTTGGGGCAGCGCCCGTGAGCACTCCACCGATTCTCATCGTCGCCGGTTTGCGCCATAGCAGCGTGGGTCGGGTTGCCGCCGTGCTCGCTCAGCGTGACGACGCAGTTCTCATGCCCGAATTGAATTTGTGCATGGCGGACACCATTGGCGCCTGGCTGCTGATGGTCGAACGCAGCCAGGACACCCTGGGTCATGGCTTGCTCCGCGTGATCGCGCGCCAGCAACATGCGGAGGAATCCCGCGAGAGCATCGACGCGGCCCGCAACTGGCTGTGGAGGCGCTCCGATCGCTCAACCATGAGTGTGCTGGCCGAACTGCGTCAGCAATTTGCACCGCGGCGTCTGGTGATCCCCGATCTCAATCTGGGCTGGCGTCCAAATTACATGCATGCGCTTGCTGGCTTCAGTCATTTCCAGTTGTTGCATGTCACCCGCCACCCGGTGCTGCATTGTCGCGAGTTGAGCCGACGCCTGGCCCAGGATTATTTTATTGCCCCGGAATGGCGTGACTTTTGTGACAACCCCGGCGGAGTCCTCGATCCGCAGATTGCCTGGTACCGCGTACATCAGAGCCTGCGCGCGCAGTTCGCCAGCATGGCGGATGACTACCTGCACCTGCGCCTGGAAGATTTGCTGGCTGCTGTTGAGACGCAGCGCAAACACATCTGGCAGGCACTGAACTGGCCAGCTTTGCCAAATGAGAAGCGCCCAGGCGAGATCGAATCACCGTTCCTTCAGCCCGGCTGCGAAGCGGCTGTTGGCGGCATGGAAAACGAGATCATGCGCGAGCCCAGACTGATTCAGGAGCCGCGCCGCGACCCGCCGCTCAACACCCGCGCTGACTGGCGCACAGATAAGCGCACGCTAAGCCGGGAAGTCCAGACGCTGGCTCAGCAACTGGGCTACAGCGCTCAAGCGCAGGTATAACCGCCATCCACCGGTAGCAGGTGCCCAGTGGTGTATGAGGCCTGATCCGAGAGCAGCCAGGCCACCGCCTGAGCGACCTCCAATGCCTGACCAGCGCGCGCCATGGGATGCCGCTCGACATAGCGGTCAACCTTGTCCTGAGGGCGCGACATCACTTTCAGTCCCATGCCCGCCTCAATCAAACCGGGGCACACCGCATTGACCCGCACCTTGCGGTCCGCATAGACCATCGCTGCAGACTTGGTCAGACCGCATAAACCATGTTTGGCCGCGGTATAGGCGGGGTTGGCTCCAGCCCGCAGCCCCAGAATCGAGCTGTTGTTCACAATCGAACCGCCACCATTTTCCAGCATCAGGGAGATTTCCTGCTGCAGGCACAAAAAGGCCCCGGTCAGATTGATGTTGATCACCCGCTGCCATTCAGCCAGATCCATATCGACGAGCGGAATCTCGCCACTGCCACGGCCGGCGTTGTTGAACGCGCCATCAAGGCGGCCATAGGTATGACGCAGGTGCTCGAACATGGCAGCCACACTGTCCGGGTTGCATATGTCTGCAGCCTGCCCGTGCACATCTGCGCCTAACGATTCACACAGCGTGGACACGGCCGTGGCGTCGAAATCGGTGACATACAGACGCGCGCCCAATTGCAAAAAATGTTCGCAGGCCACACGCCCGATACCGCCTGCACCTCCGGTGACAAGAATCACCTTGCCCGATAGTGTTTGGTTCATCACTGCTCCAGCCTGATATGAAAAGACCCGCGGCTTTTCAGGCGCGGGTCTTTATTTGTAATAGTTATTTCCTGGCCGGGGAGTTGGCGCTATCGCGCCCCCAACCAGCTACAGCAGCCCGGTCTTAGAAGTCGCCGGAAATGCTGCCGCCAACGCCATTGACACAAGCCGCATGCACATCGACATCCAGCAGCGTGTTCAGCACCGTGCCTGTCAGACTCAGGCGAATCGCGTCGTAGCTCTGGGTTGCCGTTACCGGCAGGTAGACCTCGGCGTTATTGATGTCCAGCAGCAGCGTACCCAGCGCGAAACCGTCACCAAAGCCGAAGCCATAGGAACTGGATTCCAACACTTCACCACCACTGAGGGTTTCGATCAGCAGCTCGGGCAGCACACCGGCCGAAAGAATGCTTGGATCCGGGAAGGACACGACAAACCCAGGTGAATTCGGTGCGGGCACGGCTTCTTGCGTCACAACACCCTGCTCGTCGGTAACCTCTTCACTCAGCACCATGGTCGGGTCAAGCGTTTTGCCCAGTGCCACTTCCAGGGCGACATCACTTTCGCCGCCCACCGGGAACAAAGACAACGTTGCCGACATCGTGGCGACATCTTCCAAAGATGCGGTAACCACCGCGTCAGGCTCGCTCACGCCGCAGGCAACACAACCCATACCCGTGGCCACGGAGGTTGTCGCATCGGTATCCACCGGCACCAGACATGCGCCTTTTTCACCATAGTCAGGATCTGGCGTCGGGGTCGGGGTGGCAGTAGGCGATGCACTAGGATCGGGCGATGTGGTCGGCGCAGGCGTGGTGTCCGGTGTCGGGGTCGGACTCGGCGTCGCGTCCGAGGAGGAGGAATCGCTGTCGTCACAAGCGCTGATGGTCAACGCCAAAATCGCCAAACCAATAACTTTCTTCATGATTATCAATCCATTGCCAATCTGTATAAAAAGTGAGGCGACAGAATTGCGGCCCGATTCTTGCCTTCCTACACTGCAGTATCAAACAAATTACTGTTTTTGTGCAAATTACGAGCGCATATGCACCACGGCATGTGCCGATGCCCTGTCTGCGTGCACAGCAATGAAGCCGTTTTCGAGGCCACCATCGGGCCGAGTGCTGCTTATGCTTCGATATAGCGTGAGGCTGCGGCCACCAGGGCATCCAGATCGGGTACCAAAGCACGTCGGTTCGCAACCTGAACCGCTGTGAGCATAAGTTTGCGCATGGCCTCATCATCAGCCGGCAATGGTGCCGGCTGCAAGGCAATTTCATTAAGTGTCACGATCAGCGGGTAAGCCCTAACGAGCAACGCCACGCTGGCATTGTGTGAGGGCGCTTTGAGAACCACCACGCGACTCTTACGCTCGACTGTCGGCACACTGCGCCCGAGCATGGCTTCGAGGCTGATCACCGGCACGTCATCAATCTGCAACCGCAGCTGCCCCAGCAACCAAGCCGGGCCGTCCTCGCGCGGCGTCATCACATCGTGAGAAAACACATCGAGCACAGCAGAGTTGGGCAAAATTAGTGATTGCCCCTCGATGTCGACGATCACGCCGTATACGTGGCTAGGCAGTTTGTCCGACATGATCAGGCCTCCGTCATCACGTCACGCAGCTCACCAATCAGCTGCTGTTCCTGGTATGGCTTGATCAGATAGCGGTTCACGCCAATGGCCTTTGCCCGCTCTCTATGTTTATCGCCGCTGCGCGAGGTGATCATGATGATGGGCAGGTTTGCCAGACGCTCGTTGTTGCGAATAAAGGTCGCCACTTCGAACCCGTCCACCTTGGGCATCTCGATATCCAGCAAGACCGCATCCGGACTCTCGGCCTGCAATTGCGCAATCCCGTCCATACCATCCTTGGCCGTGGCCACGCGATATCCATTGCGGGTCAGCAGGCGTTCGGCCACACGGCGCATGGTGATCGAGTCATCAATCACCATGACCAATGGTTCACGCTGACTTGAAGCCTGAAGCTCAGTGGCGTCTTCACCGGCCTGCAGGGTCTTGAACAGGCGATCCTGAACCAGCGCCACCACATCCAGAATCAGAACCACCCGACCATCGGCCTGGATCGTGGCCCCGGTCACACCGACCACGGTGCTGACCTGAGGTCCGGCGGTCTTGGTGACCAGCTCGCGACTACCAAGCAGCTGATCGACAACAACGGCAACACGGCGCTCGGATATCCCCATGCCTTCGCCACTGTGGACCAGGATGACCGGGACATGGTCGCGTTCATCTGATGGCGCGGTCTCAAGCCCCAGCAACTGCCCCAGGTAGCGCACGCGATACTCCTGATCGCCATAGGCAAAGCGGGCTTCGTCATCCATGTAGCGCGCTAGATCGGCGCGCGGAATACGAGCGATACCTTCAATCGTCGACAGCGGCGCGGCATAGACTTCATCGGCAACCTGAACCAGCAATGCTTGCGAAATGGCCAGCGACAACGGCAGGCGAATGACAAAACGCGCGCCCTTACCGGTCTTGGAGTCCAGTTCCAGTGTGCCGCCGAGCTGCTTGACCTCTGACGACACCACATCCATGCCGACACCACGACCAGCATCCTGGGTCAGGGCTTGGGCCGTAGAGAACCCAGGCTGGAAGATAAATTGCGCCAGCTCCGCTTCATTGAGCTGTGCATCGTCGCGCATCAGTCCCTGTTCGAGGGCTTTTTCACGAATCCGGGCAAAATCCAGACCTGCGCCGTCATCACGAATCTCAATGGCCAGCTTGGAGCCGTCGCGATTGAGGCTGATCGACATGCGTCCGACTGCAGGTTTGCCAGCCTCGCTACGGACCTGCGGTGTCTCGATACCGTGAATCACGCAATTGCGCACCACATGCTCGATCACCGGAGTCATGCGCTCAAGCACGTTGCGGTCCATCTCCGCTTCAATACCCTGAAGCTGCAGTTCAACCTGCTTGCCATGCTCACCAGCGGTCTGTCGGGCAACGCGTTGCAAACGCTGCACCTGACGCGAGAACGGCACCATAAGCGTGCCCATCAGGCCTTGCTGGACTGCGGTATTCACCCGCCCCTGCTGCAGCAGCAATGTGTCGGTCTCGCTGACCACATCGGTCATGGAGGCATGCAAGCTGAACAAGTCAGTCACGGACTCGGACAGCGCACGGGTCAGCTCCTGCATGCGCGAGTAACGGTCCATTTCGAGCGGATCGAACTCTTCCTCGTAGCGATCACTCTCACCGTCTTCGGCCTGCAAGCCTTGCGTACGCGCCTGAATCTGCGCGTCCGTTTCGGACTCAAGCATGCGCAGCTGATCGCGGATACGCGCAATGGTTTGCTCGACTTCGCGCAACTGCCCAGAAAATGATGAAACCTGCCGTTCCAGACGTGAGCGATAGATACTGATTTCGCCCGCTTCGTTGAGCATGTTGTCGAGCTGCTCAACGCTGACCCGTGCGGTTTCCCGCCGGATCGCGGCAAGGCGCTCGTCCTGCGGGGCTTCCCACTGCAGCTCACGCGACCAGGCGCGTGGCTGAATATCGTCCATCGCGTCACCGCGATAGTCATAGTTGCTCGGCAACTCCAGTACCGGGTGCGGTGACGCCTCTTCATCCGACTTGGCACTGCTACCCGTTCCCGCTTCAGCCTGAGCCATGTGCTGATGGAACGCATCGGATGCACTCTGCAAACGTTCCAGGACCACTGCGCTGGCACCCTGGCCTTCGCGGTTGATCTCTTCGAGCTCCGACTCCAGATCGTGTACGTCATCGCCAAGAGCTACCAGCCCGGCCATACGCGCACCACCCTTGAGGGTGTGCAGCACGCGCAGAATCTCTGCGAAGGCGTCGTTGTCCTCAAGGTTGTCATTCAGACGAGCATGGGCGGCGTCAAACGCCTCCATCAATTCCTGGGCTTCCGGCAGGAAGACTTCAATCATCTCCTGATCGGCGCCCGCTGTGACCTCATCGCCAAAATCGGTGGTGGAGAACGCCACCGTATCGCTGGCCGCAGCGCGAGGCGGCATCACGAAATCCGAGCCGGTCGCATCGCTGCTGGGTTCGGATTGGGTAGCCACAGAATCCGACTCGCGCGCCTCGGCCTGTGATTCACCACTCAGATCGGCCAAAAGGTTACGTGCGGCCAGTGGCTGACGCCCCTGTTTAACCTCATCGATCAGCTCATGCAGGCCGTCAATGGCCTGATGCAAGCGGCCGAAGGTTTGCGAATCGGCCTGGTCGCCCTGCTCGATCCGGGCAAACATGCTTTCCATCTGGTGCGCGACCGCGCCCATGGTGTTGAGCCCGGCCATGCGGGCGCCCCCCTTGAAGGTGTGCAACAGTCGTTGCAGTTCGCGCAAGGGATTCTGCGCCTGCGGGTTGGACTCCCAATCGGAGAAACTCCGATCCATGCCCTCGAGCAATTCCTGAGCCTCGCCCTGGAACATGTCGAGAATTTCGGCATCGGCGGGCCAGACATCTTCGATCTTAGAAAAATCGTCTTCGTCACTCTCGGCAACGCCCTGCGATGACGGCTCAACCCCATCGGCTGCCGATGTCGCCTCATCAAGCAGGAAATCCGGCGCGTGATCGGCAGCGCCCAAATCCAGTGCTTCATCCGCCGGAGCCAACGACAACTCCGGCTCATCCGGTGTTGCCTCAAGCTGCAGCTGCGATACACCCGCATCCTCGTCGGCCAGTGCAGCCAGCGCCGCGGCAGGATCGGCATCACGCCCTTCACGGAATTCATCGAGCAGGTCATAGGTCAGCAGCACGCAGCGCCCGACCCGTTCAAACAGAGCCTGATCAAGCGCTGTAACCTGACCATCCAGGACACCCTTCATCAAGGCATCCAGCGCTTCACCAACCTGGCCCAGCCCCATACCACCAGCGGTGCGTGCACTGCCCTTGATGGTATGGAAAATGCGCTGCAAATTCTTCTGCGCGGTGCTCGAATCCGGCTGGGCTGACCAATTCTTCAGCTCATCTTCAGCCTGCTCCAGCAGGTCAGCGGCTTCCTCGGCAAATATGGACGCCAACTCAAGATCGACACCTTCACTGTCAGCCTGCAAACCGGAGCGGCTTTCAGCCAGCTCTGCTTCCAGTTGTTGGTCACGCTCAACCGTTTGGCCTGAGGCAAATGCACTCAGCTGCGCATCCATGCTGGCGCGCACCCGCTCAAGGATGGACGACGGCACGGTGTGCTGGGAGGCCCGCGCAACCTGAATCAAGCGCTCCGCGCTTTCCGCCAGATGGGCCAGCGCTTCAACCCCGGCGGTAGCTGCACCACCACGCAGGGTATGCATGATGCGCTCCAGCTCCTGATCGGCGACGACTTCGTCTGCGGCCGCAATACGACCGGCCAGCGCTTCAAGCTGACTCTGCGCATCCTCACCAAAAATGGCCTGCACCTCGGCGACTTCATCGTCGCCGGTCTGGCCGCTGGCCTGACGGGCTTTTTGCTGAATCGGCTGGATCAGATCCAGCGCCGATTCGCCATCGGCAAAGCGACGTACCACTTCCGGCAGCAGACTGACCGCCTCAGTGACCAGACCGGAAATCTCTCCACTCAGGGTTAGCGCGCCGTCGAGGCAGCGATTGAGCATGTCTTCAATCGACCAGGCGAACTCGCCGATGTCACTGGCGCCAACCATGCGCCCACTGCCCTTGAGGGTATGAAAGGCACGACGAACCGTGGCCAGAACTTCGGGATCGGACGGGTTCTGCGCCCAGCGCGGCATGGCCGCATCAAGCTCACCAAGGACCTCTTTGGATTCCTCGATGAAGATGTCACGAAACTCGGGATCAATGTCCTGCGGTGCCGGCGCCGCGCTGACCTGCGCAGCCTCTTCGAGCACGGGGCCTTGAGCCAGCGCATCCTCGAATGCTTGCAGGTAGCTTTCAACCTCACTCAGCAAGTGATCAGCATTCGGCTGTTTTTCCTTGAGCGCTTCCAGGTAGTACTCAATACCGGCGATCACATCGGCCAGGCGATCGGCCAGCAAGCCGCGCTGACGCGCCGGTGCAATCTGTTCGGCGACCAGCAGACTTTTAATTTTGCCTATGACCTGGGCCGACTGCGGACTGCCAATGAGTTCAAAGCCTGATGCCATTTCGGCGAGCAATTCACGCGCAGCCGCCAGCGCGGATTCCTGACCGCGGGCTATGTACTGATCGAGTTCGCCCTTGACTCTGCTGATATTGACCAGCGATTCGCGCAGCACCGATACCACGCCCTCGCGCAGATCCTGATGGGCCGATTGTTCCACCAGCGCATCGCGCCCAGGTGGCATCAGCTCTGCTTCCAGACCCTGCTCGATGCGAATCAGCGTCTCGGCAACATCCAGCCAGGCCGCGTCATCTTGATTGCCGGCCAGCCCAGCAATGGTTTCCGCCTGAAAACGGGCCAGCTTGCCCAGTGCCTCCAGGCCCAGCACCATCAAGGTGGAGGAAATCGATTCCAGCCGACCAACCAGGCTTTCACCCACCTCGCCCAGCGTCTGCGAACGCATGGCCAGATCAATGCTGTCCTTGATTTCAGACAGATTGTGGCGAATTTCTCGGGTGACGGTTTGCAGCGAATCGATACTCGGCTTGG
>JBFKEC010000035.1:0-17130 GCA_041619315.1 Oceanococcus sp. | reverse complement strand
TTTCTGATGGCCTGGGCCATCATCCCGATACTGGGCAGTGTTGCTGCGGAAACGGAAGTGGGGGTGTATAACGCGGCTCACCGCTTGACCATGCAGTTGAGCATCGTGCTGGTGGTGTTCGGCGGCATTATGGCGCCTCGCTTTGCTGCGCTGTATGACAAAGGTGACCGGGCCGGGCTGGAAGCCCTGACGGCGCGTACCACGGCCCTGATGAGCGCGGTGGCGCTACCGGCGGGGATCGTGTTTTTCGCATGGCCTGGCATGGTCGCCTTTATTTTTGGCGAGGAATTCGCCGCAGGTGGCCAGATACTTCAGGTTCTGGCGCTAGGGCAGCTGTTTAATCTGCTCAGCGGGCCGGCCGGCTATGTGCTGGTTATGAGCGGGCATCAACGCAGCATGCGCAACATCCTGCTCTTCACGTTGCTGATCACGCTGCCGCTGATTGCCATGCTGGCCAAAAGCCATGGCGGCGTTGGCGCAGCCTGGGCCGTGTCTGGCGGTCTGGTGTTGCAGAATTCCCTGGCGTTGTGGGCTGTTTACCGCCGCCTGGGCATCATCGGGCTGCCCGGCTTGCGCCGTTTACGTACCCAATTGAAACAGGACATCGCATGAGTTATCGCCCCTTGTTCATTGGCGGCTGTGATCGCAGCGGCACCACCATGCTGGGCGATATCCTCGGTGCCACGGCACAGTCTTTCGCCACCCCTGAATCGCAATGGGTGCATCAGCTCGCCCCGCGGCTGCATCTTGATGCCTTTGCCGACAATGCGGCCATGCTTGATTGGTTGTGCGACGAGTTCCGCTTCGCCGTTTGGGGGTTGCAGCGGGGGCGCGACCTTGAGGAGTTGGCACTGCCGCTAGATGATGCGCGCGGGTGCATCGAGGCAATTCTGCAGCAATATCTGGCGCGCAATTTGCCGGCAAAGTCCGGGGCCCAGGTGTGGGTCGATCACACGCCGGACAACGTGCGTTACTACCCCTTGTTGCGCAAGCTTTTCCCTGATGCGCGCTATGTTCATATCGTGCGCGACGGGCGGGCGGTGTATCAGTCGGTCCGCGATCTGGACTGGGGCCCTAACAATGCCTACATGGGCACGCGCTTCTGGTCGGAGCGCTTGGAGCAGGCGCTGGGCGTTGAACTGGCCGAAGGTGAAAACTGCCTGCGTGTGCGTTATGAGGATATCTTGCGTGACCCCGGCAATGAGATCGCCAGAATTTGTCGTTTTGCGCAGTTGCCCTACGATGAAAAAATGCTTTCTGGCGGCGGGGTTATCCTGCCCGGCTTCACCCGAGGTCAGCATGAGCTGGTCGGGCGACCGCCGGATGCCAGCCGGTTGGATGCCTGGCGTTCACGGCTGAGGCGACGAGAAATAGACGATTTTGAAGCCTGGCCAGCCAGCCGGCTTTTCCTGCAGAAGCTGGGTTATGACCTGGATACGCCCGCGCCGGTCCAGCGTGGCGCGCTGTATGTCGCCTGGTGTTACGTTCAGGATTTCGGGCTCTATCTGTACCACCGGCAGCGCCATCGGCGGATGGAGCAGGCGACGCTGTCAACATCAGCCGCGGCGCCATGATGTCACCGGGGCGTTCGGTTGTTGTGCCAGCGCCCGCACTTGCTTTGATCGGTGTCGATCTGGTTCTGGTTGTGCTGCATGTTTTGGCCCAGGTCGGCGATTGGCGCTCCCCTCGCTGGTCGATCGAGTGGGACGGCGGCTTCGGCGAAATCTGGCAGTACGCAAAAATTGTCTTTGTCATCCTGATGCTGCTGCATGTGACGGCGCGGCGGGGGAGTCAGGACCGCATGTGCAGTCTGGCCTGGGCGCTTCTATTCGTATGGGTTCTGGCCGACGATGGATTGCGCCTGCATGAGCGCATGGGTGAGGTGTTGGCGTCTTGGTTGACGCCGCTGCTGGCAACGCAGCACCTTGCTCAGGCGTTTGGCGAACTGGTGGTCCTGCTGGTGATGGCCTTGCTGTTGCTGGGCTGGATATGGTGGGCTTCAGCCAGCGCTGGCGATCGTTGGCGCGCTTGGTCGATCTACCTGCTGCTCGGTCTGGCATGCCTGGGATTTTTTGCGGTCGCCGTCGACCTGGTTCACGCGCTGGTGCGTACGCCTTTGTTGCATGCGATGCTGGGGCTTATAGAAGAGGGCGGTGAAATGCTCAGCCTCAGCCTGGTGGTCGTTATCGTCACTATGATCTGGCGAGCGCAATGGCAGCCAGGGCAGTAGTGGCCGGTGGTGAGTTCGCGCATGTCGCATTGAATAGTCGTTTATTTTTGCCGCTGCCACCCTGATTTCGCGGCTGCGATGGGCAATGTTGCGCAATGCTGTTTTTTCGCGGCAGTGCAAGCCTATGAATTGAAAGGAATTTAATATTCGCTCTTGATGCGGGCTACAGACCGCCCTATACTGCGGAGCTCTGGTGCGGGGTGGAGCAGCCAGGCAGCTCGTCGGGCTCATAACCCGAAGGTCGCAGGTTCGAATCCTGCCCCCGCTACCAAACATTTGGAGGAATTTTGCGGCCCCAGTCTTGGGGCTTTTTTATTGCTGGAGTACGCGGATCAGCTTCATGTCATGTCTTAGAGACGTGCGCCATGCGGTTGGTTTTCAAGGAATTTCCTTGGTGGCTTAACAGGGCGACGGATGCGCGGATTAATCGACAAACTTGAACATATGCTGGAGCCTGCGGTGACCGGGCTTGGCTATGATTTGTTGTGCGTCGAGCTGCAGGGAACCGGCACTGATGCGGTCCTGCGTCTGTACATCGATTCGCCGCGCGGCATCGGCGTAGAGGATTGCGCCAAAGTCAGTCGTGAGGCTAGTGCGTTACTTGACGTCGATGATCCCATTGAAAGCGCGTATCGCCTGGAGGTTTCTTCTCCCGGGCTCGATCGACCGCTCGTCAAACCCCAGCATTTTGTGGAATTCCTCGGCCAGGAAGCCAAGTTGAAGTTGCGAGTCCCTTTTGAAGGGCGGCGCAATTTCCGCGGCAAACTCCTTGAGTGTGACGGCGAGATCGTCGCAATCGAGGTCGACCAACAACGATTTGATGTGCCATTTGCTGACATTGAGCGAGCGCGGCTCGTTCCGGTGTTTGGCTGACATTTTGGAGCCGGATGCATGAGTAAGAACATTTTGCTCGTGGTGGACGCTGTTTCTAACGAGAAAGGCGTTGAGCCCGAGATTATTTTCGGAGCGCTAGAAGCGGCTCTGGCCTCGGCGGCTCGCAAGAAGCACGGAGAGGACTGGGACATTCGCGTCGCCATCGATCGCAAGACCGGTGAGTACGAAAGTTTCCGTCGCTGGACCGTGCTGGCCGACGACGATGAAGAATTCGAGTCGGACGAACGCCATGTTTTCCTGTCGGATGCCAAGGAAAAGGACGCCGCGCTGGAAGTGGGCTCGATTATCGAAGAGCCCGTCGAATCAGTTGAGTACGGTCGTATCTCTGCTCAGGCCGCCAAGCAGGTCATCGTGCAGAAAGTGCGCGAGGCTGAGCGCGCTCAGGTCGTAGAGGCCTATGAAGGGCGTATGGGCGAGCTGCTGTCGGGTATCGTCAAGCGTGTCGAGCGAGGCAATGTGATCCTCGACCTGGGCGGTAACGCCGAGGCGATCATTCCGCGCGAATGGCAGATTCCGCGCCAGCCGCTGCGCCCTGGTGACCGCATCCGTGGCTACCTTAAGGAAGTGCGTCCGGAAGCGCGTGGCCCGCAGTTGTTCCTGTCGCGCAGCGCACCGGAAATGCTGATTGAGCTGTTCAAGCTGGAAGTGCCAGAAATCGGTCAGGGCCTGATTGAACTCAAGGGCGCTGCACGCGACCCCGGTTCGCGCGCCAAGATTGCGGTTCAGGCCAAGGACAAGCGGATTGATCCGGTCGGCGCTTGCGTCGGGATGCGTGGTTCGCGGGTACAGAGCGTGTCCAATGAGCTGGCCGGCGAGCGTGTCGACATCGTGTTGTGGGACGAAAATCCGGCTCAGTTCGTGATCAACGCGATGGCGCCGGCAGACGTTGAATCCATCATCGTGGATGAAGAGTCCGGCAGCATGGACATCGCGGTGGCTGAGGAAAAATTGGCTCAGGCCATTGGTCGTGGCGGCCAGAACGTGCGCCTGGCTTCGGAGTTGACCGGCTGGACCCTGAACGTGATGACTTCGGAAGAAATCAATCAGCGTCAGGAAGAAGAATCCGGCAAGGTCCTGGAAGTGTTCATGGAGCAGCTGGATGTCGACGAAGAAGTCGCTTCCATCCTGGTTCAGGAAGGCTTTACCACGCTGGACGAAGTGGCCTATGTGCCAACCGAAGAATTGCTGCAGATTGAAGAATTCGACGAAGACATTGTCGAAGAGCTGCGCAATCGCGCACGTGATGCACTGCTGACCAAGGCGATTGTTATCGCTGATCGCGGTGGTGCGCCGGAACCTGCAGAGGATTTGTTGTCGCTGGACGGCATGACACCGGAGCTGGCCGATGAATTGGCCCGCAACGGCGCGCCGACGCGCGAAGATCTTGCAGAAATGGGCACCGACGAAATCGTTGGCCTGGGTGGTCTGGATGAAGAACAGGCCGGCAAACTCATCATGGCAGCGCGAGCACATTGGTTCGCCGAGGCCGAAGACACAGATACGGGAGAGTCATCGTAATGGCGGTAACGACCGTTCGAGAACTCGCTGAACAGACCAAGATGCCGGTCGAACGCTTGCTTGCCCAGTTGGGTGACGCAGGTGTCAAAGTGGCCGACGCCGATGCACCGATCAGTGCGGATGAGAAGAAGCAGTGGTTGGAGCATCTTCAAGGCAAGCCCAAAAAGGGCTCGCTGGGTCTGGCTGGCAGCAAAAAAATCTCGCTCAAGCGCAAAGAACAGACTGAGTTGAAGGTTGCGGGTTCGCGCGGTGCGCGGGCCAAGACCATCAATGTTGAAGTGCGCAAGAAGCGCACCATTGTGCGCCCCGAAGAGCCTGAGGAAGAGGTCGTGGAAGCGGCCGAGCTGGTTGTGGACGTGGTCGCCGAAGCCGCTCCGGTGGAAGCGCCGCAGCAGCCCGAGGCTGAAACCGTCACGGATGTGCCAGAGCCTGTCGCTGAGCCAGAAGCACCGGTAGCGGAAGCTGAACCCGAGCCTGAAGTGGCTGCGGCGCCGGAACCTGAGGTGCAAGCTGCGCCTGAGCCGGAACCCGAGCCTGAGCCTGTTGTTGAGGCCGAGCCTGAGCCCGTGGCTGCGCAAGAGCCTGAAGCTGCGCCCGAGGCGCCGGCCGACGAGCCTGTGGCTAAAGCTCCGGAGCCAGCAGCAACCAAAGCAGAAGCGCCCAAGGCTGCAGCGCCCAAGTCCGAAGCGACCAACTCGAGCTCGCGTGACAGCGCTGAGCCTGAACATCTGCGCACGGAAATTTCCGACCTGCGTCGTCGCGTGCTGGAAAATTTGCGTCGCGCCCAGGAGCAGGAAGGTGATCTGGCCCGTTCACGTGAAGAGCGTGAGAAAGCCGAGCGCGAAGCGCGTGAGAAAGAAGCACGCAAGAAGACGCGTCGCAAGGGCAAGACCGAGCAACTGCATGTTGCCGAGAACAAGCGCGGCAAGCGGCGCAAGAAGGGCGCTGCCGGCGGACGCCATTCGGTCAAGGTCGACACCCAGCATGGTTTCGAGCGGCCGACCGCGCCGGTTGTGCGCGACGTCGAAATCCCTGATGCCATCACCGTGGGCGATCTGGCCCAGCGTATGGCGGTCAAGGCATCTGAGCTGATCAAGATCCTCATGGGTATGGGCATGATGTCCACCATTAATGAGAGTCTGGATCAGGACACCGCTCAGTTGGTGGTCGAAGAGATGGGCCACAAGGCTATTCATGTCGGCGCCAAGAACGAAGAAGAAAATCTGCTCAAGGAAGTGCGCGACGTTGATGTCGATGCGCTGGACCAAGAGCCGCGGCCGCCAGTGGTTACGATCATGGGGCACGTTGACCATGGCAAGACCACTTTGCTGGATTACATCCGCAAGGCGCGGGTGGCTGCCGGTGAAGCCGGTGGTATTACCCAGCATATTGGTGCTTATCAGGTCGAGGCCGAATCCGGTCTGGTGACCTTCCTGGATACCCCGGGCCACGCCGCGTTTACTGCTATGCGTGCCCGTGGCGCTGCCGTGACGGATGTCGTGATTCTGGTTGTGGCCGCCGATGACGGTGTCATGCCGCAGACTGAAGAAGCGGTGCAGCATGCACGTGCTGGCAATGTCCCGCTGGTCGTGGCGATCACCAAGTCGGACAAGGAAAATGCCGATCCGGATCGGATCAAGAACGAACTCTCCAAGTTCGAACTGATTCCAGAAGAATGGGGTGGTGACACTCAGTTCATTCCGGTGTCGGGTCTGACCGGTGATGGCGTTAACGAACTGCTTGAAGCACTGGTGCTGCAATCTGAAATTCTCGAGCTCAAGGCGCCCAAGACCGGGCCAGCCGAAGGTGTCGTGATCGAATCCAGCCTGGAGCGCGGGCGTGGTCCTGTCGCCACTGTGCTGGTGCGCAGCGGGACTTTGCGCAAGGGCGATGTGATTCTGGCCGGTCAGCATTTCGGTCGTGTGCGTGCCATGTTCGATGAAGATGGCAAGCCGGTGAAGGAAGCGGGTCCAAGTTGCCCGGTTCAGGTTCTGGGCTTGAGCGGCACGCCGGAAGCCGGTGATGACGCGATTGCAGTGACCGATGAGCGCAAGGCCAAGGAGCTGGCTTCAATGCGTGAGGGCAAGGCCCGCGAAGCTCGCGCCAAGGCACGGGATCGCCGTCTGGGTGACTGGGCCAGCAGCATGGGTTCCGACAAGCGTGAGCTTCCGGTACTGCTGAAGTGCGACGTGCGCGGTAGCGCCGAAGCGCTGGCTGACGCGCTGGTCAAGATGTCCAACGACGAAGTTGAGATCAAGGTTGTTGCCAACGGTGTTGGCGGTATCTCCGAGTCGGATGTGGACCTTGCCAGTGCATCCAAGGCCATGATCATTGGTTTCAACACGCGTGCTGATGGTGTTGCACGGCGCAAGGCCCAGGAAGCCGGGCTTGAGCTGCGTTACTACAGCGTGATCTACGATGTCATCAATGATGTGCGTGATGCGGCTTCTGGCCTGCTCGGCACGGATACGGCAGAGAAGATCGTTGGCGTTGCCGAAGTTCGCAGCGTGTTCCGGTCCTCCGCTTTTGGTGCGGTTGCGGGCTGTCTGGTCGAAGAAGGCACGGTGCGTCGCGGTCTGCCGATTCGCGTCCTGCGCGACAATGTGGTGATCTACGAAGGCGAACTGGAATCGCTGCGCCGGCATAAAGATGACGTGCAGAAGGTTGAGTCCGGTACCGAGTGCGGCATCGCGGTCAAGAACTACGATGATGTGCGTGAGAACGACCGTATCGAAGTGTTCGAGCGGCATGAGGTCCAGCGTACGCTGGATGCAGCCGAGTAAGGCACGGAGAGCGGTTTGGAGTTTTCCCGTACCCATCGCGTCGCCGGCGAGATCCGCAAGGTTCTCGCCGAGCTGATTCAGAAGCTGTCCGATCCGCGTGTCGGCATGGTGAGCATCACCGATGTCGAGGTGACGCGCGATCTTGCCCATGCGCGGGTTTATGTCAGCGTTCTGGAGTTGGCCGGATCGGACACCCAGACCAGTGTCGAGGTGCTCAATCGGGCCTCGGGCATGCTGCGTCATGAACTCGGTAAGCAGATCCGTTTCCGGGTCTTGCCCAATCTGCGCTTCATGGCCGATGAAACCAGCCGTAATGCGGTGGAAATCGAAGCCACCATTCGTGCTGCGCGCGAGCAGGACAAAGCTGCGGCCGATCGCCGCGGCGACGACGAGAGCTGATGGGGCGGCGCCGCAAGGGTCGCGCGGTTCACGGCATCCTGCTTCTCGACAAGCCCTCAGGCGGCTCGTCCAATCAGGTTTTGCAGCGCGTTCGCTGGTTGTTTGGTGCGGCCAAGGCCGGTCACACCGGCAGCCTGGACCCGCTGGCCACCGGCATGTTGCCAATATGCCTGGGTGAGGCGACCAAGCTGTCGGCCCAGTTGCTTGATGCCGACAAAACCTACGTTGTGAAAATGCAGTTCGGTGTTGCCACCGATACCGCAGATGCCGATGGTCAGGACATCCGTCGTGCCGATTTTGCCCATGTCAGTCACGCGGCCATTGACGCCGCGCTGACGCCGTTTCGTGGCGATATCATGCAGGTGCCGCCGATGTACTCGGCGCTCAAGCACCAGGGCAAGCGCTTGTATGAACTGGCGCGTAAGGGCGAAGAGGTTGAACGTCCGCCACGTCCGGTCACAATTCATGCTTTGGAACTGTTGTCGTTTAACGGCGAGCAGGCCGAATTGCGCGTGCAGTGCTCCAAGGGCACCTATATCCGGACCCTGGTTGAAGATCTGGCCGAAGCTTTAGGCACGTGTGCGCATGTGCACAGCTTGCGGCGCGTGCAAGTGGGGCCGTTCGATCAGGCCATGATCACGCTGGATGAACTGGCTGCGCGCCAGGAGCAGGGCGGTCATGCCGCGCTGGATGAATTGTTGCTGCCCTGCGAGGCGGCATTGGTCGGCTGGCCGGAAGTGTCCCTGGACGCCAGTGGCGTGTTTTATTTTCGCCGAGGTCAGGCGATACAGGTGCGCGGAGCCCCGACTCAAGGCCTGGTTGCAGCCTATGGGCCGCAGCGTAGTCTGCTCGGATTGGCCCGGATTGACGACGATGGGCGGGTCGCACCCAAGCGACTGCTTGAGTTCAGTCCACAAGATCACTAGAATACCGAATCTTTTTGGCCCGCCAGCCATCGCGTTGGTGGTTTTTAATATCAGGAGTTTTGCCACATGGCTTTGTCGAACGCTCAGAAGAGCGAAGTCATCAATGAATATCAGCGTGCTGGATCTGATACCGGTTCGCCTGAAGTGCAGGTTGCATTGTTGACCACCCGTATCAATGGTTTGACCGCACATTTTGAGAACAACAAAGGTGATCACCATTCACGCCGCGGTCTGCTGCGCATGGTGAATCAGCGCCGCAAACTGCTTGATTACCTGAAGCGTAAAGACGCTGCCAGGTATCAGGATTTGATTGCACGGCTCGGTCTGCGCCGCTAAGCGGACCGATCAGCCCCCGCACATGCGGGGGCTTTGTATTTGTAGGAATGGAAAAGATAGTGACACCAGTAATAAAAGAGTTTCAGTTTGGCGACCAAACGGTCGTATTGGAGACCTCACAGATCGCCCGCCAGGCATCTGGTGCGGTCAAGGTCAGCATTGGCGATACCGTGGTGCTGGTCACCGCTGTAGCGCGCAAGGAAGCCAATCCCGGTCAGGGGTTCTTCCCGCTCACGGTCAATTACCAGGAGCGTTTCTATGCTGGCGGCCGGATTCCCGGCGGTTTCTTCAAGCGTGAAGGACGTCCGACCGAAAAAGAGACGCTGACCTCGCGTCTGATCGATCGCCCGATCCGTCCGCTGTTTCCCAAAGGCTTCCTTAACGAAGTCCAGGTCATTGCGACAGTGATGTCGATTGACCCGCAGATCGACCCGGATATTCCGGCCATGATTGGTGCCTCGGCTGCGCTGGCTCTGTCCGGTGCTCCGTTCGCAGGCCCGATTGGCGGCGCGCGCGTGGGTTATCGCGACGGTCAGTACCTGCTCAACCCGAGCGCAACGGATCTCAAGACTTCTGCGCTTGATCTGGTTGTTGCCGGCACCGCTGATGCGATTCTGATGGTTGAATCCGAAGCTGCTGAGCTGTCGGAAGAAGTCATGCTGGGTGCCGTGCTGTTCGGTCACGAACAGATGCAGTCGACCATTGCCACGATCAACGAACTGGTTGCCGAGGCTGGCAAGCCGAAGTGGGAGTGGAGCGCACCAGAAGACAATCTGAGCCTGCGCGAGCAGGTCAAGGCTGCTGCAGAAGCCGGTCTGACCGATGCGTATGCCATAGCCGACAAACTGGAACGTCAGAATCGCGTGGGTGAAGTTCGCGATCAGCTTATTGCCCAGCTTTGCGCCGGCGACGATGGCGCTGACGAAGGTGAGGTCAAGGGTGAGTTTGCACGGCTGGAGAAATCCATCGTGCGTAACCGCATCCTTGATGGCATGCCGCGTATTGACGGGCGTGATACCCGCACCGTACGTGGCCTCGACATTCAGGTTGGCGTGCTGCCGCGCACCCATGGTTCGTCACTGTTCACCCGTGGTGAAACCCAGGCGCTGGTCACCACCACGCTGGGTACCGGGCGTGACAGTCAGATCATTGATGCGATTGAAGGCGAGTACAAAGAGCCGTTCATGCTGCACTACAACTTCCCGCCGTACAGCGTTGGCGAAGCCGGCTTCATGGGTGGTCCCAAGCGTCGCGAGATCGGCCACGGCCGTCTGGCCAAGCGTGGCGTCGCCGCAGTGATGCCGGATCTGGAAAACGACTTCCCGTACGTGGTGCGCGTGGTTTCGGAAATCACTGAATCCAACGGTTCCAGTTCGATGGCCAGCGTGTGTGGCTCGTCACTGGCGCTGATGGATGCGGGTGTGCCGATCAAGGCCCCGGTCGCAGGTGTGGCCATGGGTCTGATCAAGGACGACAACCGCTTTGCCGTCCTCACTGACATTCTGGGTGACGAAGATCACCTGGGTGACATGGACTTCAAGGTTGCTGGTACCAATGACGGCGTGACCGCGCTGCAGATGGATATCAAGATCACCGGCATCACCAAGGAGATCATGGAGCAGGCACTGGCCCAGGCCAACGAAGCGCGTCTGCATATCCTCAAGCAGATGAACGAAGTGATCGCCGCGCCGCGTCAGCAGATGTCCGAATGGGCACCGCGTATCACCACCATCAAGATCAACCCGGATCGTATCCGTGACGTGATCGGTAAGGGTGGGGCGACGATTCGCAGCATCACCGAAGAAACCGGCACCACCATCGATATCGATGATGACGGCACGATCAAGATTGCTGCAGTTGACAAGGCGCAGGCCGATGCTGCGATCAAGCGCATTGACGAGCTGACCAAAGACGTTGAAGTGGGTGCTGTCTACGACGGCAAGGTTGCTCGCATCATGGACTTCGGTGCGTTTGTGACCATTCTGCCGGGCAAGGACGGGCTGGTGCACATCTCACAGATCTCGCATGACCGCGTCGACAACGTCGCTTCGGTCCTGAATGAAGGTCAGGAAGTGCGCGTCAAGGTTCTGGAAGTGGATCGTCAGGGTCGCATTCGCCTGAGTATCAAAGCTCTGGTTGAGGCTCCTGTCGCCGCACCGGCACCGGCCGAAGACGAGTAAACCGTCAATTTTGAAAAGCCCGCCCGCGCAAGCCGGCGGGCTTTTTTTATGCCTGTAATTCAGGCCGTAGCCAATACGGGGAAGGCCCTTGCCGTGCGCTCGGTTTGGCGCCGGGTCCAGAGTTTTTCGTGCAGATGAAAGGCCAGCGTGTTCACGCAGGGTTCAACCAGTGCGACCAGGCCGCCCGTCATCAGACTGCCGGTCATCAGGTAGACCAGGGAAAAGGCCACGGTGAAGTGGATTGCGGCAAAGCTGAGCGTCTTGGTCATGATCATGCAAATGGGAATCGTTCGCATATAATGAATCTGCTCATGCCCCCCGTCAATGCCATTGGGCATTGTATTTTTTGATCGATTTGATTGGCCGGCGCTAACGAGAATGTCACGCCTGGTGCGGCGCTTACGGGCTGCTTTTGAGGAAGATTGGGCTGCCAATTGCGGTCAATGATTGAGCGTCTTGCGTTTCTACCCGCCAGAACGTGCCCAGCGGGCCTTGTGTGAGCGATTCACTGACCGCCAGTTCATGCGTGAAATCATCGCTGGTAATGGCAACACGGGTGGCACGGCGCCCATCAACCAGATACTGCAAGGTCTGTCCATTGCCGTTGATCACCCGGGTGTGCAAGGTGGCGGTTGCACTGTTCAGCGTGCCGCCGAACATCACGCTGTCGCCTTCGTTCGTGCTTGCCATGAATTCCAGTTCAGGACTGGCGTACATGCCGCGGGTTTGAATGTAGCTGCGCCCCTGCACGAGTGCTTGAGTGATTGCAGCGCGTGACAATTGCTCGGCATAAACCACGGTGGCGGACGAGCCATAACCGCTGCGCAGGCGCTCGGCCGGGTCGTCGTTGACACCCTTGAAATCGGAACCGCTAACCGCGCTGATGCGATAGCCACGCAGCAACAGGTCATCCCACATGTCCAGTGCCGCACGGGTAAACGGATTCTGTATCTGTCCGGGCAGTGGCAAGCCGATATCACTGGCACTGGTCAGGATCGGCCCACTTACGACTTCCATGGTGTCGACCAGTGACCAGTCGATGTCATCGCCCAGGGTGAATTCACAACCGCGGCAGAAGTTTTCGAACAGCGGGCCGGGGAAGGTGGTCGGGTGATTGACCTGGAACAGTGCGCCCTGGGCTTTGCTGGCCGTTTGAATGTCGGCCAGTCGTACGTCTTCAAAGCCGTGGCGGTATTCCAGTACGTCCGGGGTTTCCCCCAGAGTGTTGGCATGACCGTAATAGGTGATGATTTCACGGCCCGGCCAGATCAAAAGGTCCGGATTGTCGCGCTGGGTCTGGCCCCATTCCTGCCAGTGGCGACCGGTGATGTACTCGGTGATCATGAGGACATCCAGCCCGGCCTCACGCGCCTGTGCAACAACATCTTGTGGGCTTGGGCCGCTCGGGTTGGAGTGAAAGCCATGCATGTGAAAATCACCGCGGTACCAGCCGGCTTGGGCATTGGCGACATGCGTGGAGTCGACAGGGTCCGGCGGTGGGCGCGGAATCGACAGTGCATCGCAGTGAATGCGCCCCTGTACAGACCAGTCGGCACCGAGCGGGCCGACTGCAGCGAAGCCAAGTTCTATGTGCCAGGTGCCGGGCTCAATAGGGCCGGGCATATAGCCCCGGTCGGCGCCGCCGGCAGTAATGAAAACCGGGGGCTGGCCGTCGTGCAACTTGCCTTGACGGCTGCCAGACCAGCCGCGAAAACCTGCAGCTTCGCGATAGCCGTCGGCATCCCAGGCCCCAAGGTCGATGACCGTTTGAGTCAGCGGTGTTGTCAGCGGATCAAGCCGGTCGGCCCAGCTGTAGCCGAATTCGATGCCGTTGGCGCCGGCCGGCACATCGACCGGAATCAGATGATAGGTCTTTGCATCGGCGTTGCTGATCGTGCCGCTGGCTTCAAACGGGATGATCGGCTGGCCCGCGCACGACACGCTGTCCTGGGTGTATTGCGCCTGCACGCGGCCGCCCTGATTGCAAGCGCTCAGGGTGCAAATGCCGATGGCAAGAAAAAGCCCGCCGGGCCAGGCCGGGCGGGCAGAGTACCTGAGCATGAAGATGGATCAGTTACGCAGGGTGCGAATGCGGGTGATCAATTCCACGGGCTGTTCAAGATTGGCAAACAGCAGAGCGTAGTTCTGCTGGGTCCAGCGGCCGAATTCGGCGCTGTCCGGCTCGTTCAGCAACTCCGCCAGTGCGGCCAGGCTTTCGCCTTCACCACGCGCTGCATCACGTCGAATCCAGTCGATCTGGGTAGCCACGTAGCGTTCCTGTTCCAGGCGCGCCTGTGTGCTGCCGCCATCACCTTCCGATGTGCTGGAGGTTGAGGTCGCGCCGTCGCCAGTGGTTGAAGCCAGGTCGAAGGGCAGGCTGACCGCATCGGTGGTGCTGCATGCAGTCAGGGCGAGGGTGCAGGAAGCCAGAGCGGCCAGAGCAAGCTGTTTCATGGTTTGGTTCTTCATCAGGGTCGCGGATGGTATGAGTCTACACCGCGATGCGAGTCACGGGAATGACAGCACGGGCAGGTACAATGCGCGCTTTCCTGCATTGATCCTGGGCATGTCACCGATCATTTCCATACAAGGTCTGACCAAAACCTATCCCTCTGGCTTCAAAGCCCTGAAAGGGGTGAACCTTGATATTCAGCGCGGCGAGATTTTCGCCCTGCTGGGGCCCAATGGCGCCGGCAAGACCACGCTGATCAGCATCGTCTGCGGCATCGTGACGCCGACCGCCGGGCGGGTGCTGGCCGATGGTTTCGATATCATTTCGCAATGGCGTGAGGCGCGCAGTCGTATTGGTCTGGTGCCGCAGGAACTGACCACCGATGCGTTCGAGACGGTTTGGGATACGGTCAGCTTCAGCCGCGGTTTGTTTGGCTGTGCGCCCGATCCGGCGCATATCGAAAAGGTCCTCAGGCAGCTTTCGCTGTGGGACAAGCGCAGCAATCAAATCATGATGCTGTCAGGCGGCATGAAGCGCCGCGTAATGATCGCCAAGGCGCTGTCACATGAGCCCGACATTCTGTTCCTTGACGAGCCCAGTGCCGGCGTTGATGTCGAGCTGCGGCGCGACATGTGGCAGATGGTTCGTGAGCTGCGTGCGTCCGGGGTCACCATCATTCTGACCACCCACTACATCGAGGAAGCCGAGGAGATGGCCGACCGCATCGGCATCATCAATCACGGCGAACTGGTGCGTGCGGACGAAAAGAATGCCCTGATGCAGCAACTCGGGCGCAAGCAGCTGACCCTGAGTCTGCAGCAGCCACTAAGCAGTGTGCCGGATGAGCTGGCGCCTTGGGGGCTGCACATTCAGGCCGATGGCCAGGAGCTGGTGTACAGCTTTGATGCCCAGGCCGATCGCAATGAAATATCACGCTTGCTGCGCAAGATGAATGAGCTGGACATAGGTTTTCGCGACCTCAACACCCGTGAAAGCTCGCTCGAAGAGATATTCGTTGACCTTGTTCACCAGCGTGCAGGAGAGCAGGCATGAGTTTCAATCATCATGGCGTGTGGGCCATCTACAAATTCGAAATGGCCAGGGCCAAGCGTACCCTGTGGCAATCGCTGGTGGCGCCGGTGATCACCACCTCGTTGTATTTTGTGGTGTTTGGTGCGGCCATGGGCGGGCGTCTCAGCGATGTCGAAGGGGTGCCCTACGGCGCGTTTCTGGTGCCCGGGCTGATCATGCTGTCGCTGTTCACCCAGAGTGTGTCCAACGCCTCGTTCGGGATTTATTTCCCCAAGTTTTCCGGCACCATCTATGAAATTCTGTCGGCGCCGATCTCGCCGCTGGAAGCGGTGATTGCCTATGTCGGGGCGGCAGCGACAAAATCGGTGGTGCTCGGGCTGGTGATTCTGGCCACTGGCGCCTGTTTTGTGCCGATACAGATTCTGCATCCGTTCTGGATGGTCACGTTTCTGCTGTTTACCGCCATCACCTTCAGCCTGTTCGGCTTCATATTGGGCATCTGGGCGCGCAACTTCGAAGAGTTGCAGTTCGTACCGCTTTTGATCATCACCCCGCTGACCTTTCTGGGCGGGGTGTTCTACTCGCTGGACATGCTGTCGCCGTTGTGGCGCGCGGTGACCCTGTTTAATCCGGTGGTCTATCTGATCAGCGGCTTTCGCTGGAGTTTCTATGGCATGGCCGATGTCAGTCTGTGGCTGAGCGTGTCGATTTCGCTGGTTTTTCTGGCGATCTGCTCGGCCATATTGTGGTGGGTTTTCAAAACAGGGTATCGCCTCAAGGCCTGACATGAGTGAGCGCAACGAACAACTGATTAGCCGTCTGGAACGTCTGGCAGATACGGTTGAGGCCTGGCTTAAGCCGCAGGCGCCAGAGCCGGACTGGACAGCCTGGGCCTATCGTTGGGTCCATCGCAATGGGCAGGGCCGGCTGGCAGCGGTTAACCACCCGCAGCTGCACGATCTGGATGATCTGCTCGGGATAGAACGACAAAAGCATGAGCTGGAGCGCAACACACGCCAGTTCCTGGCCGGCCTGCCGGCTAACAACGCCTTGATGTGGGGCGCGCGCGGCACCGGCAAATCATCACTGGTGCGCGGGTTACTGGCGCGTTATGCCGAGCAGGGCTTGCGCGTGATCGAGGTTGATCGGGTGGATCTGGTGGATCTGCCCGACATCGTGGCGCCACTGCATGGCCGCGCGGAAAAATTCATCATCTACGCCGATGATCTGTCGTTTGAAGCCGATGACGCCAGTTACAAGGCGCTCAAAGCGACCATCGAAGGCTCGCTGGCGGCGCCGCCGTCCAATGTGCTGATCTACGCGACCAGCAACCGGCGGCATTTGCTGCCGGAATATCAAAGTGACAATCAGCAGGCCCGCGCCATCGATGGTGAAATTCATCCGGGTGAAGCGGTGGAGGAGAAAGTCTCGCTGTCCGAGCGCTTTGGGCTGTGGCTGTCATTTCACCCGTTCAGCCAGGATCAGTTTCTGGCCATAGTCGAGGCTTGCCTGTTGCGGCTGGGCGTCACGACTATGGATGCACAGTGCCGCGAGGCGGCATTGCGCTGGGCTTTGCAGCGCGGCTCGCGCAGCGGTCGCGTGGCCTGGCAGTTTGCGCGGGACTTTGCCGGTCAGGCGGGGCTGGCGCCGCCAGGGCGCGACGCCAGCTGATCGCAGGGGCATTGCGCGCCTAAAACGTCCAGTTGGCGCCCAGCACAATCTGGCGGCCGGGCAGCGGTGCTGATGCTTTCAGCACGGACAGGTGATTCTGCGCTTCATCGTCGAGCAGGTTGTCGCCTTTGATCCACACTTGCAGCTCGCTGTCGTCCAGCGCCCAGGTTTTTTGCAGCTGGCCGGAAAGCCAGGTATAGCCCGGCGTGCTCGACTCGTTTTCGGCGAGCTGGTCGGCCTTGAACACGCGTTTGAGCGTGAGCGAAGTCAGCCACGCTTCGGTGTCAAAGATCATGCCCAGGCTGGCATTGGCCGGCGCTGTTCGTGGCAAGCTGTCGCCGCCCGAGGCCTTGGCCGACAACACATCAGCCTGTGCCCACAGCATGACAGGCCAATTGAAGCGCGGATTCAGCTGGTATTCGTAGCGCAATGAAGCGCCAAGGAAATCGGCATCGGTCTGGCGCGTGAACCACACCTCACTGAGGTGGAACGGATCGATCAGCGGATCACCATTGCTGTCGTAACCCTGGTCTTGATAGATGTAGTCCTGGAAGCGGTAGTAGAAGGTCGATAGCTGGGCGCGGTGGGCGTTGTGGCGCAGCACCAGATCGAAATCGGCATTCACACTGCTTTCCTTGTTCAGGTCGGCATCACCGAATATGTAAGTCTCGGTGGCGTGGTGAAAACCGTTCCAGTACAGCTCATCGGC
>JBFKEC010000034.1:0-17337 GCA_041619315.1 Oceanococcus sp. | reverse complement strand
TGTGGCCGCAGCGCCGTGGACAGCTCGCATTGCTGCTTTTGGTGGTCGGGCTGCCGCTGCTGGTGTGGTCACAAATCGGCGGGCCAGGGCGCACGTCCAACGCGACCGCCGAAGTCGCCGCGCTGGGCGTTGCGCAGACCCAACTCAGCGGCCAGGCGGATGCTTGGCAGATGGTTCGTGAGCAGTCGCGTCTGGGTTTTGTGGCCAGTTACGATGAGGTCCCGGTTGAAGGCGTCTTTCGACGCTTTGACGCCGATCTGCGTTTCGATCCCGAGGATCTGGCGGGCAGCGGATTTGATGTTGAGATTGCCATTGCATCGCTGGACACGGCGAGCAGTGATCGTGACGACATCATTCGTGGCGACACCTGGTTTTTTGTCGACCAGTTTCCCAAGGCGCGGTTTGTGACGCGCTCCATACAGGCTCTCGGCGCACAACGCTATGTGGCGGATGCGAGCTTGCGCATCCGTAATCAGCAACAGGATGTGCCATTCGAATTCGAATGGCAGGAGCAGGATGATGGCCGCGCCCACTTGACTGCGCAGGTCGAACTGGACCGGCGCAACTTTGATGTGGGCACGGATTCCTGGGCAACAGACAACACCGTGGGGTTTGCCGTCACGGTTGAGGTTGAGCTTGTGCTGACCCGGCCCTGATTAAGGGTTAAAGATGTTGAACAGCGCCCCTTCCGAATTGCTGTCGTCGCCCAGTGCGTGCAGCAAAATGCCGTTAAAGGCAAAAGCACCACTCACCGGTGTGATGTCGGCATCGCCGTAGTTGGCCACACGGGCGCCACTGTTGAGTGCCTGAGCCCAGTTGCTGCCGTTGGATTGAGCCACCTGCATGTTGGACGCGGTGGTCAACAAAGCGTATTGGCCACCCGGTGAAATTGAGAAATCGACAATTTCGCTGCTGGGTGTTTCAAGCGTGCCGATCTGGGTTGCGCTGGTGGTTGTGCCGTCTTCACTGGCCAGTGGCGTGCTGTACAGCGCGCCACCACACAACAAAATCAGGGTATCGTCGTCTTTGCCTATGCCCAGAGCTGAGCAATTGCTGAGTGACAGTAGCGGCAGGGTCACCGTCTGGGTGCGCACGACCGCCTGGTTACCCTGGAATGGGGGTGGGTTGCCGGGTTCCGCTACGCTGTGAACCAGCACTTGGCCGCCCTGACGATCAAGAATCAATAGGTGATTGTTGTTGACGGCCAGATCCAGCCAGGTGCTGCGATTCAGGCCAGTGATCAAGAATTCGCCCTGATCATCACCACTGTCGTCCAGCGCATGGATGCGCGGATCCGTTTCATCGGCGATGGCGTACAGCGTGCCACCCCAGCTTTGGCTTGCGGTGATCGCCACTGGCGCATCCAGAGCCGCTTCTTCCAGCGACTCTGTGGTGCCACGTGTGAATGGGTTGTCCAGATCCGGTTCGGCATCACCGAGAAAGGTTTCGTCACAGGCGGACAGCGCGATGACGCTGGCGGTCACAAGCAGGGTGAGACTGGGGCGCATCATTGGCAAACCTGATCAAGAATGAAATCGGCATCGAACCACACCCCTTCGGCGCGGACTTCAAGATCCGTGCGACCAGGGCAGCGCATGCTGCCGCTGCGCTCTTCGATGAGTATGTAGTCGTCGTATTCAACGTAGCGGTCTTCGGCGAAAGAACCTTCGGAGAATTGCATGGCCAGACCGCTGTCACCGTCAACCTGGCGCAGGCTGCCGGAAAAGGCCTGACCATTGGTATCAAAAAAGATGTAGCCGCGCTTGCCGCCTGAGCGGATGCCGACATCAACCTGCAGGTATTGCACGTAGAAGTCGTCGATCGCCATTTCTTCTTTGCCATCAGCCGAGCGCTGGCGGTAGTTGATGGTCAGCGGTTCGCTGGCTTCAAAGGCCATGGACGTATCAGTGCCATCACCATGGCTTCCGCACAAGTCGCCGCCGGAACTGCACAGACTGATGCTGGCCGGCAGCGGGACTATCGATGCATGGGTGGTGAGTTCCAGGGTTTCTTCGCGAAAGTGCAGGCCGGGACCGGCGCTGTCACCCTGATAATTCAGGACCAGTTGGCGCTCGTCATCTGGAAAAGCGAGGCGAAAGTTGCCCGGCAGCATGTCGATGGTCGCTTCCTGGTAACCGTCCGGGCCATCCTCACGCAGTGCGAATGGCGCCGGGGTCAACGTCGCGCTGATATCCGTGGTGTCTCCGAGCAGCGCTTCAAGTTGGCTCAAGCCGCCGAGGCGGGCCTGCAGCAGTTCGGCCTGGCGGCCGTCCACTTCACCTTCGAACAGGCGAATCAGATGACTGTGAAACGGTGTTTGTGGATCCAGTTCGTCTGAAAATGAGGCACGGGTGTTTTCGGCTTGGGCAAACAGCAGGTCGGCAATGGGTTCACTGGCCTGCATGCTGATGGATTCATCAGCACCGCGGATCAGTTCCAGGCTTTTTGGCAGTGGCGCCAGCTGCATATATGCTTCACCACGTTCGCCGCTGTCATCCTGGTCGCTCAGTGTGACCACCACCGTGTCTATCGCTTGGTCGGCGGTGAGACGGTAGACCGTGTCGGTGTCATCCAGACTGGATACGCCATCCACCCCAAGCAGTTCAAGGTTGAAGTAGCCGTTGACGGTGGCCAGTGCAACGTTAACATCGCGCAGGCCCAGCGGAGCATCCACACCGCCATCGTAGGTGTGCACACCAATATCCAGTTGTGTGGGCGAGCTCACATCTATCTCGACGCTGGATTCCTCGGCATCTGGAGCCAGAGTCACGGTGATGTCGGAGGAGGTGGCCGGCATGGTGCTGGCGCTCAACTCAAAACCGTCGTGGCGTATGCCTGAGCGGTCGGCATACATTGCCAGCGTTGCGCTTACCGCACCCTGGCCGCCTTCGATATCGGTCACCAGATTGGCGCTGGTAAAGCGCGGCAGGAATTCGAAAATGCTGTCGAGTACTGACAGGCTTTGGGAAAAGCTGTCCGGTGCGCTGACATCACGAGCGTCCATGCCCAGAGCAATGCGCAAGTCCGGGTCAACAATGCCCAGCAAACCGGGCAGGCCGAGCAGATTGCGTGGATCAATGATGCTGACGTCCACTTTCAATGGCATCGGGCTGGGTGCGCCGTCCAGGGTGTTTATCGTGACCGAGGCGTACAGCAGCAGGCTGAAAAAGTGCACGCTGATGTCGGCACCCAGGGCATTGCCGGTACTGCTGTCGCCATCGACATCAACGCCGACCGGCAGGGCATTGATGCCGTAAGCCGTGCGCGTAATCGCATTCGGTCCGGTGCCGTAGGTCGTATCGACACGATAACCCAGACCGGTGGGTTCAAGCAGGTCGCCCAGCGGGTCAACCACAACCTCGGGTTGGTCGGGATTGCTGGTATCGCGTGACGTAGCGCTGCTGACTTCCGAATAGCGCCCACCCTGACAGGCGCTGAGCACGAGCACAGCAATGACAATCCGCAGCAGCGGATGAATGATTCGCATGAGTGGTTCCACACCTGACCCGGGGATTACATTATCACGCACAGGTCATCGTCATGGTTCCCGCAAAGTCAGTCGTTCAGGCGTAATAGCAGGTCATGCATGTCCACGCTGTTGCCGGCGGTGACTGTGATATCAGCCGCAACACCATCACGCGGCGCGGCGATTACGGTTTCCATTTTCATGGCTTCCAGGGTCACCAGCGGCTCGCCCTTGCGCACCGGGTCGCCATTTTTAACCGCAACCCTGACCACCATGCCGGCCATGGGTGCGCCTATCTCGGAGTCGTTGTCCGGATCGGCCTTGGCCTTGCCGACGGTGCCGGCAACCTGCTGGTTCTCAACCCGGATGACGCGGGACTGGCCATTGAGTTCGTAGAACAAGCGGGTTACGCCGTCCTCTTCATGGAAGGCTGAACTTTGCAGGCGAATGATCAGGCGCTTGCCCTTGTCGATGTCGACGCTGATTTCTTCGTGCTCATCCATGCCGTAGAAGAATGTTTCAGTCGGCAGGGTGCTGACGTCGCCATACAGTTTGCGATGTTTGACGAAGTCCTCGAAAACCTTGGGGTACATCAGCCACGAAGCCAGATCGGTATCGCTGATGTCACGTTCCAGACGCTTGCCCAGATCGGTGCGTGCGGCTTCCAGATCGACCGCCGGCATGTGCGCGCCAGGCCGGCCCTGTATGGGCTTGTCGCCTTTGAGCACTTTGGCCTGCAAGGCCGCCGGCCAGCCGTTTGGCGGGGTGCCAAGTTCACCGCGAAACAGCGAGATCACAGATTCGGGGAAGTCGATGTCGCGTTCGGGATCGAGTATGTCCTGCTCGCTCCAATTGTTGGCGACCATGGACAGGGCCAGATCACCGACAACCTTGGAAGACGGGGTGACTTTGACGATATCGCCAAACAGGCGGTTGACCGTGGCGTAAGCACGAGACACCTCCGGCCAGCGCGGGCCCAGACCCATGGCGCGTGCTTGCTCGCGCAGATTGGTGTACTGCCCGCCGGGCATCTCGTGCTGATAGACATCGGCTGTGCCACTGCGGATATCGCTTTCAAACGGGCTGTAATAGCGGCGTACATCTTCCCAGTAATCCGACAGCTGGCGCATGCTGGCCAGATCCACATCGGGGGCTTTGTCGCTGTGCGCCAGTGCGGCGGCAATACTGCCCAGATTGGGTTGCGAGGTCAGCCCAGACATCGCATCCAGCGCGCCATCCACCGCATCGCAACCGGCATCGATGGCCGCCAGTACGCTGGCGGCGGCGATTCCGCTGGTGTCGTGGGTGTGGAAATGGATCGGTAAATCGATTTCCTTTTTCAGCGCGCTGACCAGCGCATGTGCGGCACGCGGTCGGCACACACCGGCCATGTCCTTGATGCCCAACACATGGGCGCCGGCATCCTGCAGGGTGTGGGCCAGCTTGAGGTAATAGTCGAGGTTGTATTTGGGTCGGCTGGGATCAAACAGATCGCCGGTGTAGCAGATCGCGGCCTCGGCGACCCCGCCCGCATCGCGCACGGCGTTGATCGCAAGACGCATGTCATCAACATTGTTGAGGCAGTCGAAGATGCGGAAAATGTCGATGCCGTTTTCGACCGCCTGGCGGATGAAGTACTGCACCACATTGTCGGCATAGTTGGTGTAGCCCACCGCATTGGCCGAGCGCAGCAGCATCTGGAACGGGATGTTGGGGACTTCCTCGCGCAGGCGGGTCAGACGCTCCCACGGGTCTTCCTTGAGAAAGCGCATGGCCACGTCGAAGGTGGCGCCGCCCCAGCACTCCAGCGACAGCAGGTGCGGCATCAATTGGGCGTAGTGCGGCGCGATTGCCAGCATGTCGCGGCTGCGCATGCGTGTGGCAAACAGGCTCTGATGCGCATCGCGCAAGGTGGTGTCGGTCAGCAGGGTGCGTGGCTGCTCCTTCATCCAGCGGGCAAAGCCTTCCGGACCGAGCTGTTTGAGGACGTCGCGGGTGCCCGATGGCGGCGCGCCGGCGGTATCCGTCTGGGGCAGGCGCGGCGTCGGAAGCGGCCGCTTGGGCGCCTGGCGATCCTTCATTTCCGGGCTGCCGTTGACCACCACATCGCCTATGAAGCGCAGCAGTTTGGTCGCCCGATCACGCCGTGGGGTGAACTGGAACAGTTCCGGGGTGGAGTCTATGAACCGCGTGGTGTAGCTCGCATCGGTGAACTTGGGGTGACCGATGACGTTTTCCAGGAATTGAAGATTGGTCGCCAGTCCGCGGATGCGGAACTCACGCAGGCAGCGGTCCATGCGTGCAATCGCCTCGTCCTGAGTCGGCGCCCAGGCTGTGACCTTCACCAACATGGAGTCATAGAACGGGGTAATCACCGCACCGGAATAAGAGGTGCCGCCGTCCAGACGGATGCCGAAGCCATTGGGGCTGCGATAGGCAATCAATCGGCCGTGGTCGGGGGTGAATCCATTTTCCGGATCTTCGGTGGTCACACGGCACTGCAAGGCGTGGCCATCCAGGCGAATCTGATCCTGTTGTGGCAGCCCTGGTTCGCCGATGTGCTGGCCACCGGCGACTTTGATCTGCGCCTTGACGATGTCCACTCCGGTGACTTCTTCGGTCACCGTGTGTTCAACCTGAATGCGCGGGTTGACCTCAATGAAATACGATTTGTTGGTGTCGGCGTCGAGCAGGAATTCAACCGTGCCCGCATGCGAATAGCCGACACTGCGACACAGCCGCAATGCGGTTTCGCACAGTTCTTCACGCTGCGCATCATTGAAGTAGGGTGCTGGCGCGCGCTCCACCACTTTTTGATGGCGGCGCTGCACCGAGCAATCGCGCTCGAACAGATGCACCAGCTGGCCATGCTGATCGCCCAGAACCTGCACTTCGACATGGCGTGCATTGCGAATGAGCTTTTCCGCATAGGTTTCATCGTTGCCGAACGCGGCCTTGGACTCGCTGCGTGCCGAGGTCAGCTGCGCTTCCAGTTCGGATTCGCTTTCGATCACGCGCATGCCACGGCCGCCGCCGCCCCAACTGGCCTTGAGCATGATCGGGTAGCCGATTTCGGCAAGTATCGCTTTGCACTGGGTGATGTCGGCGGGCAGGGCTTTGCTGGCCGGAAGGACCGGCACATTGGCGGCTTCCGCCGCCTTGCGCGCTGAAACCTTGTCGCCCAGGGTGCGCAGGACTTTGGGGCTTGGGCCTATGAAGCGGATGCCGGCGGCTTCGCAGGCTTCGGCAAAATCGGGGTTCTCGGACAAAAAGCCGTAACCGGGATGAATGGCATCAACACCGGCATCGCGGGCGATGCGAATGATGCCGGGAATGTCGAGATAGGCCGCAATTGGCTTGGCGCCGGCGCCGATCGGATAGCTTTCGTCGGCCTTGAAACGATGCAGGGAAAAACGGTCTTCATGAGCATAGATGGCAACGGTGCGTATGCCCATTTCCGCTGCCGCGCGCATGACGCGGATGGCGATTTCACCACGATTGGCGACCAGTAGCGATTTGACCGGTTGGTTTTCACTCATGCAGACGGCTTCCGAAGATTACAAATGGCCTACCATAACTGATGTGAAGGCCGGCTACAGTGAAAAGCACAAAACGGGCCAGAGGGCCCACGGATGGCTGGCTGGCCTGGCGGCAGGCATAAAAAAAGCCGGTACCGCATGGCGGTACCGGCTGCATTTTTACCTGGCTGATTAAGCCGGGGTTGGGGTTGCTTCTGGCGTCGGTGTTGGCGTTGCGGTCGGCTCCGGCGTTGCGGTCGGCTCCGGCGTCGCATCCGGCGGATCAAAGAAGGTGCCGCCCACGCACAGTTCATGCGCATGCAGCTGTTCACCCAGATTCACCGACAGCAGCTGTGAAGCCACGCTCAGGGCCACACGGTCGAACGGCTTGGTCGCCTGCAGGCCGAAGAACACCGGCTCGTTGGCAGACACATTGGTGCCCAGCAGATCGATGGCGACGTTGCTCAGCGGTGCGCTTTCCTGCTCTACGTCGTCAAGGTAGGTCACGATGGAAATTTCGTCCATCAGGCTAAGATCCAGCGTACCACCCGGAAACGACAGACCGTAGACGGCATAGCCGCTCTGCGCACCCGGCAGAAGCACGTTGAGTTCAACCGAAGTCAGCAGGCCAGCCAGACCACCCAAGGTGGTGGTGAAGACCGCGGCGCTGCCAAGGTTGGCGTCAATCGCGTCATTGGCGCTGGTCACGCTATCGAGCAGTGTGTCGATTGATCCACCGCCAAGCAGGCCAAGCAGCGGGCCGACGGCTGCACCGACCAAGCCGTCTGCGCCAACTTCAGTGGTCGCGCCAGCGGTGGTGTTGGTGCAAACAAAGCCTTTGCCTTCTTCAACCAGGGTGTCAGCCACGCCGTCATCATCGGTGTCGACGAACACCGTTGTGCCGGTGCTGCCATCATTGGGGCCGAAGCCGCCATTGTCATCCTCGGTGCCAGCAATGCCGTCTGGGCCATTATCTTCGGTCGGCGCGCCGCCGGAGCCAGCGCCGCCGGTACCACCGCCATTAGCCTGGCAGCCGGCAATGGCTGCTGCGGCCAATGCCATCAGCAATGCATTCCGCAACTTTTTGGATTCACGCATGTATATGTCCTTTATGAGGTGTCATGTGAGTTCTAAGAACCGGAGTTCTTTCCGCCCAAAGTCTTTTTCGTTATAGCGCAAAGTGTAGACGACGTGGTGAAACTTCGCAGCAAATTTGCGTGTCGACAGGAAAGCACGGCCTGATTTGTGTGATTGGCGTCGCGTTCCTGAGCAAGGTTTCGTGATGCAGTCTTTCAATTGCGCGATATAAGCTCGATCGGCGCGCCAATCCAGACGTCTCCGGATTCTATGACTCGCCAATAGATGCCGCGCAGGTTGAGGTCTCGTGTCACGGGTTGATTGACGAAACGCAGCGCGTCCGCGCCAAAGCGTTGATGAAACTTGGCACAGCCATTATGGGGCTCATCGGTCACTTCGACCAGCGCCGAGCCGACCCGCAGGCGACTTCCTGGTGGCAGGTTTGCCGTGCTGATATCCAGATCCACGAACAGATTGTCACCGAACAGCTCCAGATCCTGGCCGTTGGCAATCAATTCAGCGACCTGACGACGCATGACCGCCAACTGGGCCTGAGGATCGCGTGGTGGTCGCTGCGCCCAGGCATCACCCTGCAGACCACTTTCAACGCTCAGGTGGGCGCGCTGGGGTTTTTCTCGTGTGCCATCGTGCAGGCGACGCACAATGAGGCAGACCCAGCCCTGGTCGGCATCATCGCGCGGCAGGCTGGGCAGAATCTGACTGAGTTCGCTGAGCGAACGATGATAGTGACTGTCACCCCGTGGGCCAAAGGCTTGGTCTTGCGGCATGGGCGCTCCTGTTTAGGCCAAGTGTGGCAGGCCAAGCGTTAGCCCGATGGGCGGTGCACTGCGGCGCTGTTGCCTGATTTTAACGCCGGGGTCAGCGGGTTTCACGCCATTTTCAGGCTGTCCAGCCAGTCGACGATTCGGCTTATTGCCGGTTGCGGTTCACGCACCCACTGATAGTGATCGGCGCGCCGCGAATAAGCGCTGGTGTCGATGCAGGCCTGACTCAGGTGGGCGCGGCACAATTTGTCGGTGACCGCCAGGGTTGCGGCGGCTGGCGCAAACGCATCGTCGGCGTAGCGCAGGCTCAGCACCGGCCCGGTGTATTGCGAAACCGCCACATCAAGGTCGCTATTCAGACCGCGGGCGACGTAGTGATTGGTCCTGAGCATGTGCTGCCAGTCACGCATTAATGTGCGTGCTTCGCGCCCGCCAAAGCCCAGGCGCTGGCCGGGGTAGTAGCCCAATAGCGCTGTGCTGAGTGTGACAGCGGCCGATAGCACATGCAGTTTGCCACGCATGCTGGGCGGGTACTGGGGGATCCATGGCGATGCGCACGCACTCAGAATCAGTCCGGCAATGCGGTCTGGGAAAAGGCCGCAGGCCATGGTTGCGAGGTGTCCGCCCAGACTGTGACCGAGCACGAAGCATGGCTGCTGGGGCGTTGCGTTGGCTATCCAGTCAAGGGTGGTCGAAAGGTCGGTCGTCAAATATTCGCGAAAACCAAAGTCGCATTGACGTGAGGGACGCAAGGCGCTGGCACCATGGCCGCGCTGCTCCATGATCACAACGTCGAGGCCGTGATCGGCCAGCGACTGGGCGAACGCGGCATAGAACCTGGCCGCGATGCCCAGTGCTGGCAGTATCAGCACAGTGGCATGGCGCGGCTGGCCGCTGGCGGGAATTCTGTATATCGGAATGCGGTAGGGCTCTGCACTTTGCAACAGGATTGTGTGCATGTATGGCTGTGCCTCGGACGCTGCCAGGAGAGTGTCAGGCTCGACCACTTCCCATATTGCGTCAATAACCTGCAGGGTAATGGCTGTGGTAATTGACGGATTATTCAGGCCAGCGGTTTGTCGATACTTGTCAACCCATGGCGCCGATAAAAGGTGTAGATTTAACGATCCTGCAATGTGCAGCCGGCTAGGTTTACGTCGGGGTGAGCTCGCCACCAGAAAACGCAGCGCAGGAATGCAAACGGCTCAGACCGTAAAAAGCGAGCACCGGGGAATTGAATCTGGTTTCTAATTTCGAAGGTGCGTGTAGATGGAACAAACTACGACTCTTTACCTGACCTGGGGCATCATCTGCGTGATCGCAGTTATGACCGCCTACGCTCTGGTCAGCCGTCGCCCGGGGGTCGCTTTGAACGGCCCCTCAATTCTTACCAGTCTGGGGATATTCGGGACGTTCCTGGGTATCACTATCGGGCTTGCCGGTTTTGACCCCGGCAATGTGCAGGAAAGTGTCAGCGCGCTGTTCGGGGGTATCAAGCTGGCCTTCTGGACCTCGGTTGCGGGCATTCTGGGCGGCATTCTGGTCAAGTTCCGACACCTGTTCATGTTCAATGAAGCGGACGCAGGCGAGCCGGTCAGCCTCAAGGATCTGGTCGCGGCCATGCGCGGTGTTCTTGCGAGTCTGACCGACGACAAGAAATCACCTTTGCTGGCATCGCTGCGTGATATTCAGGCCGAGTCTCGCGATCAGGCGCGCAGTCAGGCTGACACGCTCAAAGCTTCGGTTGATGCGGTGACGCGGGCGGTTGAGTCGTCCGAGCAGCGTGATAAGGCATTGCTGGATCAACTTAAAGCCATGGACAGCGCATCCGGAGCCGGCTTCGACAGGCTGGCTGAGACCACGGCTGCATTGCAGGCCGGGCTGGGTGATCGTATTGAGGCCCAGGCTGAACGCAGCGCGCAAAGCACGGCCGAGAACATGCGTGCGGTCGGGCAGGCGATACAGGATTTGCGTGGTGTCATGGGCGATGACAGCGACAAGTTGCTGGAACGTCTGGACTCGCTGCGCAGTGGCTCCGATGCGCTGGGTGATCGTCTGGCCGATGTCCTGGGTGCCAACAATCAGGCGCTGGCCGACGCACTTCAGAACAGCCGCGATGCGATGGCCGCACAGATCACCACAGCGGTCAGCGAGATTCGCGATGCGCTGGTTGGTCCGGATGGTGCAGCCGACGGTCTGAAGTCCGCACTGCAAACCGGACAGGCGGATTTGGCCAAAGCATTGGCGCAGGTGTCCGAAGGGATGCGGGCCGGGGTCGAAAAAGATCTCGCCGCGCTCAATGCCGGGCTTGCCGCCGGCAGCGAGAAGACCGCTGCGCAGATGTCTGGTGTGGCCAAGGCGATTGAATCGTTGCAGTCGGCCATGGGCGGCGACAGCGCGGCATTGCTGGAACGCATGGAAAGTCTGCGGGGTGGCTCCGAAGCACTCGGCGACAAGCTTGCCGAGGTCCTGGGCAGTAACAATCAGGCCCTGGCCGAAGCGCTGGAAAACAACCGCGACGCGATGGCTGCGCAGGTGACAACGGCGGTCAGCGAAATTCGCGATGCATTGCTTGGCCCGGACGGCGCCGCCGACGGCTTGAAGTCGGCATTGAAAGCCGGGCAGGTGGACCTGGCCAAGGCGCTGGCTCAGGTTTCGCACAGTCTGCGCGCCGGTGCCGAACAGGATCTTGCCACGCTCAATGCCGGTTTGGCAGCGGGTAGCGAGAAGACCGCTGAACAGATGTCCAGCGTGGCCAAAGCGATTGAATCGTTGCAGTCGGCCATGGGGGGCGATAGCGCCGCATTGCTGGAGCGCATGGAAAGTCTGCGTGGTGGCTCCGAAGCGCTCGGCGACAAGCTTGCCGAGGTCCTGGGCAGCAACAATCAGGCCCTGGCTGAAGCACTGGAAAACAATCGTGATGCGATGGCCGCACAGATCACCACCGCCGTCAGTGAAATGCGCGATGCTCTGGTCGGGCCTGACGGTGCGGCTGCCGGATTGAAAGTGGCCATGCAGGGTGGCCAAATGGAACTGGCCAAGGCTTTGGCCCGTGTGTCCGAGGGCTTGCGGGCCGGTGCGGAGAAAGATCTTGCCACCCTCAATGCCGGGCTTGCGGCGGGCAGCGAGAAAACCGCCGAGCAGATGTCCAGCGTGGCCAAGGCGATCGAAGCGCTGCAGTCAGCCATGGGCGGCGACAGTGCCGCGTTGCTGGAGCGCATGGAAAGCCTGCGTGGTGGTTCCGAGGCGCTGGGCGACAAGCTGTCTGATGTGCTCGGTGCCAACAATGAGGCGCTGGCCGAGGCGTTGAAGAACAACCGTGATGCGATGGCTGCACAAGTCACCACTGCGGTGAGTGAAATTCGCGATGCGCTGGTTGGCCCGGATGGCACCGCACGGACCCTGAGTGCTGAGCTTGGCAAGCAAATGCAGCAAGGTCAGATGGAGCTGGCCAAAGCATTGGCCCGGACCAGCGAAGCGTTGCGTGCTGCGATGGGTGAGGATGCCGCAGCCCTGGCCGAGCGCCTCGACAGCGTCAATGCCGGCATCGGCGAGCTGTCCGAGGGCATGGTCGGCGCTATGGGTGAAATGGGTGGTGGATTGTCCGGTGACGTCAACAATCTGGCCACCACGGTAGCGGATGCAGTCGATGATCTGCGCATGGCGATCGTAGGCCCGGATGGTGCGCGCGATGGCATCGTCGATGAAATGCGCAACGCCCATGACGACACCAAGAAGCAACTTGGGGCCATCCACAAGGCGCTGGAAGAAAACACCCAGCGTCAGGTCGACTACAGTCCCAAGGGTCTGATGAATGTGCTGGAGGAATTGATCAAGCAGTTCAACACCCAGTTCTCCGGACAGTTCTGGGAAAAGATTGGTGGCTTCAATCAGGCGATCAGCGAATTGATCGAATGGATGGAAACCTATCGCACTCAGCTCGACGACATGGTCACCATGCAGTCGCGCAGCACCAAGCACATGGACACTGCGACCCGACGGTTCGACGAGATTGCCTCCAAGTCGGAAATCTTCATCGATGTCTCACGCAACATTTCGGCCTTGCTCGGAGGTATCGATTCGCAACGGGTGCAGATCGAAAATCACCTCAAGCGCTTCGCTCACATTGTGGATGAGACGAGCAAATCACTGGAGAACATCGAGGAGCGCATTGTTTCCGGCAACAGCGATATGAACCGCCATCTTTCGGACATTGCCGAGCGTATTGAGGAGCAGGTGATTCGGGTTGATCACGCCATGGATGACGAGCTCAAGCGCGCACTGACCAGCTTCGGCCAGCAGCTTGCCGCGTTGTCTGAGAAGTTTGTCGAGGACTACACCCCGTTGACCAACCGGCTGCGTGAAGTGGTCGGCATCGCACGCGAGGTTTAAGCCATGTTCAATGACGACAGCCTAGGCGCTGCTGCACGCGACGACCACTGGATTTCGGCCGCCGACCTGCTCGGCGGGGCGCTGATCCTGTTCTTCCTGCTGATGCTGTATTTCATGCTCACGCAGCAGGAGGAAAGCGCGGCCCACGAGCAAGCCTGGCAGCAGACGGTCGAAAGTCTGCAAACCAAGCTCAAGGGCGCTCAAATGAATGTCGACAGCGTCAAGGAAGTGGCCGTGCTGTATGACAAGAAGCGCGATGAGCTGTACCACGAACTGATGCTCGAGTTTGGCTCCGATCTGCCCAAATGGAATGCCGAGATCGAGGATGATCTGACCGTGCGTTTCAATGAGCCGGAGGTCCTGTTCGCGGTCGGTTCATCGACCATCACGGATGAGTTTCGCGACATTCTCAACGACTTTTTTCCGCGTTATCTCCAGGTCATTACCCAGGATGGATTCGGCAACAGCATCGAGGAGTTGCGTATCGAAGGCCACACCTCAAGTTTCTGGAATCGCAGCAATCCGGCATCACCGCTGGACGCCTATCTGAAGAACATGGATTTGTCCTATGAGCGTTCGCGCAGTGTGCTGCGCTACGTGATGCTCGACAACCCCAGGCTGGACAGTCATCTGCCGTGGCTGCGCCAGCATCTCACCGCCAACGGGCTGTCGTCATCCAAGTTGATCTACAAGCCCGATGGCACTGAAGACTTCGCCCGTTCGCAGCGTGTGGAATTCCGGATTCGCACAGATATACAGTCGAAGATGGCCAAAATTCTGGAGCTGGAAAGCTGATGAGTTTGCCCAATTTTGTGAACTTTGAGCCGTTCAATGTTCTGCGTCGCAAGATGCGAGCGGAGAATCTGGGGGCGTTTGAGTTCGATATGCCGGAGCGTCACACGCAGGGCGAGGCCGCAGTGGTGCCCAAGCCCGCCGCCAAGTCGGCGGCCAGGCCGCGTAAACGCGCGCCGGCCAAGCGCAGGGTGTCAGACAATGAGTGATTCGACCGTCACGCCCGAGTGGTCACGCTGGAGTGCCCAGCGCCAGGTACTGATCTGGCAGGCGCTGGCGCTGAGTGCGGATGTGGAGCCCGACAGTCTGGGGCTGGACAGCTTTTTGGTCCTGCGATCGGCAGGCAGTGAACTGCCATTGGGCGGGTCTGGCGATCCGCAATGGTTGCGCACCATGTGTCAGCGCCAGAGCGTCTTGCTGCGTGCAGCCGCAGATTCGGACAGCGGGCTGCTTGTACGCGCGGTTAAGCAACCGCATCTGGATACGCCGATCAAGCTGGCGACGTTTGTCGATTGGGCGCGCAAGCACAAGTGGGCACTGCCCAAGGACCTGAAAAGTGCCTTTGCCGAGACGCCCAACGACAGCAAAAAAGCCAAACCCAAAGGTTCAAAGCGTTAACGTTTGATTGCGGCATGCTGGCGCCGTGGCGTATTCTGTTGCGCTGCATCCATGGTGTGGGTCTGGCGTATGTCTCGTCAGATCGACTGAAATGGGAAGTCCGGTGACGCGCTGATCTTTTCAGCCGCCAGTCCGGCGCTGCCCCCGCAACGGTAAGAAGTTTTTCTTCAAGCCCGATACCAGCCCTGGGTGTTTTCATCGATACAGCGGAGGGCTGTGATCGTGGAAGACGCCGTCCAGGCCTGCCCTGAATCGTCGCTTCCCCGGCCCGCCCCTGCTGATTGTCTGCAATACATGGGGCTCGGGTGTGAGGCGCAAGTTTTTTCTTCTGTTGTTCAGTTTTTCGCCCATTGCGATGGCAAGTGGTGAGGCCGCCGTGCGCCTGCCGGTTGTCACCGTGCAGAGCCAAAGCGTGCAGAGTCCGCATGCGGTTACACGTCTGAGCAATGAGCGAGAGCGCAGCCGCGAGTTGGCTGAATTGCTGGCACCAGCTGCCGGGGTGCAGATTCGCACTACTGGCGGCCTGGGTGCCTACGCCGAAGCCAGTCTGCGTGGCAGTGCGGCCCGCCATGTTCAGGTGCTGTTTGACGGCATACCTTTGGAATTGGCTGGCGGCCAGGCGATTAATCTGGCCTTGTTTCCCACAGCTGTGGTCGCGCATGCCGACATCTATCGCGGTGGCGCGCCGCTGTCGCTGGGACTGAGCAGTGCCGGGGCCATTGATTTGCGTCCTCCCGAACAGGGCGCCAGTGCCGTTCAGGCCGGATACGGCAGTTTCGCCAGTTGGCGTGGATCAGCCATGCTCGGCTGGGATCAAGGATTGCTGAGCCTGGGGCGCGAAGCCAGCGACAACGATTTCCCCATTCGCAATCCGTACAAGCCGTTTGATCCAGACGATCCACTACGCCGTGACGAGGAGCCGCGCGCCCACGCCGGGCGTGACCAGCAGTTTGGCTTGCTGCGCCAAAGTTGGGCGCTGGGGTCGGGGCGAGTAGATGGTCTGGCTTACGGCTTTTCGCAAAATCAGGATTTGCCCGATCGGGTTAACTCTGCGGATCCAGGTACCACGCTGGCTACCGACCTGAGTCTGGCCAATCTGCGCTGGCGCAATGCGGACGAGGCTTATCTCTCAGTGCAATGGCAGCATCTGCGCGAGCACTATGCCGATCCGGCCGGGCGTATCGGCCTGGGCGATCAGGACCTGCGCATGCGCAGCCGCCGTGCGGCGATCAGCAGTGGCCATGATGGCCCCGCTTGGGGTTGGTTCGCGCAGACGGCATGGCAGGACTACCGCAGTGAGGATGCCACCTCAACGCAATCCGGCCGTCGGGTTGTGCGTCAGCAAATGACCGTGGCAGGGGTCTGGCATGGGCGCTTTGATAATGCCCTGGCGCTGGACGCCAGCGTGCATGTCAACGCCATGCAGGATGAGGTCAGGGAGCAGACCGTCACATCCCGCGAAGACGAGTTGTTTGTCGAGCCGCAACTGGCCTGGCGCTATGCCCGTCAGGATGATCGGTGTGCACCGCGGGGGCAGTTGGCCTACCGCCAGCGTGCACCTGGTTTTGTCGAGCGCTATGGCGATCGCGGTTATGTCACCGGCAATGCGGCGCTTAAGCCCGAGGCCCTGATCATGCTGGATCTGGGCCTGGATTGCCAAGCTGTGGGCTGGCGCGTGGGCGGCGCTATTTTCGCTCAGGATTTGCGTGATGCGATCAGCTTTGTCTATGACGCGCGCGGCGTTGGGCGCGCGGTCAACACCGATCAGGCCCTGATCTACGGTGTGGAGCTGGAGTCGCAGTGGGATGTGGCTGCAAACACCGCCGTGATCGTGAACGCGACCTGGCTTGAAAGTGAAGACCGCACCGAGGTGCGCGCATCGCGTGGCCGTCAGTTGCCGGGGCGGGCTCGCTGGCAGGGTTACGCCCGAATCAATCAGGCGCTGGGTCGGGCTGCGTGGCCTGGGGCGTGGCGGCTGTTCTATGAATTTCTATACGAGGGCGAGCAGTACTACGACAGCAGCAATCTGCTCAAGGCGCCGACCACCCGCTTGCATTCCGCCGGGCTCAATGTGGATGCGGGCGGCCTGGGCGGCGGCGTGGAAGTGCGCAATCTGCTTGATCAGACCCATGCCCAATTCAACGGCTTTCCGCGCCCTGGGCGCAGTTACCACCTGACCATCAACTACACATTCCAATGAGGACAATGAGCATGACTTTTAAACATGCACTGGCGCTTTGCGCCCTGACCCTTGCTGCTTGCGGCAGCAACAACAACGGCTCGGGTGCAGCGGTCGACAGCGGCGCAGTCATCGGCACACGTACAGCCGGTTACGATGCCGGCGCGCACAGTGTGCTCAGCGTTGATCTGCCCATCAGCGCCAGCAACGAACTCGACCCCAGCTCAAGCTCCGACATCACGGTGGTCGGTGGCGCCGGGCATTTCTATCGCATTCTGAAATTCGGCACCAACACCATCAGTCGCTACTCGGTGGATGATCCATCAACGCCGGTTTATACCTATTCGACCCAGAGTGCGGATGAAGACAGCCAGAGCAATCCGTACAGCATTATCGAGGTCAGCGACAGCAAGGCCTATGTGCTGCGTTACGGCAGTGGCAAGCTGTGGATCGTAAATCCGAGTGCGCCGAGCGAAGCTGAGTTCAAGCTGGATGAAATTGACCTGTCGC
>JBFKEC010000033.1:0-17339 GCA_041619315.1 Oceanococcus sp. | reverse complement strand
GTCGGCTTCGGCCAGGCTGCGGTCATGGCCAAGCGCGAGCTGCAGGCGCGTCAGCGTCATGTGCAGGCCCTGCGTGACGCACTGGAGAATGGCCTTGCGGGCATGCCCAATGTGCAGATATTCGCAGCCGATGCACCGCGCGTGGCCAACACCTGTCAGTTCGGCGTGCAGGGCTTTCATTCCGAAGCCTTGTTGATGGAGCTGGATCGACGCGAGATTGCGGTGACCAGCGGTTCGGCCTGTCATGCCGGCACCGGCGAGCCCACCCATGTGCTGCTGGCCATGGGATATGACAGCGACACCGCGCACAGCGCCATCCGGGTCAGTTTTGGCGAGCAAAGCACTCAGGCTGAAGTTGAGCGGTTTCTTCAGGCGTTGAACGAGATTGCCGGCACGCGTGCTCCGGCTTTTGCAGCGGGGTTGTTCGGTGGCTGAGATGATTTATCTGGATCACGCCGCCACCACGCCCGTGCGTACGGAGGTGGCTGAAGCGATGGCCATGTGCATGACGGAGCAGGGCCATTTCGCCAATCCTGGTTCTGATCATGTGCCGGGCCGCCAGGCTGCACGCATTGTCGAACAGGCGCGCGAGCGTTTCGCCGCGCTGATCGGGGCCAAGGCAGAAGAGATTATTTTTACCTCGGGTGCGACCGAAGCCAACAACATGGCGCTGCTTGGTGGCGCGGCTTTTTACGCCAACAAGGGCAAGCGTATTGCGCTGGCCAAGACCGAGCATAAATCGGTGCTTGATCCGTGCCGCCAGTTGGCCAGTCGCGGCTGGAGTCTGGACTGGCTGGACACTGACGCGCAGGGGCTGATTGCGCCAGACACGTTGGCCAGCGCGCTCAAGGACGACACCTGTTTTGCAAGCTGCATGCTGGTCAATAACGAGACGGGGGTGGTGCATAACATTCCTGCCCTGGCTCGGGTGTGTGCTGACAAGCAGGTCCTGCTGCATGTGGATGCGGCTCAGGCACTGGGCAAATTGCCGGTTGAGGCGCGTCGTTGGGATGTCGCCATGATGAGTTTTTCGGCGCACAAGCTGGGTGGTCCCAAGGGGATCGGGGCGCTGTATCTACGGCGTAAACCGCCAGTCAAGGTGCAGCCGCTGGTCTACGGTGGTGGGCAGGAGCGCGGATTGCGCTCGGGCACCTTGCCGGTGCATCAGATCGTCGGGCTGGTGCGTGCTGCGGAGTTGGCCGAGGCCGAGCGGGAGCAGATTTTCCGTCATTTCGGCAGCCTGCGCCGGCGTTTGCAGGATCAAATCCTCGCTGCGTTGCCACGTGTAGAGGTCAACGGTGCGGACACCGCGCAATCGCCCCACATTCTGAATTTGAGCTTTCATGGGGTCGATGGCGAATCCCTGCGCGCGGATCTGGTGGATCTGGCGGTGAGCAGCGGGTCTGCATGCACCTCGGATCATGCCGAGTCGTCGTACGTGCTGCGGGCCTTGGGGCGCAATGACAGCTTGGCCGATGCCAGTCTGCGTTTTAGCTTTGCCCCGCAAACCAGTGCGGAGCAGATTGACCAGGCGGCCCAGCGCGTGATTGCCAGCGTGCGTAGGCTGCGGGCGTTGTCGCCGCTGTGGCAGGAGCAGGCGGCATGAATGCGAGTATTTATCCTGACAAGATTTGGCGCTTTTTCCGCGAACCGCGCCGAAGTGGCTGCTTCGAACCTGAGCAAAAGGCCAGTCGTGGCCGCGCCCAGACGCCGGCCAGCCACGCCTTGCTGCAGCTTGAAGTTCTGGTGGCGGAGGATGGGCGCATCGACGATGCCCTGTTCCAGGCCCTGGGTTGCCCATATCTGATCGCCACCGGCGCATGGCTTTGCGCCTACGTTACCGGCCGTCGTCGTGAGGCCATGCGTGAGTTGGAACCGCGCATGATTACGGAACAACTGGAGTTGCCCGCGGTCAAGCGTTATTGCGCGGTGATGGCCGTAGATGCATTGAAACAGGCTCTGGACGTCAAGCCAGACGTTGATCTGGCTGATGAACCAACCGCAAAGTGAGTATGAGTTATGAATGAAATTACCCTGACACCCGCCGCCGCTGAGCGGATACGTACGCAACTTGAGCGTCGCGGGCATGGCCTGGGCTTGCGTCTGGCCGTGCGCGAGACCGGTTGTTCCGGTTATTCCTATGTGATGGATTACGCCGATGACGTGCCCGATGGCGATCAGGTGGTCGAGGCCCATGGCGTCAAGCTGATTGTCGCGGCAGATAGCCTGTCGCTGTTGCAGGGGCTGACCCTGGATTTTCGTCGCGACGGGCTCAATGAACTGTTTCATTTCGACAATCCCAATGCCCAGGAATTGTGCGGATGTGGTGAAAGCTTCACCACTGCGGCGCCCAGCAGCAATGCGCGTCCTGCCACGCTGTGACACAAACGGCGTAAACCGGTAAAATTTGATCGGTTAAGGGAATGCTGCTGATTGCACCCGCATGAAGCAGGGTTCCACATACGATCCCTTTTTTGCGCCCGATGCTGCGCACGCAGACATCGGGCTTTGTTTACAGGAGCTTTTCATGACAGAGCGCACGCTCTCCATCATCAAACCCGACGCCGTTGCCAAGAACGTGATCGGTGAAATCTACAGCCGTTTTGAAAAAGCCGGTCTGCAGATCGTTGCTGCACGTATGGTTCAGCTGAGCCGCGCCGACGCCGAAGGCTTCTACGCTGTGCACAAAGAGCGTCCGTTCTTCAATGATCTGGTTGAATTCATGATTTCCGGTCCGGTGATGGTGCAGGCCCTGGAAGGTGAAGATGCAATCGCCAAGAATCGTGATCTGATGGGTGCAACCAATCCGAAAGACGCAGCAGCTGGCACGATCCGTGCTGACTTTGCGGATTCGATTGACGCCAATGCCGTGCATGGCAGCGACGCGCCGGAAACCGCCAAGGTTGAAATCGACTACTTCTTCGGCGAGTCCGGTCTCTGCCCGCGCGGCTAAGACAAACGAGAGTAACGCGATGACTCAGGCCGCTCCCACAAATCTGCTGGGTATGGATCGCCCGGCGCTCGAACAATGGTTCGCAGCGCTGGGGGAGCGGCCTTTTCGTGCGCGCCAGCTGATGCAATGGCTGTATCAGCGCAGTGAGCCGCGCTTCGAAGAGATGACTGACATTGCCAAAGCCTTGCGCGAGCAATTGCAGGATATCGCCGAGGTGCGCACCCCGGAGTTGATCACCGAGCAGGTGTCGACCGATGGCACGCGCAAATGGCTGTTGCGAGTTGACGAAGGTAATGCGGTGGAAACCGTGTTCATACCCGAGGCTGGGCGTGGCACCTTGTGCATCTCGTCGCAGGTTGGTTGCGCCATGGATTGCCAGTTCTGTGCAACCGCCACGCAAGGGTTTTCCCGCAATCTTTCGGCCTCGGAAATTCTGGGGCAGGTATGGTTCGCGCAAAAGGCCCTGAATGCGGTGCCGCGCGAACAGCGGGTGATTTCCAATGTGGTGTTCATGGGTATGGGCGAGCCGCTGGCCAATTTTGATCAGGTCGTGACCGCCATTCGTGTGTTGCTGGATGATCTCGGCTACGGTCTGTCCAAGCGCCGGGTTACGGTCAGTACCTCCGGCCTGGTGCCCTTCATTGACCGTTTGCGTGAAACCGTGGATACCGCACTGGCGGTGTCACTGCACGCCGCAGACGATGATCTGCGCAATGAGATTGTACCGATCAATCGCAAGTACCCGCTGGCTGACTTGATGGACGCCTGTCGCCGTTACACCAGCGGCAAGGATCGCCATGTCCAGATCGTGTACGAGTACGTCATGCTCGAAGGGGTCAATGATTCGCCGCAGCAGGCGCGCGCGCTTGCAACCTTGCTGCGTGGCATGCCGGCCAAGGTGAATTTGATTCCGTTCAATCCGTTCAAGGGCACGGAATACAAAACCTCGCGCCCGGAAACGGTGTATGAGTTTGCCAATATTCTGCGTGCAAAAAACATCGTCACGACCACGCGCAAAACGCGGGGCGACGATATCGATGCCGCCTGCGGACAGCTGGTCGGGCAGGTTAAAAACCGCCAGCGCCGCCGTCTGAGTGACATCCCCGTGGTGGTGCGCACGTGATTCTGCGCTGGGCCACACTGTTCATCGCGGTACTGCTGGCTGCCTGTGTCCAGACCGGGGCGCCGCGCTTTGAGGCGGACCTGGATGAGGCCGCACGCATCAATACTCAGCTGGGTCTGGACTATCTGCGCCAGGGCAATTTGGAAATGGCCTCATCACGTCTGACCAAAGCGCTGGAGCAGAATGACAAACTGGCGGACACGCATTGGGGGCTGGCCCTGGTGCATGCGCATTACGGCGAAGTGGGCAAGGCCCGTCGTGCCTTCGATAAAGCCCGCTCACTGCAGCCAGACGACGCCAACATCATGTCCAGCTATGGGCAGTTTCTGTGCGAACAGGGTGATGTCGAAGGCGCACAGCAGCAGTTCGCCAAGGCCTTGTCGATGCCGCGTTACAGCACCCCCGAGGTCGCGTACAGCAATGCTGCGACGTGCTATGAGCGCAATGGCGACATGGCTCGGGCGGAAGAAAATTACCGACGTGCACTGGTTTATAACCCGCGCTTTGCACGCGCTTTGCGCAATCTTGCGGCGATGAGCTATGCACGGCAGGATTATCTGCGTGCACGTGCCTTTCTCCAGCGCCTCGAGGCGCAGGGTGGACATTCGCTGGATAGCCTGGTTCTGGGGTTGCGTACCGAGTACGCGCTGGGCGACCGTCGGGCCGCACAGGCCTACGCGGATGAATTGGTGTTACGCGCACCGGATATTGGAAGTCGCATTGATCTGAATACTGGGGATGCCTGGTAGCCATGAGTGAGCAGGACTACGCGTATCTGGAAACACCCGAAGACGTAACCACCTATCCCGATCCGGGGCAGCTGGTGCGTCAGACCCGCGAGCAGCGCGGTCTGACGTTTGAGGACATGAGCGCACGCACGCGTCTGACCGAGCATGTCTTGTCCATGGTCGAGCAGGGTGATTACCGTGGCATGGGCGAGCCGGTCTATGCGCGCGGCTACTACCGCAAATGCGCTGAGGCGCTTGGTCTCAACGGCGACATGCTGGTTGAAGCCTATGAGCATCACAGCGGGACCAACTCGCCGGTGCCGACCATTGACCAGCGTCCATCCATTGCATATCGCGAAGGCCCGGGCAGTCTGGCGCTGGCGGTTGCGGTTGGACTGATTCTGGTGGTTTTCGCTGCCAGTGGCCTGTGGCTCTGGCAGAAGGACAATGGCAGCAGCGGGGTTGCTCAGGCCGCTCAGCAGCCCGTGGCGCCTGCTCCGACAGTATCGCCGGCAAGGGCGCAGCAGAATGCTCTACAGGCCCTGACGCCGGCAGGCATTTCTGCACCTGAACCCACGCCTGCAAGCGCGCCGCAAGTAACGCCGGCAACGCGCGTTGCCACCGCCGCGCAGGCTACACCGCCGCCGCGTCCGGTGGTCACGCCAGCCGCTACAGCGGCGCCGGCTGCGGTTCCCGCCGCACGGCCGCAGGTTCGCCTGGAAGTGCAGGGCGGCGAAGCCTGGGCTGATGTGCGTGATCCGTCCGGCAACAAATTGCTGTACAAGCTGCTTCAGGCTGGTGCGGTGCGAGAATTTTCCGGTCAGCCACCGTTCAAGGTGTCGCTGGGTCGGGCTGACAATGTGCGCCTGTGGGTGCAGGGCCAGCCGGTTCCTTTCGAGGCCCAGATCGAAAACGATCTGCGCGCATTTTTCTATATCGATGCTCAGGGTCGCGTAAGCGACGAGGTGACGCCTTGAAAGCGCAGCACACCATTACCCGGCGCAAATCTCGCCAGATCATGGTTGGCGACGTCGCGGTAGGCGGCGATGCGCCGATTTCCGTGCAGAGCATGACCAATACCGAGACGCGTGACGTCGAGGCTACGGTGGCTCAGATTGAGGCCATACAGAAGGCCGGAGCCGACATCGTGCGGGTCTCGGTGCCGACCCTGGATGCGGCCGAGGCTTTCGGCCATATTCGCAAGCGGGTGAGTATTCCGCTGGTTGCGGACATTCACTTCAATTACAAAGTCGGGCTGGCAGCGGCCGAGCAAGGCGCGGATTGTCTACGTATCAATCCGGGCAATATCGGCAGCGAGCGCAAGGTTGCCGAAGTTATTGCCTGTGCCCGTCATCACGGTATTCCGATTCGTGTGGGGGTCAACGCCGGTTCGCTGGAAAAGGATCTGCAGGAAAAGTACGGCGAGCCGAATGCGGATGCCTTGGTAGAGTCGGCCTTTCGCCATATCGATATCCTTGATCGGCATGATTTTCAGGATTTCAAGATCAGCCTCAAGGCGTCAGAAATCTTTATGACCGTGTTTGCGTACCGCAAGCTGGCGGCGCAGATCGATCAGCCGTTGCATCTGGGCATCACCGAAGCCGGTGGTGAGCGCGCGGGTTCGGTCAAATCCGCGATTGGCCTGGGTATGCTGCTGGCCGATGGCATCGGCGACACCATTCGTGTATCACTGGCGGCCGACCCGGTGAAGGAGATCAAGGTGGGTTGGGACATGCTCAAGTCCCTGCATCTGCGCTCCCGCGGCATCAATTTGATTGCCTGCCCGTCATGCTCGCGCCAGAACTTTGATGTGATCAAGACCGTCAACGAGTTGGAAGCGCGTTTTGACGATATTGATGAAGCGATGGATGTCGCGGTCATCGGCTGTGTGGTGAATGGTCCGGGCGAGGCGCGCGAAGCGCATATCGGCGTGACCGGCGGCAATCCAAACAGCGTGTTTGTTGATGGCAAGATTCAACACAAATTCAAAAATGAAGATCTGGTGATTGGTCTGGAAGACCTGGTACGCCAGAAGATTGGCAAGAAAGCCTGCGGAGCCAAATGAGTCAGCGTGTCCGCGCCCTGCGGGGCTTTAATGATGTTTTGCCTGAAGACACGGCCTGGTGGCGTGGTGTACTGACGCGTGCACAGCAGGTCATGGACCTGTATGGCTACCGCGAGGTGCGTCTGCCATTGATGGAAGCCACCGAGCTGTTTAGTCGCTCGGTGGGCGAGGCCACAGATATCGTGGAGAAGGAAATGTTCACCTTCTCGGATCGTGAAAAAACTTCCATGAGCTTGCGTCCGGAAGGCACGGCCGGTTGTGTGCGGGCAGGCATCGACAACGGTCTGTTGCACAATCAGCAGCAGCGCTTCTGGTATGCCGGTCCCATGTTCCGGCATGAGCGGCCCCAAGCCGGACGTTACCGCCAGTTCGAGCAAATCGGCGTCGAGGCCTACGGTATGGCCGGCCCGGATGTGGATGTCGAAGTGATTGCGTTGTCGGCGCGTCTGCTCAGCGCGCTGAGTTTGCGCGATGCTGTGACGCTGGAACTCAACACCTTGGGTACCAGTGAAGCGCGCGCAGATTATCGTCAGGCAGTGGTCGATTATCTGACGCCGTTTGAAAGTGAACTGGATGACGACTCACAGCGGCGCCTGAAAACCAATCCATTGCGCATTTTCGACAGCAAGGTTGAGCGCACGCGCGACATCGTCGCTGATGCGCCGGTCTTCGATGACTACCTTGATGCACCGTCACGTGAGCACTTTGCTGCGGTTCAGCAAGGGCTGGATGCACTGGGAATCGCCTATACCCTGAACCCTCGGCTGGTTCGTGGTTTGGACTATTACAGTCGTACCGTGTTTGAGTGGACCACCGACCGATTGGGTGCGCAGGGTACGGTGTGTGCCGGCGGGCGGTATGATGCGCTGGTCAGTCAGCTTGGTGGCGGTGATGTGCCGGCCATTGGGTTTGCGATGGGGCTCGAAAGGGTCGTGTTGCTGATCAAAGCGCTGGAACAGGATGTACGCATGATCCAAGCACCACAGGCATTTGTCTGTGCGTTGGGTGATGTAGGTTGTGCCGCCACGGCAGTGGCCGAGCTATTGCGTGACGCCGGTGTGCGCAGTCAGGTCTCGACCAGTGGCAAGCTCAAGTCGCAGCTCAAGCGCGCCGATCAGTCGGGGGCCGAGTGGGCAGTGATTGTGGGTGAAGACGAGCTGGCCGAACGGCAGGTACAGGTCAAGGCACTTCGGGCCGAACAGAACCAGATGCGTATGAGCTGGTCCGAAGCAGTGGAATTTATTCGACGGCAATATCAGGCCGCATGATTTGATGCGGCGTTATCGCCGCGTGTTTGATTCGAGGACAAACGTGGAATTCGAGAAATCCGATCAGGAACAGGTTGAAGCCCTGCAGCAATGGTGGAAGGACAACTGGCTGTCATTGCTGGGCGGACTGGTGCTGGGGCTTGGTGGCATTCTGGGCTGGCAGTACTACGGTCAGTACAGCGATGCTCAGGCGGCCCAGGCATCCAACGCCTATGAGTCGATCAAGTCCAAGCTGGCGACCGAACAACTTGATGCAGCCAGCACCGAGATCGAGACGCTGGCTCAGGCTCACCCGAAGTCGCCCTATGTGCCCCAGGCACAACTGGCGCTGGCCAAGGCTCAGGCCGATGCTGGTGAATGGGCTGCAGCTGAAGCCAGCTTGCGCAGCGTTATTGACGGTGATGCCGAAAGTGCTTTGCACGGCCTGGCCATCCTGCGTCTGGCCCGGGCTCTGTGGGCCCAGGACAAGGGTGACGAAGCCGTGGCGTTGCTTGATGGTGCGCCGGACAATAGCTATGCGCCGCTGTACAGCGATCTGAAAGGTGACATTGCTGCGGCTGCCGGTGATCTGGATGCTGCGCGTGCGGCGTATCAGACGGTGCTTGCAAGCAACGCCGATTACATTGACAACAATTCGGTCCAGCAGAAGCTGGACGCGCTCAACTAAGGCCGATGTCGACCATGCGCCAAACCCTGCTCATTTTGCTTGGGGTGATTGCACTCGCCGCCTGCTCCGGAAAATCAACGGTTGCCAAGCCGGAACCGCTGCGTCAGATCGACCAGCCGCAAGTGCGCGGCGAAAGCCGCTGGTCGATTTCGATGGCCAGTTCACGCGGACTTGGTGGATTGCGTCCGTTGCTGGCTGCCGGGCGTGTTTTCGTCGGTGACAGCAAAGGCCATATTCAGGCGCTGGACGCCGAGGGCGAGGTGCTGTGGGCGCAAAAAACCGACTACCGCTTGTCCGCCGGCCCCGCGCTGGCAGATGGCGCCTTGATTTTCGGCACACTCAGTGGTGAAGCCATTGCGCTGGAAGCCTCTGACGGTACGCTGCGCTGGAGCGCCGAGCTGAGCAGTGAAGTGATCGCGCCGCCGGCCGGCGACCGTGATCTGGTTGTGCTGCGCAGCGGCGACGGACGCATTTACGGTCTGGATCCAGCCACCGGTGATCGGCGCTGGACCCTCAACCGCTCGGTACCTGCGCTGATTCTGCGTGGTTCGGGCAACACCGTGCTGGATGGCAGTGCCGCTTATATCGGCATGGACAACGGACGGGTTATCGCACTCGATCGCGCCACCGGCGAACCGATCTGGGAGGAAGCCATCAGTCTTCCCACCGGGCGCTCGGAGATCGAGCGCATTGTCGACGTTGATGCCGATCTGTTGCTGATCAACGATGTGCTGTTCGCAGCCAGCTTTGGCGGTGACATGGTGGCCTTGGCAACGACCAATGGTCGGGCGCTGTGGCGTCGCACGCTGGCCAGCTACACCGGCATGGATTTCGATGGTCGATGCCTGTACATCACCGATGCCGATGCGGTGCTGTGGTGTTTGGATCCGAGCAATGGTGCGGCCATCTGGGAACAGGATCAGCTTAAACATCGTGGTCTGAGCGCACCGCTGGCCTTCAAGGGCAATGTGCTGGTCAGCGATTTCGAAGGCTATATGCATGCCGTGTCTGCCGCTGATGGCAAGATCATCGGGCGGCGCAAAGTGGTCAAGGATGCGGTCAACCGGCCCATGCAGGCCGCAGATGGCATGGTTTACGTACTTGGTCGAGATGGTCGCTTGCGCGCGCTCGATTGGGTGCCACTCAACTCGGCAGGATAACTGCACATGAATACAGCCCCGGAGATTGCGCCGACGGTGGCGCTAGTGGGGCGACCCAACGTCGGCAAAAGCACACTGTTCAATCAGCTGACCCGCACTCGCGATGCGCTGGTTGCAGATGAGGCTGGATTGACACGTGATCGTCAGTACGGTCTTGCCGACGTCGCGGATGGCCACTGCATTGTGGTCGATACAGGCGGCATCATGGAGCAGGCCGTGGGCCTGGATGCCAGTGTGGCGGAGCAAAGCCTGCTGGCCATTGAGGAGGCGGATTTCGTCCTGTTCATGGTCGATGGCCGCGCCGGCATGGTCAGTGAAGATCAGTCCATCGCCGAAATGCTGCGCCCGCATGCGAGCAAAACCTGTCTGGTCATGAACAAGTGCGAAGGCATGGAGCGCGACGTGCTGGCCAGCGAATTCTTTGCGCTTGGGCTGGGTGAGCCGATGGCCGTTGCGGCGGCGCATGGCCAGGGCCTGGGTGTGTTGCGCGATATGCTGGCCCAGCGTGTCCAGCTGGCGCCCAACCACAAGCCACGTCGCGAGCACGGTACCGTTGCGGTGGCTCTGGTTGGACGGCCCAATGCCGGTAAATCAACCTTGCTCAATCGTCTGGTTGGGGAGAACCGGGTTATCGCCTCGGATGTGGCCGGGACCACGCGGGACAGTGTCGAAGTGGATTTCGACTACAACGGCAAGCCCTATACCCTGATCGATACCGCCGGCCTGCGGCGCAGGGCCAAGGTCTACGAGCGCATCGAAAAGTTCAGTGTGGTCAAAACCTTGCAGGCGATTGAGGCGTCCAATGTTGTGGTCGCCCTGGTGGATGCGCGTGAAGGCATTGGCGCTCAGGATGCACGCATACTCGGCATGGTCGCGGAGAGCGGGCGTGCCATTGTTGTGGCGATCAACAAATGGGACGGTCTGGAAGACGAGCAGCGCAAACGCATCAAGTCCGAGGTCGAGCGCAAGCTGCCGTTTCTCGACTACGCCAGCTTTGTGACCATTTCAGCGCTGCATGGCTCGCGCCTCAAGGAACTGATGCAGGCGGTGAGCAAGGCCCACCGCGCCGCGTTCTGCGATCTCAGCACGTCGGCCTTGTCAGCGGCACTGGAAAAAGCGGTGCAGGCTCATCCACCACCCGCAGTGGCGGGCCGGCGCATCAAATTGCGTTATGCCCATCAGGGTGGACGCAACCCGCCGACAATCGTGATTCACGGCAATCAGACCGAGAAGCTCAATAACAATTATCGGCGCTATCTGATCAATGCGTTTCGCGCGGCGTTTGAGCTCGACGGCACGCCGGTCCAATTGCATTTCAAGACTAGCGACAATCCCTACAAGGATCGCAAGAACGAGCTGTCGACCGGGCAGCAACGCAAGCGCGATCGTATGATCCGGCATCGCATCAAATCCAAAAAGTCCTGAGATTTTACGACGCCGGTGAGGAGCGCTTCGCTGTAGCATCAACAGCTATAACGAGGAGATAGGGATGACGGTTGAGAATCAGCGCTGGGACGTATTGATCCGCGGTGCCAAACTGTTTGACGGCAGCGGTGCAGCGCCGGTCATGCATGACGTGGCCATGGCCAACGGGCGCATTGCTGCGCGTGGTGCCGAGCTTGATCCACAGCGCGCCGACGAGGTGATTGAAGCTGAAGGTCAGTGGTTGATGCCCGGATTGCTGGATGTGCACACACATCTGGATCTGGAAGTGGAACTGGCTCCGGCATTGCCGGAAGTGTTGCGCCACGGCACCACCACGGTGGTGATGTCGAACTGCTCGCTGGGGCTGGCGTTTGGTGCCCAGCGGCGCAATGGCGAAGATCCCATCGTGGATTGCTTCGCACGGGTTGAGAACGTACCCAAGTCGGTACTCAGCAAAGTCGCTGACAGCGTCGATTGGGACGACAGCGCGAGCTATCTGGAGCACTTCGATCGTCTTGCTTTGGGCCCCAATGTTGTGCCCATGATTCCGCATTCGATGCTGCGCGCCGAAGTCATGGGGCTGCAGGCCTCGGTGATGCGTGAGCCCAGTCGTGACGAGCTTGCGCGTATGGAAGCGCTGGTAGACAAGGGCATGCAGGAAGGCTATGCCGGGTTTTCCACCGATGCGCTGCCGTTCCACTACCTGGCCAATGACCCCAATCGGCGGCGTAAAATTCCGACCCAGTTCGGTTCCTACGCGGAGCTCAAGCGTCTGACCAATGTGGTGCGCAAGCATGACCGGGTGTGGCAGGCGACCCCGCCCAAGGACAGCCGTCTGGGCACCTTGCGCAATTTTCTGCTCAGCAGCGGTCGCTTGTTTGGTAAGCCGCTCAAGGTGACCGCAGTGGCTGCGCTGGATGTCAGTTCGAACAAGTCAATCCTGCGCATGGGGCTGTTTCTGATGCGCCTGATCAACTCGCGCTGGCTGAACGGACGCTTTCGCCTGCAGGCGCTGGCTGCGCCATTCAGGGTTTATGCCGACGGCATGATTACACCGCTGGCGGAAGAAATTCCAGAGATGCGTGAACTCAACGAGCCTGATCTTGAGGATCGTGATGCGCGCATGGCTTTGCTCAACGACCCGGCCTATCGTGCGCGTTTCAAGCGCATGTGGAATCATGACAAGCGCGGGTTCTCGATCGGCCGGCTCAAACGACGTCTCAATATCATGGACGACACCCTGACCCGTGATCTGGCAGACATGGTGATGACAGAGCGCCCGGTCGAGGCGTGGAAGGGGCAGACGCTAGCGCAGATATACGCACGCTTTCTAGACTGGAAGCGCAGCGGGCGTACAAGCCATTCTGAGGATGCTCAGGTGTTTGGTCGGCTGGCCTTCACGGTCGCGGATGATTGCGATTTTCTACTTGCGTTGCTGCAACTGTTTGACACCGATTTGCGCTGGTACGTGCTGGCGGCCAACGCCGACCCGGCCGTGTACAAACGCGCGCTGACCAACCCCATGACGCTGCCTGGTTTCAATGATTCGGGTGCGCACCTGACCAATATGGCGTTTTACGATGCCAATCTGCGAGGCCTGCAGTTGCTTATGCCTGACGGTGACGCGGCTGTGGCTGAACATGTACGCCGCCTGACCCGTGATCCGGCAGAGTTCTTCGGGCTGGATGTCGGGCAGATTGATGTGGGCTGGGCTGCGGATGTGGTGCTGCTGAATCCGCGCGCGTTGCGTGCTTATGATTCAGAACGCAAGACCCGCCTGGAGTTTCGCCAGGCCTTCGGTCATGAGCAGATGGTCAACCGTTCAGATGGCGTGGTGACCGGGGTGTGGGTGGCGGGTCAGGCGGCCTGGCGCGATGATGCGTTTACACCCGAGGTCGGACACAAGCGCCTGGGCCGTGTTTTGCGCGCTGGCCAGCGCAATGACAGTGAGCCCACGGTGGTTTCTCAAGCAGCCTGAAATGGCCGATTAACCGGCTGCCCGGCAAGGCAAATTGGCGCTCACCTGTGTTCAATTTTCGCGCATCCCAGTAAACTGCGCGCCGCGACGCAACGCGCACAATGACAGGAGCGATTTTGACTGACAGCGTCACCATCTTTGCCGTCGGGCAACGATGGATTAGCAGCACGGAACCGGAACTGGGTTTGGGCCTGGTTGTACAGGCTGAGGGCAGGGTGGTGCAGGTCGATTTTCCTGCGACCGAGGAAGAGCGCGCGTATGCCGCCGGCTCGGCACCACTGAGTCGGGTCAAGTTTCGTCAAGGTGAGACGATCCGCGATGTTCAGGAACGGCGTCTGACCGTGACGGACACGCTGGAAAACAATGGTGTACTGATCTACCTGTGCGAGGACGAAGGCGGCAAAGATGTCTTGCTGCCAGAAGAGCAGCTGCACGGTGTGATTCGCTTGAACAGCCCGCGTGAGCGTCTGTTCGCCGGCCAGATTGATCGCCTCAGTCGCTATCGCCTGCGTTACAACACACGGCTGCACGAAGGTATGCAGCTGCAAAGCCCTGTGCGTGGCCTGCTGGGTCCGCGGGTGCAGTTGCTGCCGCATCAGATTTACATCGCTCAGGAAGTGGCCACCCGCCATGCGCCGCGTGTGCTTCTGGCCGACGAAGTGGGGCTGGGCAAGACCATTGAAGCTGGCATGATCGTGCATCAGCAACTGATCACCGGGCGTGCCAGTCGGGTTCTGATTGTGGTGCCCGAGGCGCTGCTGCATCAGTGGCTGGTGGAAATGCTGCGGCGTTTCAATCTGCGCTTCACGATTCTCGACGAAGCGCGTTGTGTGGCCCTGGACAGCGAATCCAGCGTATTCGACGACGAACTGGATGAGCCTTCGGCTGCTGAGCAGGCAGACAATCCGTTTGAATCCGCACAACTGGTGTTGTGTGGTGAAAAGTTCCTCGCCAATGATCCCTTGCGCGCCGAGCAGGCGCGCCAGGCTGGTTGGGATGTGCTGGTCGTTGATGAAGCTCATCATCTGGCCTGGACGCCTGAGCACAGCAGCCCGGCATACGCCTGCATCGAGAGTCTTGCCGCGCAAATCCCAGGCCTGCTGCTGCTCACCGCGACGCCCGAACAGATGGGGCGGTCCGGCCATTTTGCACGCTTGCGTCTGCTCGACCCAGATCGCTATCACGACCTGCAGGAATTCCTGGGTCAGGAGCAGCAGTATCAGGAAATCAGCGATGTGCTGGCAGCTCTGCGGCAAAACAATGCCTGGGAAGCGCTGACCAGTGACAAGGCCTTGCGCGGCCGGCTGGATGCGTATCTGGGTGAGGCTCGGATTGAGTCCATCTTGAATGACGCGGATGACGAAGACGCCCAGGCCGCGGCGCTGGCCCGACTGACCAGCGATTTGCTGGATCGTCATGGCACCGGCAGGGTGCTGTTCCGTAATACCCGTGCCTCGGTACAAGGTTTCCCTGGGCGCGAGCTCAATGCCTGGCCGCTTACGGCGGCTCAGAGCATGCCGCCAGATACCGATCTGGATGATCAACTCCATCCTGAGCAGGTGCTGGGGCTGGATGAAGATCCGCGTGTCGACTGGCTGGTCGAGTTTTTGCGCGAGCATCGCCAGGACAAAGTTCTGCTCATTTGCCGATCCGCCCAAACCGTGCGCGAACTGGAAACCCAGTTGCGCTTGAGTGGTGGATATGCCGGAATGTTCCACGAGGGCATGAGTCTGGTGGAGCGTGATCGCGCGGCCGCCGGCTTTGCGGATCACGACGAAGGCGTACAAATTCTGCTGTGCTCGGAAATCGGCAGCGAAGGGCGTAATTTTCAATTTGCCCGCCATCTGATTTTGTTTGACCTGCCGCTAGACCCGGATTTGCTGGAGCAGCGCATCGGGCGTCTGGACCGCATCGGTCAGACTGGCGTGATTCAGATTCACGTGCCGTACTTTACGGACACGGCGCAGCAGCGTTTGCTGGACTGGTATGCCAAAGGGCTGGGTGCATTTGAGCGTCCATTCCAGGCCGGTCAAGCGGTCAATGCACGCTTTGGTGAGGCGTTGAGCAAAGCCTTGGAGGATGCCTCTGGCGCATTGCTTGAGCCATTGATCAGCGAGGCCAGTGGTTTCGTCGCTGAAGAGCGGGAGCGCTTGGAGAGCGGTCGCGACAGGCTGCTGGAGCTGAATTCCTGTCAGCCCGAAAAGGCGCGCCAGTGGGTCGGCATGATCAGTGAATATGAGCGGCCGGGCGTGCTGGCTCCATATATGGAGCAGGTTTTCGATGCGTTTGGTGTGGAGCACGAGTCGCACAGTGCTGAAGCCATCATTGCGCGTCCCGGCAATCACATGCATGGACAGCACTTCCCTGGGTTGCCCGAAGATGGACTGACCGCAACCTTTCGTCGTGACGTGGCGATGAGCAGGGAAGACATGCATTTTCTGACTTGGGAACATCCCATGGTGACCGGCGCCATGGACATGATTCTGGGTGGCGATTTCGGCAATACCGCGCTGTGCACGGTCAAATTGGGCGGTATAACGCCCGGCACCTTGTTGATTGAAGCGCTGTTTGTACTCGGGGTTCAGGCGCCGCGCGCGCTGCAGCTTGGGCGCTATCTGCCGGCCGAACCGATACGTGTGCTGCGTGACAATCTCGGGCGCGATTTGAGTGAGCAACTGCCGGCGGATCAATTGCATCTGATCGCCGAGCGCGTGCCCAAGCAAACCGCACATGCTCTGGTCAAGCGGGCTCAGCCGGTGTTGCAGAGTTTGCTCGACAAGCTTGAGCAGCAGGTTGCGACACGACAGCAAGGTTTGATTGATGAGGCGTTGGCCAGCATGCACGAGGAGCGTGCAGCGGGTCTGGATCGATTGCTGGCGTTGGCTGAAGTCAATCCGAATGTGCGCGCCCAGGAAATCGATCAATATCGTCAGGACACGGAAATTCTGGCCGAGCGTTTGGCCGCAGCAGAGCTGCAACTCGATGCTGTCAGGGTCGCGATTGCGACGTGATTTTGCTATTGAGAATCATTGTCAATTATGATGTGCGTTGTATTTACTAACAGCGCTCGGAGCGAAATTGTCCGCCCCCATTAGCTTGCATCAACTCAAACGCGGTCAATCCGCTTCTGTGGTCGCCGTGAACGACTGCGGTCCGGAAGACGTGATCGCGCCGCGTTTGCGCAGTCTTGGCTTCGTGCCGGGAGAGCGGGTGCGTCTGCAGGCCTGGGGGCCAATCGGGCGTGACCCCGTTCTGATCCAGATTGGCAGCACGCGTTTTGCGCTGCGTCGCAGTGAGGCCGATCGGGTCATGGTCACGCCGGAGGTTGCGGCATGATGGGGGCAAGCTGGGATCTGAACGTGGCCCTGGTCGGCAATCCCAACAGTGGCAAGACGGCGTTGTTCAATCGGCTGACCGGAAGCCGTCAGAAAGTCGCGAATTATCCGGGGGTTACGGTCGAGCGCAAGGAAGGGTTTTTTGCCAGCGCTGACGGTCGGCAGGTGCGCATACTCGATCTTCCGGGCACCTACAGCCTGAACGCGGCGAGTCCGGATGAAGAAGTGACGTATCAGGTGTGCTCGGGTTCGCATGCCAGCGAGCCGGCGCCTGACCTTATCGTGTGCGTCATCGATGCCACCAATCTGCGTCTGCATCTGCGTTTTGTCCTGGAGATGCTGGCCACCGGGCGCCCCATGCTGGTCGCGTTGAACATGATGGACCTGGCTCGTCGTCGGGGTATCAATGTCGATCGTAAGGCGTTGTCCGATGCCTTGGGCGTGCCCGTTATCGAGACCGTGGCGCTTAAGCGTGACGGTGTAGCGGCCCTGCGTGAACGGGTGACCGAGACTGTCGCGCTGCCAGCTGCTCAAGCGCCTGACGGCGATCTGCACGACCGGGTGCACCACATTCTTGATGCCTGCGTGGACCAAGCGGTGCCAACCTCGCCAGTCGATGACCGGCTTGATGCGGTGT
>JBFKEC010000032.1:0-17358 GCA_041619315.1 Oceanococcus sp. | reverse complement strand
GCTGTTGCCGGCCAGGCAAGCCGCATCACGACAATCTGTGCTCTGTTCAAAGCGGTAGGTCAAATTGGGGCTGTCCCACTCATAGAGCTGGCTGTCGCGCAGGTACACACTGAACGTATCCCAGCTGACCTCGCCCGCCGGGACGCTCAAACGACCGCTGCCAGGCGGAAAATCGAGAGAGCCATTCAAGCCCTGCGGCGTCAGTTCCAGTTGCCCACCAACACTGCCACTGAAAAGCACATCATTGCTGGCCAGCCGTTCTCGCTCATGGCGCGGATCCTGGGCTGAGGTTGTGCGGTACTGCATCAGGCGCAAGCCTGACACCGTCAGCTGCGCGCCCTGTTCGGTCAGTGTGCCGCCGACAATCTGCAAGCTGAACGGTAGCCATTCCGAAATCAGGCTGATCGGGGTCGCCGGTGAGCCCACATACAAACCGGGCATCGCCAGGCCCGGCAGTCCGGGCAGCTCACTGCCCTGCCCATCGGGCAATTTCCACATGGTTGCGCTCAGACTGATGTCTGCATCGGTGGCGGTCACCGCGTAACGATCGCCATTGAGGGTCAATGACACACAGATGGCGCCGCTCAGGACAAAAGGTAAACTGGCCGCATCGGGGTAGCTCTCGAGCAGCGCCAGCGCCGCATCATCGAATTCCGGCCGATACGTCAGATAGCGACCATCCAGTCTGTAGTCCCCTGCCGCGCAAGCTGCCGCAGGATCATCGTCGAGCACAATATCGCCAGCCAGCAACGGCAGCCGCAGATCGCCGAACTGGACTTCATCCTCAAGTGGCATCAACAGAGGCAGCTCAATCTCGATCGGCGTATCGAAATACGGCCCGTCGACCTTGAGACGTAAACGGTAACCCGGCACGCTGCGGGCCAGGTCCAGTAAATCCTGCAATGACTGATCGGCAAGACTGACCAGCAATTGTGGGCTATCCGTTAGAGTTTCGTCAGCGTGGGCGACGTGAGCGCCGAAATAGGCGTAGGTGCCGAGCGCCGCCTGACCCTTGATTGCATCCTGATCCTGGCTGTCCACCACATACAGATTCAATGCGACCGGCCAGTCACGCATGCGCTGCGCACAGGCCTGGCCGCTGCGCAAACAACCGCTTTGCAACACCACAGCCAAGCGCAGAGCCAGTTCCGCATCATCCCCAACCAGCCCTTCCAGCGGATTGACCGGATTCTGGCAGGCCTGCTGATCCAGATCCGAGGCCGCCCCACTGGACACAAAACAGGCCCGCACCAAATCAATCGTAGTGCCGTCATCACGCCGCAACCCCGGCGGCTCCTGATCGCTGATAGCGGCCGTGGCGCTGGCGTTGTTGATGCTGTCGTCCCCATCAATACTGATGGTGAACTGCTCGACACCCTCGGCCACATCATCAATCAGCAATGGGATGGACACGCGCACTGTGCGTACATCTTGCGGCAGCACAACCTCGCGAGAACCTCCAACAAAATCGATGCCATCTAAAGCCGTATCCGAATGAGTGTGAAGGTTGATGCGCCGTTCATCACCAATAAGACCAGAACGGCGTATGACCATGACCAGCTCGCCATAGGACTCAAAGGCGCTGGTGCCGGAAATACTGATACCGGTACTCGAAAACCAACCGCACACCACGTTGCAGCCCCAGGCCACGCCTTGCGGAATCATCAGGTTGGGCAAGTTGATCTGCCCGGCCTCGCGAAGCAATCGTTCAAGTTCGCGCGCATCCCAACCATTGAACTGATCAAACAGATCCTTGATTTCGATCCCACCTTCGATGAGCTGCTGATCGATGACCTTCCAGGCCGTGGGCATACCTCCAGAAAGGCGCCGCTCATCCATCAATGCCGCTGACAGCAAAAGCATGCTGAGGTGCGGATCGCTTAGATCGGCATCGTCGGCAATCTGCTCGAAATCCAGTGTGTGCAGATCGGTACCAGCCGCCAACCCCAGCCCGGTGCGCAGACTGTCCTCAACCATTGACAGGCGCTGGGCCAGACCGTGCTTGGCCACCTCGGCCAATCCGGGCGGCGGCGTTTGACTCATGCGGGCCATGATGTGGGTAACGATATTGATGTTTTCGGTCTGTGCACCACGCACTTGAAACATGGTCCGTAGTGGCGTCTCAAGCGTCACAATTTCGCCACTGAGTTCATCTACAAACTCACCCTGGGCTTCGAGCTCGACCATCGCACCCACCGGTGCCTGCAAGCGGAATTCACCCTGCCCCTGCACGCTCACAGGCAGCTGTCCTTGCGCTGCACCCTGAGCATTGAGCATTCGGGCCTGCATCGACAGTTGATTGAACCGGCCTTTTTGCACCACCCCGGTAATCGGGGCATAGGTGACCGCGGTTGGCGCCGGCGTGATCACCGGTGTTGGGCTGGCACTTTGACCAGGCGTTGTCGAGGGTGCTGGTGTTGGGGCTGGACTCGACGATGGCGTGGGCACCAAGGTGGGTGCTGGCGTGGCGCTTGGCGAAGGTTGGGCTGAGTGTTGCGGTGTCGGGCTGGGGCCTGGTGTGGCCGTGGGGCTGGCACTGGGGCCAGCGCTTGGTTCAGGGCTCGCGCTCACAACCGGCGTACTGCCGGGTGACGCCGTCGGCGACGGACTCATGCTGGCATCGGGATTTGGCGTTGCACCAACGCCATCCGATCCGGACGAGCACCCGGCCAGCCACAATGTCGCCGCAATCATCGCCAGACCCTGGCGCGCTGCGGGCTTCCCTGTTTTTTTTGCGACCGTGTTTCGGGCAGCCCACTTCAGCCAGTGCATCGCACGTCCTCATCATCAACCAACCGTGGTTGTCACGGCTCCTGATAACCCCAGTACGATGAACAACGTCCATGCGGACAGTCTTAGCTGATTTTTTCACCCAATACGTGATGCAGCCAGGCTTTGGCCTTGACCCAGTCGCGCCTGAGCGTGCGCGGCGTGATGTCGAGCAAGCCCACAATATCTTCGTCGGAATAGCCTGCGAAGTAACGACATTCAACCAGTGTAGCCAGACGCGGATTGAAGCTTTCAAGCTGCGTCAGGGCCTGATCCAGATCGACCAGAAACTCGTCACTCACAACCTCACCGATCTCGTGGGTATCGTCCAGACTCACCGCCGAAGTCGCGGCCTGACGCTTGGCGGTCAGCCAGTAACGTGCTTCGTCGACCAGGACCTGACGAATAGCGTGGGCTGCCACACGCAAAAAATGCTGGCGACTCTCCCATTGCCCGGAGTTACGCAGCTTCAGATACGCCTCACCAACCAGCGCGGTGGTGTTCATGGTGTCGCCAACCCGATGCTGGCGCCGCAAAGTGGCGGCCAGCCCTTTAAGCTCGGCATACAGCTGTCGCGTCATGTCCTGTAGTTCTACAGGCGGGCCAGGCTGATCCATGGAGTGATCAATGCATCGGTTGGGATGTCCGCTCAATGCTAGCATCTCGTACTCAGAATTAATGCGAACTGGATCAACATCATGGCCCCGGCAGCCTCGCTGAACCCTGAGGAATGGCGCGTACTCGAAAGCACGTTCGATGCGATTGCCGACTTGCCTGAAGATCAGCGCGAACGCCACCTCAAGGCACAGCTGCACAACCAGCCCAGGCTGCTTGAACATGCCCTGGGCTGGTCGCGCTCACTCAACGATGCCGAAGATTTCCTCGAACCGCCGGCGCCGATCCTGAACAAGCCCTACACCCTGGATGAAGGGCAGCGCGTGAATGACTGGCTGATTCTGCGGCCACTGGCCCATGGCGGCACCAGCGAGGTCTATCTGGCCAGCCGTGACAGCCGCGACTTCCAGCAACTCGGCGCGTTGAAGCTGCTGCGTAACGGCAGTTTAGGCCGCCAGTTCAAGCGCGAGCGCCAATTGCTGAACCGGCTTAGCCAGCCCAACATTGCGCACTTCCTGGATGGCGGCACCACGGCCCACGGGCAGGCCTATACCGTGGTCGAATACGTCGCTGGAAGCAGCCTGAGCGAAGCCTGCCACAGCACCAAACTGAATCTGCAGCAACGCCTGCAGCTGTTTCTGAAAATCTGCACAGCGGTGCGCCATGCGCATGCCCAGCTGATCGTGCACCGTGACCTCAAACCCGGCAATGTGCGCATTGCCAGCGATGGTGAACCCAAGCTGCTGGATTTCGGGATCGGACGACTGCTCGACAACCCCGACGATCTGGAAACCACACAAGTACTGTTCACGCCGAGCTACGCTGCGCCGGAACAGATCGAGCATGCGCCGGTGTCGGTGGCCACCGATATCTATGGCCTTGGCGGGCTGCTGCATTTCATGCTCACCCACCGCGCGCCCTGGGGCCTGGACAAAGCCAGCCTGCCGGTGGCCATCGAACGCATCCTGGATGATGAACCGCCCAACCTTGCCAGCTTCGCCATGGCCGAGGGCGCCCCCATCCCGGCCCGTGTCCTGAGTGGCGATCTCAACCACATCGTGCAAAAAGCCATGGCCCGCGATCCGGCTCTGCGCTATCCCAGTGTCGATGCGCTAGCCGCCGACATTCAGGCCTATCTGGAGTATCGCCCAATCCAGGCCAGCGGACACAGCCTGGCGCAACGTGCGTGGCGCTTTGTACGTCGCAACCCGTGGCAAAGCGCCACTGCCGCAACGCTCACCACGGCATTGGTCGCCGGCCTGGCCCTGAGCCAGTTTCAGGCTCATCAGATTGCCGCTGAACGTGATGCCGCGCTGCGCTCGGCAGAACGGGCACATGCCGTGCGCAGTTCTCTGTTTCAGTTGCTGCACGCCAGTCAGTCGGATGAACAGGAACTGACAAACCTGGACCTGTTCGAAAACAGCATCAATGACATCCGCCAGGTGTACGCCGACGATCCCATTAGCGCTGCACAACTGCTGGCAGGCTTTGGTCAGCTGTATTTCATTAACAATGACTACATCCACGCCGAGCCGGTACTGCGCGAAGCCCTGAGTCTGGCCGAACAGAGTTCAGCCGACGCCTTGCCCATGGTCGAGGCCCGCCTGGATCTGGCCCAGACTCTGTTTCGCACCGGCAACACCGATGAGGCGGCGCAATACCTGGAACAAGCGCTGAGCGTGATGCGTACCGACCCGGTGCGCTGGCGCTATGGACTGATTGACTCGGCCTCACTGCAGGCGCAGTTGCTGCGCTCACAGGGCAAGATCGACCAGGCCATTGAAGTGCTAACCCAGACGCTCGAGCAACAGCTCGACGTGGCTGGCGAAAAAAGCACGGTCACCGCAATTCTGGCCACCAACCTGGCGACAAACTATTTCTACGCCGGACGTCTGGACGAAGCCAGCGCTGCATTTGAGCAAGCCTGGAGCTACTGGACCCAAAGTGGCCAGACCGAATCGCCGGACGCGCTCAACCTGCTCAACAACTGGGGCCTGGCCGCATTGCGCAGAGGCGACCTGGCAACCGCTCAGGCTCGTCTTCAGCAGGCCCACGAACTGCGCACCCGGCTTTTCGGGCCGTCGGCGGCACTGGCCGCGCTGAAAAAGAATCTGGCCGAAGTCTATTGGCAGCTCGGTGACTATGAGGCGGCCCTGCCGATGATGCGTGATGCCGAAAGCATGACCCGGGATTTCGTCGGTGTCGGCTCACCATTGCATGTCGGCATCACCAGCTATCTGGCAGATCTGTATCTGGAACTGGGCCAGTTCAAACAGGCCGGGCAAGCGCTAGAGCGTTGCTGCAGTGCGCTTGATGGCACCACGTCGCTATTGCACGCGCGGGCACAAGCCGTGGCGCTGAGCGCCACCGCGTTGGAAAATGGGCAGCGCACAGCGGATAACGATTTTCATGCCCTGCTCGAGAGCATTCAGGACAGTAGCTCTACCGCTGATTCCGTACGCGCTTTCATCCATGAAAAATGGGCCCAGGCACTGCTGCACGATGCCGGCGCCCTGGATCACTGGCAACAGGCGCTGGACCTGCGCCGTGCAACTCAGGGTGCGGACCACTGGCAGACCTTGGCCAGCCAGCTGAAAATGGCCAGAGCACTGGCCCTGGAGGATCAGGCGCAACAGGCCCGCAAGCTAACCCACGACGCCCTGATAACGGCGCAGCTGCGCTATGGGCACGACAGTGCGGTGGTCCAGGCGCTGAAAAACCGCAGTCCCGAGTTGTAAGCCCACAGCCGCGGCTTCAGCGGCGTTCGACCACCGCCATGGTCAGGCGACTGACACAGACCATACGATCTTGATCGTCGACAATCTCAATTGCCCAGACCTGGGTAGTACGGCCGACATGGACAGCACGCGTGGTTGCAGTCACACGCCCACTGGTCGCCGCGCGCACATGATTGGCGTTGATATCCAGACCCACCGCATAGTGCGTCTTGGGGTTCAGGCACAGATTCGCAGCCGTCGAGCCGATGGTTTCGGCCAACACCACCGAGGCACCACCATGCAACAGGCGAAACGGCTGGAACGTGCGTTCATCCACCGGCATGCTGGCCCGCAGGAAATCCTCACCGATTTCGATAAATTGGATATCCACCTGCTCGAGAATCGTCCCTTTGGACTGAGCATTGAGACCTTCCAGTGTCGGGGTTGTTTGCCACATCATGTGCTCCGGGTTGATCACGCCTGCAAACAAAAACGGCGCCGTGAAGGCGCCGTTTTTATGATTTGGTGGGCGGCACAAGATTTGAACTTGTGACCCCTGCCGTGTGAAAGCAGTGCTCTACCCCTGAGCTAGCCGCCCAAATCGGGCCACGCATTTTCGCGCAGCCGCGTAATTTAGCCGCTGGGCGTCACAAAGACAAGTCCCAGCGCCAATACTTACATTGCCGGCTTGATACCCAGTTCGCCGAAGCCTTTCTTGTCGAAGTTCTTCTTGAACATGGCCTTGAGCTCATTGGCCTTGGCATCGTACAGCTCAGCATCGGCCCAACCGTTCTTGGGGTTGAGCAGTTCGGCGTCCACACCCGGGCAGGATTTGGGCATTTTCAGACCGAATATCGGATGCACGTCGTATTCCATGCTCTCGGCATGCAGATCACCGGCCAACGCTGCGTTCAGCATGGCACGGGTCGCCTTGATCGAAATGCGCTGTCCATCACCATAACCGCCACCGGTCCAGCCCGTATTGAGCAGGATGCAGCGGGTCTTGTGCTGTTTGACTTTTTCGGCCAGCAATTTTGCGTAAACCGAAGGCTTGTGGGCCATGAACGGCGCGCCGAAACAGGCCGAGAACGCAGCCTTGGGCTCGGTGATTCCCACTTCGGTGCCCGCCAACTTGGCGGTAAACCCGGATACGAAGTGGTAAATGACTTCGTCCTCATCAAGGATCGACACCGGTGGCAACACACCGAAGGCATCGGCGGTCAGGAACACCAGGGTGTTGGGATGCGGGCCGCGGGCACCTTCGGCAACCCCCGGATTGCAGGCCAGCGGGTAGGAAAAGCGCGTGTTTTCGGTGATCGTCTGATCGGTCAGATCCAGTTCCTGCGGATCGGTGTCTTCCAGAGCAATACCCGGCAGCGGCGGCACGTTCTCGATCAGGGTGCCCGGCATCGACAGCGCAGCGGCGATAACCGGCTCGGCATCTTTGTTCAGGTCGATCAGCTTGGCGTAGCAACCCCCTTCGAAGTTGGACACGCCTTCGGACGTCCAGGCGTGCTCATCATCACCGATCAGCAACCGCTCGGGGTCAGCTGACAGGGTGGTTTTGCCGGTGCCGGACAGACCGAACAGAATCGCCGAATGGCCGTCCTTGCCAATATTGGCCGAGGAATGCATGGGCATTTCACCACGCTCGGGCAACAGGTAATTCATCACCGTGAAGATGGCTTTCTTGTTGATCCCGCAGTAATCCGCACGACCCAGCACCATCACACGGCGGTTGCGGAAGTCCAGGATCACGGCACGATCAGATGCGGTGCCATCACGCTCAGGGTCGCAGCGGAAGCTGGGCACATTGATGATGGTCCAGCGCTTGTCGTCTTCGTTTTCCACGCCGTCGACCTGGTCAACAAACATGTTCTCGATGAACATCGCGTGGGTGGCGTACTCACCAATGAAGCGCAACGGAATGGCGTAGCTGGAAATCCAACCGGAGTACTGATCCTTGACGTACAGATGGCCACCCTTGGCATTGAGGTGATCAATGACACGCCCAAACAGCGCATCAATCTTGCTCGGATCAAACTTCTTGAAGTCGTTCTTCCACCAAACCTTGTCTTCAATCTCCGGCCAGGCCACGGCAAACGTGTCCTGTACTGGTCGACCGGTGCAGGTCGGCTCGGTGTAGAAGATCAGTGGGCCATGCACGCCCAGTTTGGTCGGAAACGCTTTCTGCTCGTCATCCGGGCCATCAATACGCACACGACCACGGTCGTTGGCGATGGCCTCATGAAACAGTTCCTGCTTGGTCAGGCCGTGTTTAAAGGTGACATTGGACAGACCCAGTTGCTGTTCCAGTTGCTCGGCGATTCCCATAAGTTTCTGCGCTCGTGTAACCAAAATGAAAACGCCAGGCAATAGCCTGGCGAGGGAGTATGTCTAGCGTCGAACGTCGGTATTCTGCGGACGCATTTCGGCCAGCGCAGTTATTGATATCGTCTTTTTTGAGGCGATCTTTTTCACATGCACAAGCCGTGTTGACGCGGACAAGGTGGGAACATTCCCCACCGTATGGAACCGGGCATTCTAGCCGAATACGCCAAAAATGTTGAACTTTTTCAGCAGCGGCTTATTAATAGGTGGGAGCTGGCCGATAAGCCGGGTTTTGTCGTGGACAGTCATTCCTCTGCGACCGACGTCACCGTCGGCCTGTAGCAACCTACCCGGAAGCAGCGCGGGCCACGCCATTGCTTCCCTATTTGGTCTTGCTCCGAGTGGGGTTTACCTAGCCATTCACGTTACCGCGAAATGCGGTGCGCTCTTACCGCACCCTTTCACCCTTACCGCTCCCGAAGGAGTGGCGGTCTGCTCTCTGTTGCACTTTCCGTGGGCTCACGCCCCCCAGGCGTTACCTGGCACTCTGCCCTGCGGAGCCCGGACTTTCCTCGCACCGCAATGCGGCACGCGACTGTCTGGCCAGCTCCCGTGCGCATTGTAGGCCAAGCGACAGGCCAGCGGGATTCAATCTCGCTCCAGGGCCCACTGGTAATAGGTGTTGGCCTTGCCCCCGCAAAGCCTGGCGGTGAGCTTGGCGGCCTTGCGCGCAGGCAGTTCGTCGAGCAGCGCATACAACACCTGACGTGCGTCCAGCGCCGACGCATCCTCGACCTCGTCGAACCCTTCGATCACCAGCACGAACTCGCCGCGGCCCTGCTCGCCGGGATCTGCTGCCCAGGCGGCCATTTCCTCCGCGCTGCCAACCTGAACGGACTCGAAACGCTTGGTCAGCTCACGCGCCACGCAAACGCGACGCTGCGAACCCAACTCGCTGGCGACATCCGCCAGACTGGCCCGCAGCCGATGCGGCGATTCATACAACACCAGCGTACGCGTTTCGCGCCTCAAGCTCTGCAAACGCCCACGCCGCGCAACCGCTTTGGCCGGCAGAAAACCTTCGAAAACAAAGCGCTCTGTCGGCAAACCGGAGAGGACCAGCGCCATGGTCAGCGCGGTTGGCCCGGGCACGCAATCAATCTGGCAACCGGCGGCGCGGGCTGCGCGCACCAGACTGTAGCCCGGGTCGGCAATCAGCGGCATGCCGGCATCACTGATCAGGGCCAGTGTGGCCCCCTCATTCAGCGCCTTGATCACGCCGTCCAGGCGCCCTGGATCATTCTCATTGTGAGCATGCCAGGCACTGAGCGGCGTATTGATCCCAAAATGACGCAGCAAGCGGACACTGTGCCGTGTGTCTTCTGCGAGTATCCGATCAGCCTCACTCAACGCGCGCAACGCACGCGGACTGATATCTTCCAGATTGCCTATGGGTGTTCCCACCAGCACCAGCCGCCCTGCCATGCCTAAACTTTCCTTAAATCCACTATGCTGTGCAGGCTTCGCCGCCCGTGTTCGCGACTATCGCATGAAATCCGTTTCACTGTTGCCCCGCCTTCTGTCCCCGGCCCTTTCGGTTTGTGCCGCCGTGCTCATAGCCGGCTGTGCAGGGATGCCGACGGCCACACCCTCCGCCCCCTCAAACGCTCAGGGGCCGCGCACCACTGACACCCTGATCGCCGATCAGGCCTATGTGGAAGCAGCCGTCATGGCGCTGGATGAGGCGGCCATGTCCGATGGTGCGACGCGCATTGCCAAGCTGGAAACTGCAGCCTGGTCAGCCGCCCGCGGTGAAGCCCCAGAACTGATTCAGCAAGCGCTCACGCTGTATCCCAGTTCGCCACTGAGCACCGAGCAGCAAGCCACCAAACAGGTTTATCAAGCGCTACTCGCCGCGCTGCAGGAAAATCCGGCTCAGGCGCTGGAGCTCATCAGCACCAGCATGCGCCCAAGCCGACCACGCCCGCTGGGTGATTACCTGCTGGCCCAGGCCCTGGCCTATCGCCTGCTTGATGATGGCGATGCGGCCACACTGATGCTGGTGCGGCGCGAAGCACAACTCGACGCCACGCTGCGCCAGACCAATCACGCCCGCATCTGGTCGCTGCAACAGGAAACCTCGCGCTTCCTGCTCGCCGATCCGACCATACGCTACGACGCGACCACCCAGGGCTGGCTTGAACTGGGACAAATTGCGCGGCGTTTCTGGACCGATGAAACCAGCATCTATGACGCGCTGGCACAATGGCAACGCAGTTTCCCCGGGCACCCGGCAAGCGCCGAATATCTCAGCGTGACCGAGCAGACCGCACTGACCACGCTGCGCTCTGCAGTGCGCCGTATCGCCTTGCTGCTGCCCACCAGCGGACGCCTTTCCGAAGCCGCCAAAGCCGTTCGTGATGGCTTTATCGCCGCCCATTTCGCCGACACCGCCACCCCGCTGGACGTGCGCATCTATGACACCGGCAAGGACGCCCTGGATGCCTACGACCAGGCGGTTGCCGATGGCGCCGAACTGATTGTCGGACCGCTCGACAAGCAGCAGGTCGAGGCCGTGGTTGAATACAACGGCAACCGCCTGCCCATATTGGCGCTCAATTACCGCGACCAGTCCGGTCAAAACTCCGCGGTGCTGGAATTTGGTCTGTCACCCGAAGATGATGCGCGTTCGGCAGCGCTGCGCGCTCTGGATGACGGCCTGACGCATGCAATTGCACTGGTCAGCGACGATGAATGGGGCCAGCGCTCGTTGCAGGCATTCCGTGAAACCTTCATGGCCGGTGGCGGCGTGCTGCTCGATGCCAGTTTCTTCAGCGGTGGCCCGCGTGAATACCAGACCACCATCAAGGCCTTGCTGCGCTTGCAGGAAAGCGCCGCGCGCTTTGAAGCCATACAACGTCTGGTCGGCGAAGAACTCGACACCGCGCCGGTGCGGCGACAGGATGCCCAGCTGGTTTATCTGGCTGCCACCCCGACCCAGGGACGGCAAATTCGCCCGCAATTGCGGTACTACCATGCCGAGGATTTGCCGATCTATTCCGGCGGCCGCATCTACGCCGGCACACCCGATCCGCGCCAGGACAAGGATCTCAACGGGGTTCAGTTCTGTGCCATGCCATGGCTGCTCGGCAACAGCGAAACCTGGCGCAATCGGCGCGCCGAGGTGACCCAGGCTTGGCCTGGTCGGGCACGTCGCTACGAACGCCTTTACGCCATGGGCAATGATGCCTATCTGCTGGCGAGCAAATTGCGCAATGCCAACTGGAGTCAGCTGCCGCTAATTCCCGGTGCCACCGGTGAACTGTCGCGCGACCAGCAGCGAATTGTGCGCACCCTGCCCTGCACCCGCTTTGTTTCCGGTGTCCCCCAGGTGCACGTGGCGCCGGACCGTCAGCCCGGCTCATGATCGGCCGCGGCGCCGCGGCCGAACAGCAGGCCTGCGACTATCTCGAACAGCACGGCCTGCAAAGTCTTGAGCGCAACATGCGCTGCCGGGTCGGGGAAATCGACCTGATCATGGATGATGGCGAAGAACTGGTGATCGTCGAGGTGCGGGCACGCGCCGACGGTGCTCTGGTCGACGCCCTCAGCAGCGTGTCTGCTCACAAGCGCAAACGCATCATCCAGGCCACCCGATACTGGCTGGCACGCCACCCCGAGCGCGCCGATCAACCCTTGCGCTTTGATGTTGTCGCGATCAACGGCGAAAGCCTGAATTGGCATCGCAACGCGTTTGACGCGGTATGAGTCTGTCACCGCAACAACGGCAACAACTGCGTCAGCATTGTGCCAGTGCACAGGTCCTCGATGATCCCGCGCAATGTCTGGCCTATGGCTATGACAACAGCAAGAAGCAGGCTCAACCGGATGCCGTGGTGCTGGCCCAGGATACCGCCTGCGTAGCCGCGCTGGCACGCTGGTGCACGCAGCAGCACATACCGCTGGTGGTTCGCGGGGCCGGCACCAATACGGTCGGCGCGACGGTGCCCACCCGTGGCGGTGTGGTGCTCAGCCTAGAGCGCATGAATCACATCCTCGAATTCTCACCGCAGAACCAGTATCTGCGCTGCCAGGCCGGCACCCGCAATGGTGACGTGCAGGCCCACGCGCTGGAGGCCCAACTGTTCTGGCCGCCCGATCCCACCAGCGCCGGCTTTTCCACCATTGGCGGCAATCTGGGCTGCAATGCTGGTGGCCCCCATGCGGTCAAATACGGAACCTGTCGCGACAACATCCTGGGTTTGACCGCCGTAACTGGCGATGGGCGCATCATCGAGACAGGCTGCCGCACGACCAAGGGCGTGGTGGGGTACGACCTGACCCGCCTGCTGGTCGGCTCGGAAGGCACACTGGCGATCATCACTGAAGCGACCCTGCTGCTGCGAGCCCGCGCCGCTGCGAGCTGGAGCATCCGCGCTGCCTATGCCAGCGTCGACGCTGCGGCCAGCGCGGTGTCCGCCATGATGGCCCAGCCCGTGCGCCCGTGCGCGCTGGAGTTCATGGATGCCACCGCCGTGCGTCTGGTACGTGAACAGGGCGGTGTTGAATTGCCCGCCGAAACCCAGGCTCTGCTGCTGATCGATATCGACGGTGATGCGCAGCAATTGGCCTCCGATGCGCAAGCCTTACAACACGCCGCAGCGCACAGCTCACGCCTGCAATGGTCGGTGGCCGAAGACCCGCAAAGTGCCAAGGCCTTGTGGCAGGCACGCAAGGCGCTGTCCCCATGCCTGCGCTCGCTGGCGCCACACAAGATCAACGAAGATGTGGTGGTACCGGTATCACGCCTGCCCGAGTTGATCCGGCAACTGCAGGACATCTCACGGCGCTTTGACCTGCCGATCGTGAATTTCGGCCATGCTGGCAATGGCAATGTTCACGTCAACATACTGGCCGATTTCGCCGTAGCCGCTCAGCGCGAAGCGGTTGAACCGTGTCTGGATGCGGTGTTTGACTGCGTGCTCGGACTGGGCGGCACACTGTCTGGTGAACATGGTGTAGGCATGTCCAAACGCGACTATGTGGCGCGTGAGGTCTCACCCACCACGCTGACCCTGATGCATCAACTCAAGCAGGTTTTTGATCCGGCCGGAATACTCAACCCCGACAAAACGCTGCCGGCTATTTGACCAGCTTGAGGTTTGGCCGACCACGCGGTGGCCGCGGCGGCTCATCCGAACCATTGTCATCCGCATGCCGTTCATGGTCATCTTCGGTGACCGCACGAATCTCGTCCTGCAGGCGCTCGGTCAATGGCGACTGATCTTCCGCTTCATCGGGGAACATCATGCCTTCACCGGTCTCGCGCACGACCATGGCCTCAATTGCCGCCATGGGCACGTCCAACGCCTCACTGCGCCCGCCAAAACGCGCGAACCCCGTCAGCGCTTCATTGCTGACTTCACGCTGTTTCATTGCCGAGAAGCTGACATTGAGGGTAATCCGCCCTTCCTCAACAAAATCCTGCGGCACGCGTACATCAGGCTGGGTCGCATCAACCGCGACCAGCGGGGTCAGTCCGTTGTCCTCGCACCATTCAATCATGGCGCGTAACAGATAGGGCTTTCGGGGAATCATGGGCAAACCTTGGATGCTTTTTGTCGGGCTCAAAAACAACAAAGCCGGCGCAGGCCGGCTTTGTTCTGAAGACAACCCGAAGGTGTTTAGTGTACGTCTTTCCAGAATTCGCGCTTGATCGCATAGGTCAGCGGAATCAGGATGAGCACGATGTACAGCAGGGCCCAGAAGCCACGGTCATGCATGCGCAGCTTGCCGGGCTCGGCCGCATAGCTCATGAAATTGACCAGATCGGCAACCACACCGTCGTACTCTTTTTCCGACAACGAACCTTCGCTGACCAACTCGAAAGGCGGTTCAACCGGCCCGTGATGGCCACCGCTTTGTTCCTCAGCGTGGTCATCGTGGCCAAGCACCTGATAACCCTGCAAACCACCCAGCACGTGCGGCATGGATGCCCCCGGCAGCTGCAGGTTGTTGGTGCCGGTAGCCTTGCTGTCATCCAGATAGAAGCTCTTGAGGAAGCTGTAGACCCAGTCCGGGCCACGCAGACGCGCGGTCAGCGTGAGATCAGGCGGTGCCTGACCAAACCAGGCCTGAGCCTTTTCCTGCGGCATGGCCGACAGGATGTGATCCCCCGGGCTGTCGCTGGTGAACATCAAGTTGCCGAGCAAATCTTCCGGAATCGCGTTGTCAGCCGCGAGGCGGTTGAAGCGCAAATATTCCATGGAATGACAGCCTGAGCAGTAATTCATGAAGTACTTGGCGCCACGCTGGACCGAAGCGGTGTTGGACACATCCGGCTTGAACGAATAGAGCACGCCGCCACCGCCGGCGGCGCTGGCAGCACTTACCGCCAGCAGCATCGAAAGTGCGATTAGCAGGCGATTCATGACGTCACCCTCGTTGGCTCCGGCTTGGTCTTGTCCATCTTGGAATAGATTGGCATGAGCAGGAAGAACAGGAAGTAAATGATCGTGAAGACCCGCGCGGCCAGGGTTTTGCCTTCGGTCGGCGCCTCCAGACCAAGCCAACCCAGGATCACGAAGCTGACCGTGAACAGAGCCAACGCAATCTTGAAGATCGGGCCTTTGTAGCGGATCGACTTGACCGGGCTGCGATCCAGCCACGGCAACACGAACAGGATCAGCACTGCACCAAACATGGTGATCACGCCGAACAGCTTGTCCGGCACCGCTCGCAACATCGCGTAGAACGGCGTGAAGTACCACACCGGTGCAATGTGCTCAGGCGTCACCGCCGGATTGGCTTCCTGGAAGTTGGGTTTTTCCAGGAACAGGCCGCCGACTTCCGGCAGGAAGAACACGATGGTCAGGAAGACGGCCAGGAACACCGACACCCCGAACAGATCCTTGACGGTGTAGTACGGGTGGAACGGAATCCCATCTTTGGGCACGCCGTTTTCATCCTTGTCCTTCTTGATATCGACACCGTCGGGGTTGTTCGAACCCACTTCGTGCAGCGCCATCAGATGGGCCACCACCAGACCGACCAGCACGAACGGAATGGCAATCACGTGCATGGCAAAAATACGGTTCAGGGTTGCATCCGAAGGCACGAAATCACCTTGAATCCAGATCACCAGATCTTCGCCAACCACCGGGATCGCGCCAAACAGCGAGATGATCACCTGGGCGCCCCAGTAGGACATCTGACCCCATGGCAGCACGTAACCGAAGAAGCCTTCGGCCATCAGTGCCAGGTAGATCAGGCAGCCGAACACCCAGATCAGTTCGCGCGGCTTGCGGTAGGAACCGTAAAGCAGCCCGCGATACATGTGCAGATAAACGACGATAAAGAACGCCGATGCCCCGGTGGAATGCAGATAGCGGATCAAATCCCCCCAGGGGACGTCGCGCATGATGTATTCGACCGAACCGAACGCCAGTTCAGCGGACGGCTTGTAGTGCATGGTCAGGAAAATGCCGGTCAGCAACTGATTGACCAGCACCAGCATGGCCAGCGACCCGAAGTAGTACCAGAAGTTGAAATTCTTCGGTGCGTAGTACTCGGAGACGTGGTCACGCCACATCTTTGTCAGCGGGAATCGATCATCGATCCAGCCAAGAAAGCCTGTGGTCTTGTGTGGATTCGCAACAATGCCCATTTACGCGACCTCCGGATCTTCGCCGACGACAATAGTGGATTCGCCTTCGTAGCGATGCGGCGGCACCGGCATATTCAGCGGCGCCGGCACGCCTTTGTAGACGCGACCGGCCAGATCGAACTTGGAACCATGGCAAGGGCAGAAAAAGCCACCCTTCCAGTCCGCACCCAGATCTTCTGCCGGGTACTCCGGACGATAAGACGGCGAACAGCCAAGGTGGGTACAGCGCCCGATCATGACCAGCACTTCCGGCACCACCGAACGGGTATCGTTCTGGGCATAAGCCGGTTGCTGTTCCTGCTGCGACGCAGGGTCACGCAAGTTGTCTTCAACCGCCTTCAGGTTGTCCAACATTTCCTGCGAACGACGCACGATCCATACCGGGCTTCCACGCCAGGTCGAAATCAGCAGCTGTCCTTCTTGCAGCTTGGAAATGTCCACCGTAACCGGTGCACCCAAGGCCTTAGCCCTTTCACTCGGTGCCAGCGAGGCCAGAAATGGCCAAGCAGCGGCGGCGGCTCCAACACCCCCTGCCGCAACACCGGTGAGCGTCAGGAAGCGGCGTTTGCCGACATCCACGCCGTTAGAACTCATCGCGTAACTCCTGGTAGATCTTTTTTCTTCGGCATGGTGAAGACATGCCCAGTCAGCCGCTATTCTCCCGTACACCACGCCGGCTTGATTGAACCGGTTGATATCAAGCAGGCCAGAGTGCGGCGCCCCGACCTGCAAGTATAACATTCAAGCATTGCTATCTTGGCAAAAAATACTGCCTCAGGCTGCGCCAGCGACCGCGCCCCACACTTCGAGCAAATGCTCGTTTTGCTCAGGGGTCCCGATACTTGGACGCAAACAGCCGGCCAGCGCGGGATGCCCGGCGTCGAGATTCTTGATCAGAATATCCGCCTGCGACAGGGCCTCAAGCACCGCGCGCGCCTGTTGCGGCGCCTGCCGGACCAACAAAAAGTTGGCCGCGCTGGGATACACCGTAGTGCCGCGCAGTGCAGCGAGCGCGCCAGCCAGCTTTTCGCGCTCGGCGCACAGCACATCGATCTGCTCATCGAAAGCCTGCGCATGGGCCAGCGCAAACTCAGCGCTGGCCTGCGTCAGTACGTTGATGTTGTAAGGCAGCCGCAGCTTGTCGAGTTCGTCTATCCAGCCGGCCGGCCCCTGAATAAAGCCCAGACGCAACCCGGCCAAACCCCATTTGGACAAGGTCCGCATGAGCAGGACGTTTTCAAACTCCTGGGCCAGAGCCAG
>JBFKEC010000031.1:0-17629 GCA_041619315.1 Oceanococcus sp. | reverse complement strand
TGCCGATCACGTCACCGCGCTGGGTGATCTGCGCGACCACACCGGGTGTGTGACGCTGATGGGCGAGTTCACCAAGGCCGCTTGCGTGTCTGAACAGGTTCGCGATGGTGATCGCATCCGGGTAGATGATTTGACGCTGGAGGCCCTGTACACACCGGGCCACACCGATGAGTCATTCAGCTTTCATCTCAGTGCGGGAGGGCCTGGCATGGTCTTTACCGGGGATGTACTGCTGATTCGCGGCACCGGGCGCACCGATTTTCAGGGCGGTGATGCGCACAAATCATGGCATTCGATCACTCGGAAATTGTTTGGTCTGGCGGATGAAACGCGGGTCTATCCAGGACATGATTACCGTGGATGGACGGTGTCATCGATTGGCGAAGAAAAGCGCTTCAATCCGCGCCTGGCCGGCAAGTCGGAAGAGGAGTATGTGGCGATCATGAACAATTTGAACCTGCCGAATCCCAAGCTCATGGATGTTGCCGTGCCGGCCAATCTGGCCTGCGGTCAGGCCTGATGCGCATACCGCTGATCGAACACATACGCAGCGCCGGCAAGGGTGCGCTGGGTGACGATCTGATCGCAGGTGCGATCACCGCGATTTTGCTGATTCCACAGGGTATGGCCTATGCGCTGCTGGCCGGGCTGCCGCCCGAGCTGGGATTGTATGCGTCGATATTGCCACCCGCGATCTACGCGGTTTTCGGGACCAGTCGCAGTCTAGCCGTGGGGCCGGTTGCCGTGGCGGCTTTGATGGTTGCTGCGGCGCTGTCCGAGTTTGCCGCCAACGATCCGCAACGCTGGCTTAGCGGAGCCATGATTCTGGCTTTCGAGGTCGGCGCACTGCTGTTCCTGATGGGGGTTTTGCGCCTGGGTGTGTTGGTCAATTTCATCAGTCACCCGGTACTCAGTGGCTTTACCACCGGTGCGGCGCTGCTGATTGTGCTGAGTCAGATACCCATACTGCTTGGTCTGTCGCTGGATCGCGGATCAGCCTACGAAACCCTTGCTGGATTGTGGCAAAACCTTGAATTGGCACACCTGCTGACGATCGCGTTTTCCGTGCTGGCCATTGCCGCGCTGCTGCTGGCGCGCACACCGCTGGCGCATGCTTCGCGCGCTGCGGGTCTTGGTCCACGCACCTCGCTGATGATTACCCGAATGGCCCCGCTGGCCATTGTGGCTGTGAGTACCGCAGTTGCGGCGCTGTGGGCGGGCGCTGATCAGGGGCTCAATATCGTTGGCGCCATCCCCGCCGGGTTGCCAGCGCCGGATCTGACTTTCTTCCGCGCCGGAGGCTGGCTGGAGCTGGCTGGGCCTGCGGTGCTCATTGCTTTGGTTGGCTATGTCGAAAGCATATCGGTGGCCAAAGCGCTGGCGGCCCGCCGGCGTCAGAAGATCGACCCGGATCAGGAGCTGCGTGCTCTGGGACTGGCCAATTTCGGCGCGGCATTTGCTGGAACCATGCCGGTTGCGGGTGGGTTTTCCCGCTCCGTGGTGAATTTCGATGCGGGTGCACAAACCCAGCGTGCGGCGCTTATGACCTCGGCGTTGGTGGCGCTGGTGGCGGTGTTTTTCACCCAGTGGTTCTTTCACCTGCCCAAGGCTGTGCTGGCGGCCATCATTGTTGTTGCGGTGTGGCAACTGGTCGATTTTGGTTCGGTGCTGCGTCACTTGCGCTATGACCGCGCCGATGGCGCTTCGCAGGTCGCAACACTGCTCGGGGTTTTGATTCTGGGTATCGAGCCCGGTTTACTGGTGGGAATTGGTTTGTCGTTGGTGCTTTATCTGTGGCGCACCAGTCAGCCGCATATCGCCTTGATCGGGCGGGTTCCGGGAACCGAGCACTTTCGCAATGTGCAGCGTCATGATGTGCAGACGCTGCACGGCGCGCTGTTTATCCGACCGGATGAAAATCTGTACTTCGCAAATGTGGCCGTGGTGCAGAAATTCATCGCCGATCAGGTTGCTGAACAGCCGGAGGTCAGCGACGTGGTTTTGGTCATGTCGGCGGTGAGTTATATCGATGCCAGCGGTCTGGAAATGCTCGAACATCTCACCCAGGACTTCTCGCGTGCAGGCATTCAGTTGCATCTGGCCGAGGTCAAGGGGCCGGTGATGGATCGTCTCAAGGCCGCGCCGCAGGTGCTTGCGCATTTGCCGGTGCACCTGAGTACCGAAGGCGTGTTCGAGGCGTTGCAGTTGCAGCAGCAAAAAACCACGGCCGGGACTTGACCCAGGCGACGCATGGCCCAACCATCACGGCTGACATAGCAGATGAAGTCGACGCATGGTTGTGAAAACGCTGGCCTGGTTGCAGGACGTTCGAGAACAGCGCTGGGGTTTGTGGGCGCTGGGCGGCGCAATGCTGGCTGTTGTGCTTGTGTTGTGGGGCATGTGGATCAGCATGACGCCGAGCGTGCCGACGTTCCCCACGGTGCGCGATCAGCGTGTCGGGGTGCAGACCGTGCAGGCCGGCGTCGCCGTGGCGCAGACGCTGCTGGATAAACGAGGTGGCTACATCAGCAATGATGTGACCCCGCCGGCCTGGTGGCTGGACAATATCCAGAACTGGGAATTCGGGGTGCTCAAGCAACTGCGCGACTTGAACCGTGTGTTGCGTAATGAGATCAGCCGCAGTCAGAGCCAGTCGGCCGAGGATCCCAAGCTGGCTCAGGCCGAGCCCAAGTTCAATATCGACAATCACAGCTGGATGTTTCCGCGTGCCGAAGCGGAGTATCGACAGGGCATTGATTTGCTCATTGACTACCGCGAGCGTCTTGCTGCGGGTGACGCCAATTTTTATGCCAATGCGGAAAACCTGGTGGACTGGATGCAGGTGGTGGAAAAACGGCTGGGAAGCATGGTTCAGCGCCTGGGTATGAGCGTCGGCAAGATGACCGTCAATGATGCGGTGCTGGAGCAGGGCGTTGGTGGTGCGGCCAGCGATGTGGCGCCGCAGGATATGCGCGAGTCGGTTGAGAAAACGCCGTGGCTGCAACTCGATGATGTGTTTTTTGAAGCGCGCGGTACCGCCTGGGCGTTGCAGGCATTGATGCAGGCGGCCGAGGCTGATTTTGCCGAAGTGCTGACAGACAAGCAGGCCGCCTTGCAGTATCGCCAGGTCTTGCGTGAACTGGAGTCGGCCAACCGACCGCTGCGCACCATCATGATACTCAACGGCTCCGGCTACTCCTTGTTCGCCAACCACTCGCTGGTGATGGCGTCCTATCTCGGTTCGGCCAATGCAGCCGTGTCCAATCTCATCAATTTGTTGCGCGATGGCTGATCAATCGCCGAGTTGGCCCAAAGCCTGCTTATGACGGGCCCATGACTGGAATTGAAAATGCACTGGCGCAGTTTGCGTCGTTCGTGTGGGGCATGCCGCTGGTGGTGCTTCTGCTCGGTGGTGGGCTCACTCTGCTGCTGTTCAGCCGTGGTGCACCGTACCGCCTTCTGCCGCATTCCATAGGCTTGCTGCGGGGTAACTCGCAGCACGACGACAGCAATGCGCCGGGGCAGCTCAGTCATTTTGAAGCGCTCAGTGCCGCGTTGGCCGGGACCATCGGGCTGGGCAATATTGCCGGCGTCGCGGTGGCGGTCGAGCTGGGTGGTCCGGGCGCCATCTTCTGGATGTGGATGACCGCGGTGGTTGGGGTTGCGACCAAATTCTTCACCGGCACGCTGGCAGTCATGTATCGCGGTCGCGATGACCAGGGGCAACTGCGTGGTGGACCGATGTGGGTCATACATGAAGGTCTGTCTGCGCGCTTTCGTCCACTCGCCTACATGTTTTGTATTGCCGGTTTGATCGGCTGTCTGCCCGCGCTGCAAGTCAATCAGTTGGTCGAGACCACGCAAGCGCTGGTGCTGGCGCCGCGCGACATGGACCATGCCCTTGTGCCGCTGGCTCTGGGTATTGTGATTATGGTGTTCTGCTGGCTGGTCGTGCGCGGTGGCATTGTTCGCATTGGTGCCGTGGCCTCGCGTCTGGTGCCGAGCATGTGCCTGATCTATCTGCTGGCTATAAGCGGCATCCTGATGACGCATTGGCAGTCTGTTTTGCCGGCGTTTTTCTCGATATTCCGCGAAGCCTTTTCGCCGCAGGCGGCCGGCGCAGGTGGTCTGGTTGCGGTCATGCTGCTGGGTGTGCGGCGCGGTCTGTTTTCCAATGAGGCCGGTATCGGCACTGAAGTGATGGCGCATGGCACTGCGCGCACCTCCGAGCCGGTGCGCGAGGGCATAGTCGCGATGCTCGGGCCGGTTATTGATACCTTGATTGTGTGTACCGCAACCGCGTTGGCCCTGCTGGTCACCGATGTCGCCAACATTAGCGAGTTGTCCGGCGCCAGCTTGACCGGGCAAGCCTTTGAAAGTGTCTATGCCGGCTTCGGTGTCGCGTTGCTCTATGTCATGGTCCTGGTGTTTGGCATCACCACCATCACAACCTACTGGTTTTATGGGACTCAATGCGCGGTGTACCTGTTCGGCGCACGGGCCGAAATCTGGTACCGCCGGGTCTACCTGGTTTCCATCGTGTTCGTGGCATTGTTGCCATTGAGCGCGGCGCTCAATCTGATCGATGGCATGTACGCCTTGATGGCGATCCCAACCATGACCGCAACGCTGCTCCTGGCACCGCGGGTGAGAGCGGCCAGCCGCGACTACCTCATCCGCATGCGCGAAGTCTGAGTCGCCTCCGCTTCTGCTAAAATACCCGGCTGCATCCCGGCCTGCCTTTGCTGGTGGTTCCGGCATACCTAAGCCGTTCGTTTGCCATGACCAGAAGCTGCAAGCGAACTGACTGAATCCAAAGGAGAAACGAACAATGAATCTGGATGTGCTGAGCGCCACTGCGCGTGAATTGGTCGAGCCAGGTCGGGGCATTCTAGCGGCGGACGAAAGCTCGCCGACGATCAAGAAGCGCTTCGATTCCATTGATGTTGAGTCGACCGAAGAGTCGCGCCGTGCCTACCGTGACATGCTGTTTTCAGCAGACGGTGTGGAAAAATGCGTCAGCGGCGTGATCCTGTATGAAGAAACCCTGTTCCAGAATTCGGCTGACGGTACGCCGTTTTCCAAGCTGCTGGCCGACAAGGGTGTGATTCCGGGTATCAAGGTCGACAAAGGTGCCAAGGATCTTGCCGGTGCAGATGGCGAAAAAATTACCGAAGGTCTTGATGGTCTGCGTGATCGTCTGATCGAATTCCGCAAAGCCGGTGCTCGTTTCGCCAAGTGGCGCGCGGTCATCAATATCGACGAAGACCTGCCCAGCATGTATTGCCTGGACACCAACGCCCATGCGCTGGCTCGCTATGCGGCCTTGTGCCAGGAGCAGGGCATTGTGCCGATCGTCGAGCCGGAAGTGATCATGGACGGATCACATGACATTGAAACCTGTGAAGACGTGACCGCCGCAGCACTGGCGACCGTTTTCGGTCAGCTTGATGCACAGGGCGTGGCCTTTGAAGGCATGCTGCTCAAGCCGAATATGGTGATCTCGGGTACCAAGTGCCCGGTGCAGGCTGACATCCAGACTGTGGCTGAAGCCACCGTACGTTGTCTGACCCGCTACGTGCCGGCCGCTGTGCCTGGCATCGTGTTCCTGTCCGGCGGTCAGAGCGATGAATTGGCAACCGCCCATCTGGATGCCATGAACAAGCTGGGTCCGCATCCCTGGGCGTTGAGCTTCTCCTACGGCCGTGCGCTGCAGGCTGCTGCACTCAAGGCCTGGGGCGGTGAAGCCGGCAACGTGGCTGCAGGTCAGGCTGCGTTCATGCACCGCGCGCGTTGCAACAGTGCTGCGGCGCTGGGTGAGTACTCTGCGGATATGGAAAACGCGGGCTGAGCGGTTTCCACGAAATCACGAAAAACGGCCGGTTTATCCGGCCGTTTTTGTTTGTGCGGAAGCCTGTTCCGGCTCGAGGGCTCGGCGATCAGCTCACGCCGTGAACTCCTGTGCGAACCTTCAGGCTACGCGCTGTGAAAGCTCGCTCAGCAAAGCGGTGTGAATCTGGCACAGGGCATCGAAATCTTCGAGCTTGAGGTGCTCGTTGAACTTGTGGATGCTGGCGCTGACCGGGCCCAGTTCAATCACCTGAGCACCCAGAGGGGCCAGGAAGCGCCCGTCAGAGGTGCCGCCGCCGGTGAAGTGCACCGGCGAGCGACCGGTAATCTGGTCAATTGCGGCGTCGGCCGCTTCAGTCAGAATGCCGGGTGGGGTGTAGTACGGCTCTCCGGTGTGCCACCAGTCCGCCTCGTAACGCACGTTGTGGCGATCCAGACAGTCGGTGACATGCTGTTTCAGATCCGCGGCTGAGGAGCACGGAGCGTAGCGGAAGTTGAACACCACTTCGGCCTGGCCCGGAATCACGTTGGTCGCGCCGGTGCCACTGTTGATGTTGGAAATCTGAAAGCTGGTTGGCGGGAAGTCGGCATTGCCTTCATCCCAGCGTGTTGCAATCAGTTCATTCAACGCCGGCATGACCCGGTGGACCGGATTGTCGGCCTTGTGCGGGTAGGCAACATGGCCCTGCACACCGAGCACGGTCAAATTGCAGCCGATGGATCCGCGTCGTCCGACAATGAAGCGGTCGCCAATCACTTCATCGGCTGTGGCCTCACCCACAATCACGAAGTCGGGCTGAACGCCGCGTTGCTTCAGCACGTCGGCAACATAGCGTGTGCCGTCGCGCGCCGGGCCTTCCTCATCGCTGGTGATGAGAAAGGCGAGGTCGAAGTTGAGTTTTTCTGCGGCGGCGCTTTGCGCCGCAATGGTCATTGCAGCCAGACCGGATTTCATGTCCGCTGCGCCGCGCCCGTAGAGCACACCATCGCGCAGGGTCGGCACAAACGGGTCCGAATCCCAGCTCGACAGTGCGCCGGTCGGGACCACATCTGTGTGGCCGGCAAAGACCACCAAAGGCGCATTTTCGCGGCCACAGCGGCGCACCGACCAGAGATTGGTCACGCCGTTGTGATTCAGCCATTCGTGTTCGAAACCGTAGGGCGACAGGGCTTCGGCCAGAAGTTGGCTGCAGCCGGCATCATCCGGGGTCAGTGAGCGGCGGGCAATGAGATCCAGCAGCAGCTCGCGGGCTGCTGCGCAGTCGACATTCACGATTGTGTGGCCGCCTCGCGTAGCAGTTCGTTGATGCCAACCTTGGCGCGAGTGCTTTCGGTGACCTGCTTGACGATCACAGCGCAGTTCAGGTTGTAGGCGCCGCCCGGGCCATTTTTGGGCAAGGAGCCGGCGACCACAACGCTGCCTGCGGGCACACGACCGTAGCTGATTTCGCCGCTCTCACGGTTGAAAATCGGGGTGCTCTGGCCAATGAAAACGCCCATGGAAATCACCGCGCCGCGCTCAACGATCACGCCTTCAACGATTTCCGAGCGTGCGCCGATGAAGCAGTCATCTTCGATGATGGTGGGGTTGGCCTGCAGCGGCTCAAGAACACCGCCAATGCCAGCGCCGCCGGACAGGTGAACGTTCTTGCCGATCTGGGCGCAGGAGCCGACCTTGGCCCAGGTGTCGACCATGGTGCCGCTGTCGACATAAGCGCCGATATTGACGTAGCTCGGCATCAAAACCACGCTGGGGGCGATGTAGGAGCCCTTGCGCACCATGGCAGGCGGCACCACGCGGGCACCCAGAGCGCGGAAATCTGCATCGCTCCAGCCGCTGAACTTGCCCGGAACCTTGTCGAAATAGGTGGTTTCAGCGCCTTCAATGACGACATTGTCGTGCAGGCGGAAATACAGCAGTACGGCTTTTTTCAGCCACTGATTGACCTGCCAGCCGTCGCTGGTCGGCTCGGCTACGCGCAGGCTGCCGTTGTCTATGCCAGCAATGGCTTGAGCGACGGCTTCACGCAAGGTGGTGTCGTTGGGGTCGATGTCGGCGCGATTTTCAAAAGCGGTTTCGATCTGGTTTTGCAGGTCTTGTGTCATTTGGTGCTGTCAGTCAAAAGATTAATGTGTTCGGTGACCCCTTCACGCAGCGCATGCAGCACGGCGGGGTCGGTGAGAGCGCGGCCCTTGCGGTCGGTGAGGAAGAACACGTCTTCTGCACGTTCACCGATGGTGCCGATTTTGGCCGCGCGCAGTTCGACATCGAGTTCGTCGAACACCATGCCAATGGTGGCCAGCAGGCCGGGGCGGTCATCTGCGACCAGTTCCATCAGCGTCTGGTTTTTGTCGTTATCAACCGTGAAGTAGATTTGTACCGGGGTGGAGAAATGCCGCGCTCGCTGGGACACCCTGCGTGCAACCGGTTGCGGGCTTTCGGCCCGGGCCAGGGTTGCCCCCAGGGTCTGGCCGATTTCCTGACGCCGGTTGGGGTCGGTGATCTCACTGCCGTCGGCCTCGCTGACGATGAACGTATCGAGAACGTAGTTATCCAGGCTCGATTGAATCCGTGCATCAAGGATGCTCAGGCCCAGTTGAGCCAGACAGGAACTGGTCATGCCGAACAGCTTGGGCGCGTCCTTCATGTAGATCAGGACCGCAGTGCCACGTTCGCTGAAATGGCGTACCAGGACGCTGGGCTGATCAGCGGGGGCATTGACGATGGCTTGGGCGTGCCAGGCGATCTCTTCAGCCCGGTGCTTGAGGAAGTAATCGTCTTCGAAGCGCTCCCACACCTGAGAGATGCGTGCTTCGGGCAGGCCGTATTCCAGGCACATCATGCGCGCGGCATGACGGGTTTCCGCCACCAGTTCCGAGGTGCCAACCGGATCGCCGCGCTCCAGCACCCGGCGCGTTGATGAATACAGTGAGCGCAGCAGGCCTTCGCGAAAACCGTTCCACAGTTTGGGGTTGGTCGCGCGGATGTCACACACGGTCAGCAGATACAGCAGATTGAGTCGATCCAGGGTTTCAACCTGGCCGACAAACTCGTTGACCACGTCAGGGTCGGAAACATCCTTGCGCTGGGCGGTCAGCGACATCAGCAGGTGGTGGCGCACCAGCCAGCTGACGGTTTCGCTATCCTGACTGGACAGGCCATGGCTTTGGCAGAAGTCATAGGCATCCTGAGCACCGAGTTCGGAGTGATCGCCTTCGCGGCCCTTGGCGATGTCATGAAACAGGCCGGCGAGATACAGCAGCTCCGGCTTGCTCAACTGATCGTGCAGTTCGGACAGCGCGGGGAATTCGTGGCGGAATTCCGGGACCGCCAGGCGGCGTATGTTGCGCACAACGAACAGGGTGTGTTCGTCGACCGTCAGGGTGTGGAAAAGATCGTACTGCATACGCCCGATGATCCTGCCGAAGGCCGGGATGTAGCGACCCAGGATCCCGTAGCGGTTCATGCGTCTGAGGCTGTGCAGCACCCCGCGCTCCATGCGCAGCATGTCCATGAACAACTGGCGCGCTTCGCGGCTTTCCCGAATCGTGGCGATACATTCGCGATCACGGCGAATCTCGCGCAGGGTGTCGGCGCTGATGCCCTTGATCTTGAGGTGTTCGTTGTTGGCCCAGGTGCGGAAGATTTCAAGCAGGGCCAGAGGACGTTGCTGAAACAGATCGGCGTCACGGCATTCGATAAAACCGTGACGCAGCTGGAAATGGTCGTCCAGAATCTGCGGCTCGGAGCGCTGCTTGCGATGGAAGATGTCTTCGTCCATCAGCTGCAGGAATATGTCGTTCAGCGCCGACAAGCCCTTGATCGTGCGGTAGTACATCTGCATGAACTGCTCGACTGCCAGATTGTGGCTTTTGTCCTGGTATCCGAACAGTTCGGCAACGCGCAGTTGATGGTCGAACAGCAGGCGGTCTTCGGCGCGGTCGGTCAGCATGTGCAGGGCGAAGCGCACCTGCCACAGAAACTCGCGCCCGGAGATCAGGCTGCTGAGTTCGTTGGATTTGAGCAGACCCTGGGCGTGCAGCGCTTCGAGGCCGGCGGTGCCGTAATGGCGTTGTGTAACCCAGCCGATAATCTGGATGTCGCGCAGTCCGCCGGGGCCTTCCTTGACGTTGGGCTCCAGCTTGTAGGCGGTGTCGTCATACTGCTTGTAACGTTGCAGTTGTTCTTCCGTCTTGGCCTTGAAGAATTGATCGTCCGGCCAGAGCTTGTCCGGCCCGATCGCCTGATCCATGGCTTCAAACAGGTCCTGCTGGCCGGTCAGCAGACGGCTTTCCATCAGGTTGGTGACCACCGTGATGTCGGCCAGGGCCTCACTCGCACATTCGGCCGGCGAGCGCACGCTGTGACCCACTTCCAGGCCCATGTCCCAGGCGTAGGTGATGAAGGCGCCAAGCTCGCCCTGGATGTCATCCAGCTGGCCATCGGCATACAGCACCAGCAAGTCGATGTCCGAACGGGGCAGCAATTCGCCGCGCCCATAACCACCAACGGCCACCAGTGCAGCCGGTGCATCTTGCGGCACCAGGCTAGACCAGGCGGTGATCAGCATCTGGTCAACGATGGCGGTGTAGCGGGTGATCAGTTCGCTGGCCGGCGTGCCATTGCGAAAGGATTGCGACTGCGCCTCGCGGATTTCGGTCAACAGCTGACGCCAGGCAATCGGATCGCCTGGGTGGCGGGCAAGCAGCTCGCTGAGTTCAGCCGGGCTGAGCTCAGCCAGTTCCGGCATGAGTTGCGAGTTCATGCGGCGCCTGCTGAAGTCGTCAGTATTTCGTGTCCATCAGGCGTAACCAAAATGGTGTGCTCCCATTGCGCCGAGAGCGAGCGGTCGCGGGTCACTACCGTCCAGTCATCCTGGAGCAGTTTTACGTCCTTGCGGCCGACGTTGATCATGGGCTCGATGGTAAATGTCATGCCTGCTTCCAGCGTGACCCCGGTATCCGGCGTGCCGTAATGCAGGACTTGCGGGTCTTCATGGAATTCGCGCCCGATGCCATGGCCGCAGTACTCGCGCACCACCGAAAAGCCGGCTTTCTCAGCCAGCGTCTGTATGGTGTGGCCAATGTCGCCCAGGCGCACTCCGGGCTTGACCATTGCGATGCCGGCGTGCATGGATTCAAGCGCGGTGTCGCATACGCGCTGTGCGATAACCGGAGCATTGCCGACAATGAACATGCGGCTGGTATCACCGTGAAATCCGTTCTTGATGACGGTGATGTCGATATTCACGATATCGCCGCGCTTGAGTTTCTTGGGGCCGGGGATGCCATGGCAGACCACGTGATTGACTGAAGTGCAGATCGACTTCGGGAAACCGTGGTAGTTCAGCGGGGCAGGGATCGCGCCTTGCTCATTCACGATGTAATCGTGGCACAGCGTATTGAGCGCATCGGTGCTGATGCCGGGTTGCACATGCGGTGTGATCATGTCGAGCACCTCGGAGGCCAGCCGGCCAGCGGTGCGCATGTGCTCAATCTCTTCAGGGGTTTTGATGCTAATGGGCATGACAGCTCGATGATGGTTGCGCCGCGCCGTCAGGGTGGTACGGTGAAGGGCGCCGGATTCAACCGTATATGATCGCAGAATCCGCAGTGGGTTGATACTGAGCCTGCCTGCACGCCTGTGCGCGACGTTCCCCGGATTGGCGAGCGCGCTGCAATATGCTATAAAGCGCGCCCCACGCAGGCCCTTCGGGTGCCAGCGCGGGAAAATCCGCCGAATTTTCGGCTTAATCCGCACACATGCCAAAAACCGTTGTCGGGGGTCCTGCTTGCAGGCCGATCTCGGGGTATGTGGAGGCCCAACCCCATCTGGAGTAAATCATGACTCAGGTCACTATGCGTCAGCTGCTTGAAGCCGGCGCGCATTTCGGGCATCGCACCCGTTACTGGAATCCGCAAATGGCGCCGTACATCTTCGGTGCGCGCAACCGGATTCACATTATCAATCTTGAGCACACGCTGCCGATGCTCAAGGACGCCTACAACCACGCCAGCCGCGTTGCGGCCAATGGCGGTCGTATCATGTTTGTAGGGACCAAGCGTTCCGCACAGGAGGTTGTCCGCAAGGAAGCCGAGCGTTGCGAAATGCCGTACGTGAACCATCGCTGGCTGGGCGGCATGCTGACCAACTTCAAGACGGTCAAGCAGTCGATCAAGCGTATGGAAGAGCTGGAAGAGCAGATCAAAGATGCTGCCAAATTCAAGTTCTCCAAGAAAGAGTCGCTGATGATGCAGCGTGAATACGACAAGCTGAGCCGCAGCTTGCAGGGTATTCGCGACATGAGCTCGCTGCCTGATGCGCTGTTTATTATCGATGTGGGTTACGAAAGCATCGCTGTCAAAGAAGCGCGCAAACTGGGTATTCCGATCATTGCCGTCGTCGATACCAACAACTCGCCGAAAAATGTAGACAGCATCATTCCTGGCAATGATGACGCGACCCGCGCCATCTCTGTGTACACCTCTGCGATAGCAGACGCCGTGCTCGCCGGCCGTGGTTCCGTGACCACCGCGCGCAAGCCCAAGGAAGCTGCTCCTGCGGCGAAACCAGCGCCTGCTGCTGAGCCCGCTGCTGCTGCCGAGCCTGCTGCCCCCGCCGTTGAGGCGAACGCTGAAACCCCTGCTTCTGAGGAGTCGAAGTAAATGGCAATTACCGCTGCATTGGTAAAAGAACTGCGCGAACGCTCCGGCGCCGCGATGATGGACTGCAAACGCGCTCTGGAAGCGACCGACGGTGACGTCGAAGCTGCGCTGGAAAAAATGCGTAAGGACGGTCAGGCCAAGGCTGACAAGAAAGCTGGTCGGGTTGCTGCTGAAGGCGTGCTGAGCGTGTCGATTGCCGGCGACGGCAAGCAGGCTGTGATGGTTGAGTACAACAGCGAAACCGATTTCGTCTCCAAAGGCGACGAATTCCAGACGCTGGCCAAGACCGCTGCTGATGTGGCCCTGGCGACCGGCAAGACCGATCCGCAGGAACTGCTGGCCGAAAGTGCCAATGGTCAGACTTTGGACGAAGCACGCCGTGCCCTGATTGCCAAGCTGGGTGAGAACATGAGCCTGCGTCGCGTCGCGCAGCTCGAAAGCACCGGTCAGGTGTTCACCTACCTGCACGGCAGCCGCATTGGCGTCATGGTCGCGATGGAAGGTGGCAACGAAGAGCTCGGCAAGGACATTGCCATGCATGTTGCGGCCAGCGCGCCGGCTCATGTTTCGGCTGACGATGTGCCGGCTGAACTGCTGGAAAAAGAGCGTGAAATTCTGATCGCTCAGGCTGAAGGCAGTGGCAAACCACGCGAAATCATCGAGAAGATGGTTGAAGGTCGTGTGCGTAAGTACCTGCAGGAAATCACCCTGGTTGGCCAGCCTTTCGTCAAGGATCCGGACGTCACGGTTGAGAAGTTGCTAGCCGGTGCCGGTGCCAAAGTGACTGCATTTGTGCGCATGGAAGTGGGCGAAGGCATCGAGAAGCAGGAAGCCAATTTCGCTGACGAAGTTGCCGCACAGGCAGCTGCAGCAGCGAACGCCTGATTATGTTGTGGTCGTGCATCGCGCGACCACACGCTTGGCGAGCAAATGTTCGCCGATGCGAGCGTAAAATCAGTCATAATAGATAGATTGAAACCAAGGCCCCGTTTACGGGGCCTTTTTTCAGGTGCGATTCATGTGCGCCACCATTTGACAAGGGGATGATCAAGCCAGCTCATGAGCGATCTGCGTCACAAGCGAATTCTTCTTAAATTGAGCGGCGAGGCCCTGATGGGCGATGCCGAATACGGTATTTCACCAGCGGTCATGGGGCGTTTGGCGATCCAGATCGGCGAGCTGGCGCAAGCCGGCGCGCAGGTTGCCATCGTGGTTGGCGGCGGCAATATTTTCCGCGGGGCAGGGCTGGCGGGCGCCGGCATGGACCGTGTCACCGGTGACCACATGGGCATGCTCGCTACGGTCATCAATGCACTGGCCATGCAGGATGCGCTCGAGCGCCACGGGCAGAAATGCCGGGTGCTGTCGGCGGTACGCATTAACCAGGTTTGCGAGGACTACATTCGTCGTCGTGCGGTGCGCCATCTGGAGAAGGGCCGCATTGTGATTTTTGCCTCGGGTACCGGCAATCCGTTTTTCACCACGGATTCTGCTGCAGCCCTGCGCGCGGTCGAAATCAATGCTGAACTGATGCTCAAGGCAACCAAGGTCGACGGCATCTATGATGCGGATCCGGCCAAGGTGGCGGACGCCAAGCGTTTCGATCGCCTGAGTTATGACGAAGTTCTCGACCGCCGTCTGGCGGTCATGGATCAAACTGCCATTGTGCTGTGCCGTGACCACAACATGCCGTTGTGTGTTTATGACATGACACAGGAAGGCGCTCTGCTCGAGATATTGCGCGGCGATCATTCGCTGGGCACCTGGGTAGACAATCAAGATAGCGAGTAACGGGAGTCCCGGCATGATTGAAGACGTCAAGAAAGACGCCAGCGCGCAGATGAGCAAGGCCATCGAAGCGCTGGGTACCAGTCTTAGAAAAATTCGTACTGGGCGTGCACACCCCAGTCTTCTCGACCATGTGATGGTGGCCTATTACGGTGGAGAAGTGCCGATCAGCCAATGCGCCAACGTGACCGCTGAAGATGGTCGCAGCCTGGCCATTACGCCGTGGGAACGCGACATGGTCGGCAAGATCGAAAAGGCCATCATGACGTCGGAACTGGGTCTGAATCCGAACACGGCAGGTACGGTGATCCGCATCAGCATCCCGCCATTGACCGAGGAGCGGCGACGTGAACTGGCTAAGATCATGCGCGGTGAAGGTGAAAGTGCTCGCATTTCGATACGCAATGCCCGGCGTGACGCCAATCAGACGCTCAAAGACATGGTCAAAGAGAAAATGATCAGTGAAGACGACGAGCATCGTGGCGAGCAGGAAATCCAGAAGCTGACCGATAAATATGTCGCTGAAGTTGACGCCTTGCTGGACGCCAAGGAAACCGAGATCATGTCGGTTTGAGTAAACGCCGGATGTCAGCCAGTTCCAGTGTTGCGGGGCGCCCGCGCCATATCGCCATCATCATGGATGGCAATGGCCGCTGGGCGCAGAAGCGCGCGATGCCACGCACCATGGGACATCGTGCCGGTGGCAAGATCGCGCGCAAGATTATTGAGGCCTGCGATTCGCGTGGCATCGAGTGTCTGACCCTGTTTGCTTTCAGCACAGAAAATTGGGGGCGGCCCAAGCAGGAGGTCGGCGTCCTGATGGACCTGTTCCTGAACACCTTGCGCGAACGCATGGATGAATTCCATGAACGTGGCGCACGCTTACGCTTTATTGGTGATCGCAGCAGTTTTGCCGAGCCGCTGCGGGCTGAAATGCAGCGCGCCGAAGATCAGACCGCCAACAACAGCGGGCTGCAACTCAATGTTGCGGTGAGCTATGGCGGGCGTCAGGACATTGCCGCGGTGGCGCGGCGCATGGCCGAGCAGGTGCGTGATGGCGAGTTGCAGCCTGAAGACATCACCGAGCAGAGCATTGACGCATCACTGGCACTGGGTGATCTGCCCGCGCCTGATCTGTTTATTCGCACCGGCGGCGAACTGCGCATCAGCAATTTTCTGCTCTGGCAGTTGGCCTATACCGAGCTGTTCTTTACCGATACGTTGTGGCCGGATTTTGATGAAGCGGCACTGGACCAGGCAATTGCCGGGTTTGCCTCGCGCGAACGACGATTTGGTGGCCTGCCTCAGGCCAACGCCTGAGTTTATCGATGCTCAAGCAGCGCATACTCACGGCCCTGATTCTGATTCCTCTGGTCTTTGCGGCCCTGTGGAATTTGCCTAGCGAGCTGGTCGCTCTGATCGTCGCTGCCCTGATGCTGGTCTGTGCCTGGGAGTGGAGCGCATTCATGGCGGTTGCCAGTGAAATGCGCGGCGTCTATGTCGCACTCACGGGGGTGGCGCTGGCGCTGGTTCATCCGTGGCTGTGGGGCGAGCAATTGCTGCCCATCGCGCTGGGTGTTGGCATCGTTTGGTGGCTTTTGGCGACCCTCTGGGTAATGCGTTATCCGGCCGGCTTTTCAGAACACAGTCCCGCGCCCTGGCTGCGGGCCGTGATGGGCTGGGCGGCGATTGTGCCGTGTTATGCCGCGATCTGGGGCTTGCACACTCTTGGGCACGGACGCGAGTTGATTTTTCTGTTGCTGTTTTTGGTTTGGGCGACGGATACCGGTGGCTACTTCGCCGGCAAACAATTTGGTCGCCGCAAGCTGGCCCGTCGGGTCAGCCCCAATAAAACCTGGGAAGGCCTGGTAGGCGGCGTGGTTCTGGCCATGATGCTGGCCGCTGCAGCCGGTTACTGGGTGTTTGAACCGCCTCGCGTGTTCGCGTTCACCGCCTTGGGCTTGGGTGTCGCGCTGGTCTCGGTGATTGGTGACCTGACGGTCAGCATGTTCAAGCGACAATGCGGCGTCAAGGACACGGGCAAGTTGTTTCCCGGACATGGCGGGGCGCTGGATCGGCTCGACAGTCTGCTTTCGGCTGCGCCCATCATGCTGATCGCCTATATGTATCTGGTGGCACTTTGATGCAACAACTTGTCATTCTGGGTGCGACCGGCACGATTGGCCGCAATACGCTGGATGTCGCAGCGCGTCATCCTGATCAAATCCGCATATTGGGCGTGTCAGCCAACCGCGATGATGCGGGCTTGTTTGCCATTTGTCGTGATCATCAGGTGGCCTGCGCGGCGATGGCCGATGTCCAAGCGGCAGGACGCTTGCAGCAACGTATTCGTGAGGCCGGGCTCAAGACTCAGGTGCTGAGCGGGTCCGAGGGCTTGTGTGAACTGGCGGCAATGAGCGCCGCCACCACGGTGATGGCGGCGGTTGTTGGTGCTGCCGGCTTGCTGCCGACGCTGGCCGCGGTCAAGGCCGACAAGCGTGTATTGCTGGCGACCAAGGAAGCCTTGGTCATGAGCGGGCAGGTGTTCATGGACGCCGTGCGCAACAGCAAAGCCGAACTTTTGCCCATCGACAGTGAACATAACGCGATATTTCAGTGTCTACCTCCGGGCAGCCATTGCGGCCATGCGCCACGCGGCGTGCGGCGCTTGATTCTGACCGCATCGGGTGGTCCGTTTCGAACCTTGCCGATGGACGCGTTTTGCAAGGTCACACCGGCACAGGCTGTGGCCCACCCGAACTGGACAATGGGACAGAAAATTTCCGTGGATTCCGCAACGATGATGAACAAAGGGCTGGAGCTGATTGAAGCGGCACGGCTTTTTGATTTGCCATCAGCGCGCATCGACGTTCTGCTTCATCCCCAAAGTGTCATCCATTCGCTGGTCGAATATGACGACGCATCGTTCCTCGCTCAAATTGGTTCACCAGACATGCGCATTCCGATCGCGCATGCACTGGCCTGGCCGGAGCGCTTCGAATCCGGTGCGGAGTCGGTTGATCTGACCCAAGTGGCACGTATGGACTTCGAGACCGCTGATCTGGCGCGCTTCCCGTGTCTGCGTCTGGCGCGTGAATCGCTGGAGGCTGGCGGTACCGCCCCGGCGGTGTTGAACGCGGCCAATGAAATTGCGGTGCAGGCGTTCCTCGAAGAGCGTGCAGGTTTTGTTGAAATTGCGGCCTGTGTTGAACACACGCTGGACGCCATGTGTGCAGCTGGCCTGGATGCGCCTGATTGCATCGATTCGGTGCTGGCAGCCGATGCCTGGGCGCGTGAGCACGCCTGTGAGTATCTTGGAGTCGCC
>JBFKEC010000030.1:0-17691 GCA_041619315.1 Oceanococcus sp. | reverse complement strand
CGCATGTCCTGAATGGTGGCTTCATCCTCAAACACCGCAATCCAGTTGGCGCCGCGCCGAATGTGGCTGGGCCCAGCACCCAGTGCAGCGCTGAGAGTCTGACTGATGCTGTCATCGGGCGTCGAGCTGCGTGTCGGCAGGTCAATCTCGACCTGTGTGCCCTGGCGGCTGGCATGGAGCACGCCGCTGTGCGTTTCAAAGCTGACCCGCTCGCCTGAAAAGCCGCCATGCTGGAACAGCCACCAGGCCGAGGCGAGGGTGGCGTGACCGCACAGTTCGACCTCGTGTGTCGGGGTGAACCAGCGCATGGCGTAGTCAGCCTGAGGCGATTGCCCGGCGACCAGGTAGACGGTTTCCGCGAGATTGTTCTCGGCCGCAATCGCTTGCAACAGCTCATCCGCCAGCCAGTTGTCGAGCACCACCAGAGCGGCAGGATTGCCGCCAAATGGGCGTGAACTAAAGGCATCGATCTGATAAATGGGAACTGGCGTCATTGTTGCTTGTCCGTATTGACATCAAAAGTTCACACGTCAGCGACAGAATTCGCGACGAATAAAAGACGAGAGACAGTGAAACGATGGAAACTATGGATCAATTGCGCACCAGCGCCAACGCGCCAGCGGCATTGCAGCTCAGCGTACCTTATGTCAGCCAGGATGCCGCACTGATTGTGGCGCGCTTTGATGAGGGCGCGCTGGCCGGGCGCAGTCTGATCTGGGAAGTGTTTGAGCGGGATGCGGTGGATCCGGTCCGCTACGGGTTGTGTCTGATTAAGGCAGATGATGAGCCGGAAGTGCGTATACCGGTCATGGGCCTGACGCCTGGACATGCCTATCGCTATCGTTTTCTGGATGGCAGCAACAGTTCGCCTGAAGGGCGTTTCATGACGGCCGCCGCGCAGCGCGCCAACCGCGCCGCCTGAAAACATGCCAGGCCCTGGGCTTTGGCTCAGGGCCCAGCATCGGAATTACTGCTCGAGCAGTTCCAGCTTGCCGGGCTTGCCATCCCATTCGGTGGCGTCTGCCGGCGGATCTTTCTGTTCGCGAATCACGGGCCAGGCTTTGGACAAGGCCTCGTTGAGTTCCAGGAAGTGCGCCTGATCTTCAGGCAGATCATCTTCGGCAAAGATCGCCTCGGCCGGACATTCTGGCTCGCACAGCGTGCAGTCAATGCACTCTTCAGGATCGATCACCAGGAAGTTCGGACCTTCGTGGAAGCAGTCCACGGGGCAAACTTCGACGCAGTCGGTGTATTTGCACTTGATGCAGTTTTCGGTGACGACAAAAGCCATGTGCGCTCCGGCGGGAATTATGAAATCGGGAAATTTTACTGAACTGCCGTCGCGCCGTCAGCCTTTAGAGCGTCCGGGGCGCCACGGCGGCGTCGTGAGATCGTGCGTGTGCATCTTATAGTGACCTGATTTGCGGTCCGCGAAATAGTCCTCAAGGCTGAGTTTCACGGTCGGGAAAGCCAGCTCATTCCACGGAATCTGGTCTTCGCTCATCAATTCAACCTCCAGGCTTTCCGGGCCCGGAGCGAAATCCAGATCGAGCAATTCGGCCAGATACAGGGTGTAAATCTGGCCGATGTAAGTCACGTTGATAAAGCTGAAGAGTTGCCCAACTTCGACCCGTGCGCGCGCTTCTTCCATGGTTTCGCGCGCTGCACCCTGGGCCACGGTCTCGCCAATCTCAAGAAAACCGGCTGGCAGCGTCCAGTAGCCATAACGGGGTTCGATAGCGCGTTTGCACATCAGGACCTTGTCCCGCCAGATCGGCAGGCAGCCGGTGATGACACGCGGATTCTGGTAATGAATGGTGTGGCACGACGGGCAGACGTATCGGGCCAGATGGTCGCCCTCTGGGATACGGTGTTCCACCGCACTGGCGCACTGGGCGCAATACTTCATGATCTGTTGCCTGTGTTGCCTGCCGGGGGTGGCATAGCGCGCGATTTTCAGTAATGATTCAGGTATTCGCGCACCCATTGGGCGATGCGATGATGCGAGTTTAGCAGTCTGACGAGGCCATCTCGCAAGGCAAATAAATTGAGGGGAGCCAATGATTAAACAGAGTGCCACCATAGTGGCCGCAAGCATGCTGAGTCTGGCCGCACAAGCACAGGATGGTGCCTGGTCAGTGTACGCCGGAGCCGACTATGTCATGCACGAGGTGTCGATCACGCGTGTAGAGCCGCCAGCCAACGCAGCGCCCGGCCCTGGCAACAATGGCCGGACCGTGCGTGAGGATGGTGATGGCAACAGTGTTCGCCTGCGTGCCGGGATGTGGCTGAACGAAGATTTTGCGATCGAAGTTCAGGGCAGTGTCGACAGTGATGGTATCGATGGTGCCGACAGTGCTGAGCTTGATAGCTACTACGGGGTCTTCTTGAATGTCCGTGCACAGCCGTTCGATTGGCTGGACATGATTTTCCCGGTCGGCTTCGCCATGGTTGATGCCAATGTCGGCTATCAGGACGAGAACGGAGATTTCCAGATCGCCAGCATTTCGGAAGAGCGGGCAGCCTTTGGCATGAACCTGAATGTTCGGTTGGGTGAAATGCTCAGCGACCCGGATTCCCTGATTGCAGGGCTGGGTGTGGGCCTGGGCTTCATGGTCTACAGTCCATCCGGTGATGCCAGTGTGCGTGGCTACAATGCAGGGATTCAGTTCGGTCTGGATTTCTGATTAAAGGCCGACTCAAGGTCGGCGATTCACATATCGCAAAGGCGGCCTCAGGGCCGCCTTTTTGTTTGGGATGACGATGCCAAGACTGTTGCGCTTGTTGCCACTGCCCCTGTTGGTGCTGCCCCTGCTGTGGGTCGGCTGGACGCTCTTCAACGGTGTGCGCGAGCATCCCGACAGCTTTGCCGGTCTGCCACGCGCACAGGACATGGCGCTGTTGCCGTGGTCGCCACGCAGCTTTCAGGTCATTGATCCGCCAGGGTTCGTGCTGGGCTATGCCGAATACTGGCGCAATCCGTTGTGGGTGGCCTACCGGCTGGAGCAACGCGTGGCCGGGCCGTATGGCCGCCGACCCGAGCAGTTTCGCATCGATGCGCGCACCTTTAGTCGGGTCACTTCAGGCGACTACACCGGCAGTGGTTTTGATCGCGGGCATATGGCGCCCAACTATGCGATGTCCCGCTTTCACGGGCGCGCCGCCCAGCAGGCCAGCTTTCGCATGAGCAATGTCGTGCCGCAGCAGGGACGGCTCAATCAAAAGCTGTGGCAGCGACTGGAGGAAATTGAGGCTGATGTGTACGCGGCCGGAGCGAGTCCGCTGTGGGTGGTCATGGGGCCGCTATTTGAGGGCGAGGATCAGCGCCTGTCCAGCGGCGTTGCGATTCCTGACGCGTTCTTCCGCATCTGGGCGCGCTACAACGCCGATGGTGAGCCTGAGGTGCTGGCATTTGTGGTTCCGCAAACGGTCAACGGCTACGAGCCGCTGGATGACTTTGCGGTCACGGTGGATGCGATCGAGGCGGTCACCGGGCTGGATTTCTTCCATCGCCTGGATGAGTCAGTGGAGTCGCGCCTGGAGTCCAGTCTGAATCTCAAGGCCTGGTCGTTTGCCCGCCATGCCCGGCGCGCGCCACGCTACTGACCTCAGTCAGGGATTTTCTGATCGGGGCGTGGTGGCGGCAGGAGTACGGTTTCGGTGCCGCTGAGCAGGTCCTGCCAGGTCTTGTTCTGAGGGTGGAAAAGCGCCCAGAGTACGCCCAGGCCACACAGTCCCCAGGCCGGGATCGCGAACATGAAACGCAAGCCGGCGCGTGCCCAGTTGACCGCCCCGCCATTTTCCTTGCGCACCTGCAGGCGCCAGGCGCGCATGCCCAGGGTCTGTCCGCCGTGGGTCCAGAACCAGACATTAAACAGGATGGTTATGGCCAGCAGCACGCTCTGAAAGGTTTGATTGCCAGCCGGTTCGGCATGGCCGCCCTGGATCAGCACGGCTATGAATCCGGCGCAGATCCACAGCGCTAGCAGCAGAAGAAAATCGTAAAGGGCGGCGCCCATGCGGCGCATAAAGGGCGCGGGTTGAATCAATTCGGCCATTAAGGGGCTTGCAGTGTCAGCGTCATGTCGAGATGGGGAATGCTCGCTTCCAGGTACAACTCGCCGTGGCCGGTGAAACCGAGCTGACGGTAGAAACCTATCGCGGACTCTTGGGAGGCCAAGTGTACCGCTGCCACGCCGCGTGCGCGGGCTTCCTCACACAGGGTGTGCATGAGCAGTCGCCCGATCCCTCGGTCACGCCAAGTGGCCAGGACAGCGACGCGGCCGATGTGGTTGTCCGGCAGCATGCGCGCTGTGCCGACATCGGTTTGCCCGTCGCTGGCCAGCACATGCAGGCAATGCGGATCACGGCCGTCAAATTCGATGGCAGGGTCGATGCCTTGCTCGTTCACGAAGACCTGCTGGCGGATCGCCAGGCAGCGCTGCGCGTGACGGCTCCAGTCTACGCAGCGCGCCGTGAGCATCGGCGGCGGGTGACGATCAGCCCGATAAACAGCAGCAACGAAAGCGGCATGGCGCCACCGCGCATCAGCGTTTCGGTTTTGGACTGACGCGCAAGGATGACGTTGGCGCTGTCGACATCGCCCCAGCGGTTGACCACCTGGTATTCGATTACGGCTTGATCCTGATCGGCGGCAAAGTCGTACAACAGCTGCTGGCCTTGCAGGCGCACGGCACCATCGGCGGTGTTGGCCCCAAGCAAGCGCAGGGGTTGCTGGCCGGCATCGTTGCTGAGCACATCGAGCAGAACCTGCGTGCTGTCTGCCGGGACTTCGGTGTATTCGTCGTCGCGCGCGCTCAGGTTGGTGGTCGCCGGATCCAGGCCGTCGAGTATGAGTTGGCCGCTGCCGGTCGGGTCCAGCCAGGCGCGCAATTGCTTGTTGGCGCTGCTGTTGTTGTCCCAGGACACGTCGAGGCGACCATACACATCGGTGCCATCCTGATTGTCGCAGGATGAATTGCCGCCAGACAGATGGCCGACCACGCGATGGTCCTGGTTCCACAGGCCAGAGCCGGACGAGCCACCTTCGGTGACCCCTTCGCTCCAGTACACCTGCCAACTCTGCACCGATTGCCCATCAACATTGGCGTTGCGCGGGGCGGCCGCTTCACGGAACAGGCTGATGCGTTTTTCGTCACCGCCGGGGTGATGCACGCTGGCACCACTGGTCGGGGCCAGCCCGCGGGCATCCCAGCCGGCGTAATAGACTTGATAGTTGCTGGCGGGCTGCGTGTTCAGGCGCAGCAGGGTGAAGTCAGAGGCAGCGTCATCAGCCAGCAAAGTCGCGCCGGTCTGATTCTGACGCAGATTGCCATCGGGCGAGCCGCCACACTGGCTGGTTTGATAATTCCAGTACACCACCACCGAGTCGGCACTGAATTCACCGTCGGCGCTGACTCCGCAATGGCGGGCGGTGAGCAGCAAGGGGTCGCCATTCTGGCTGGTGTTGTTGAGCAACATTGCGCTGCACAGGCGTTGTCCGCCCAGCGTGATGCGTGCCGCGGCGCGTACCGCATCGGTCCAGCTGTCGGCCTGACTACAGGCCACATCGATGTTGCAACTGCCCGATTTGCTGAACAGCGTCAGGTCGCGGAAACCGTGCTGAACCTGGGTGATCGACAGGTGGGTGGCGCTGCGCTCGGTTGCGGGCACACGCAGTTCCAGGACCAGTTCATTGCCCGGCACCAGAGGTGACCAGAATTCGCCGTGATGGGTCAGTTGGGTGCGACTCAGTGGGCCGTGCCAGCGCTGTCCCTGGCCGTCATACAGCGACAGAGTCGCGTCCTGCGGCAGCTGCATTGCCGCCAGGGTTACGCTCAGGCTGAGCGCGTCCTCACTGTACAGCTTGAGCCGCCAGATGGCGTCATCGCCATCCACCAGCCACTCGCCATGTTGATCGCTGCTCAGGCTGACATCGCCAGGACGCGCGTAGTCCAGTGCGGTGGAGGGCGTATCCGAGATATCGTCCTGCGGCGTATCGAGCGTTAGCGTGCTCAGGCTGTTGAGCAGCAGGCGCGACAGCCATGGGCTGTCGGCGGCCAGGGCGGGCCATTGCACCAGCAGCAGTGCGCTCAGAATCAAGAGGCGAACGGATCGAATCATCCGGGCAATCTCCAATAATGGATTGGTGATACAGACTCAACACGGCTGGGTGCGTTGAATGTATCCCGTTGCATGTAGTGTGCCTTAGCCCGGTTGTCGCTGCAGTGGCGTGCGTGACCACACGGCGGCAAGCAGGCTGCCGGCGATGATGTGCCAGATCCCCCAGCATGCAGCGATCAGGGCCATGCCGCCGAGGTCGCCGAAAAAGTTGAAGATCAGGATCAGGCCAAGGCCGGAATTCTGAATGCCGACTTCAACCGTTACCGCGCGGGTGTCGGGATCGGGCAGGCGGGTCAGGCGGGCCAGCGCGTAGCCACAACTGAAGGCCAGCAGGTTGTGCACTATGACCAGCCCGATAACCAGCATCAGGTAGTCGCGGAATGCCTCCAGGTTGTTGAGCGAGGCGGCGATCACAAAGCCAAAAAATGCGGCAAAGGAAAACCAGCGCAGCGGCATGCGCAGAGCCCTGGTCAGCTGTGGCTGGCGTGCGGCCAACCACATGCCGGCCGCCAGTGGTGCGGCGAGCATGATGCTCACCATGATGAACATGTCGGAAAACTGCAGCGCCACGGTTTGCAGCAGCGGCGCGAGTTGCGGGTCGAGCTGCCCCCAGAACGCGAAGTTCAGCGGGGTCATGACTATGGCGGCCAGTGACGACACCGCCGTCATTGTGACCGACAAGGCCGAGTTGCCGCGCGAGATGTGGGTCACGAAATTGGAAATGTTGCCGCCCGGGCAGCTCGAAACCAGCAACATGCCGAGGGCAAATTCCGGGTCCGGGCGCAGGATCTGTATCAGGCCGAAGGTGGCTGCCGGCAACACGAGAAATTGTGCGCACAGACCTGCGAAGACCGCGCGCGGCAACTGCAGCACGCGTTTGAAGTCGGCCATGCTCAAATCTATGGCGATGCCGAACATGACCACGCCCATCACTACGTTCAGCAGAGTCAGACTCTGCGTTGAGAAGTTCAGGGGAATGTCCTGCATCAGCCCGGTTTGTCGGCCACAGCGGTGATGACGCCGAAATATGGTGCTTGCGATTCACGCAGGCTGACATCGCACTGCTGGGTGTGCAGTCCGGCGCCGTCGATGAGTTGGCGCAGTTGCTCCGGCGCAAAGCCGAGGTTGACGTGATCGTACGAGGCCACGGTGGCTTCGTGGGTATGTCGGGCCAGGGTCGAAATAATGACCCGCGCACCTGGGCGCATCACCCGGGCGAGTTCGCTCATGACCTGCGCAGGCTCGGCGCTGTAGGTCAGGGCGTGAAGCAGGAACACCGTATCGAACGCGGCATCCGGCAGGGGCAGTTCGTGCATGTCACCTTGCAGGTAACGCGCTTGCGGAAAGTCCTGCAGGCGCCGCGTGCCGGCTTCGACCAGGGTTGCGCTGAAATCCACGCAGGTGATGGATTGGCTGCGCGGGGCCAGCAGCGCAGCCAGCATGCCGTCACCGGCCGCAATGTCGAGCACATCGCCAAATGCCAGCAGTGGCAGCAGGGCGTGGGTGGTGGCCTGCCATGTGCGGCCTGGCGAATAATGCAGCTCCATGTGGCCGGCCACCGACTCGGCCCAGGTCAGGCCGGGCTTGCGGCGACGCAGGACTTCGGCCATGCGTTCGCGATCACTGTTGATCTGTTCGCTGGAAATGTCCTGGCGAAGTGCCTGCCACAAGCGCCCGATGGTGCCGTTGTGGGCGGTGGCGGAATAGAACACGGTGGTGCCTTGACGGCGGTCGCGCACCATGCCGGTTTCACGCAGTTTGCCCAGATGGGTAGAAATGCGGCTTTGGGCCAGGCTGGTAATGTCAGTCAGTTCGGCCACGCTGAGTTCTTCAGCTTCCAGCAGCAGGAGCAGGCGTTGGCGTGTCGCGTCAGCCAGAATGCGGCAGACTGCGGCGCTCTCGGTGATGTCCATGCTCATGCGAATAGCTTGCCGGGAAATACAGAAGTCTGCCACAGGGGCGCATCTGCGGGGCGTTGACGGGCTGTTCAATTGCGGAGCAAAAGGTTGATTCGACTGGATGTGTTGCGCCATGGCGAGTGCCAGGGCGGGGAAATTTTTCGCGGTGCCACCGATGTCGCGCTGAGCGATGAGGGGTGGCAGCAAATGCGCGCCTCGGCCGAGCGCGCTGCGGCGCCATGGCAGCGCATTGTGAGCTCGCCGCTGCGCCGCTGTCGCGAGTTTGCTGAGCAGTTAAGCGCGCAGCTTGATGTGCCGCTGACCGTGGATGAAGACTGGCGCGAGATGAGTTTCGGGCGTTGGGAGGGGCAGTTGCGCGAGGATGTTTTCGCCCGTGAAGGCGAGGCCATTTCGGCGTTTTATCGTGATCCGGCGGCCAGTGCGCCACCTGAGGGAGAGGCCGCGGATATCTTGCAGGCGCGTGTGGTTGAGGCGTATCAGCGCGTGCTCGAGGGCGCGTCGGGTGAGCATGTACTGATCGTGACCCATGGTGGCGTGATCCGGGCGCTGCTTGCCCATGTGCTGGGTATGCCGTTGCAACGTATGTTTGCCCTGGATGTGCCGTATGCCTGTATGACCGGGCTGCATCATGTCGAACGCGCCGGTTACAGCCGCCTGCTCGGACACAACATCTGAGAGCTTGCCCTGCGGCTTGTTATCATGCGCGCCGCTCCACAGGAAAATGCCCCGTGCCCAGCAAGGAACTGACCGCCGCACTCGAAGCGGCACGCGCCGCCGGCGAAATTATTCGCGCGGCTTATCGCCAGACTTTTGATGTCCAGATCAAGGCTGATGCCAGCCCGGTGACCGAGGTCGATGTGGCGTGTGAACACCGCATCCGTGAGATTCTCGATGCGGCCTGTCCCCATTATGGTTTCTTCGGCGAGGAAACCGGGCAGTACGACATGGATGCCGAAGCCATCTGGCTGATCGATCCGCTGGACGGGACCAAAAGCTTTGTGCGGGGTTATCCGTTCATCTCCACCCAGATCGCATTGATGCGCAATGGCGAATTGGTGTTGGGCGTGTCGTCGGCGCCGCTGTTTGATGAGATCGCCTGGGCCGAGAAAGGACAGGGTGCGTTTCTCAATGATGAACCGCTCAAGGTCAGCGCGATTGATGAATGGCCCAAGGCGACCTTGTCGACCGGCAATATCGCCAGCCTCACCCATGAGTCGGCGGCCTGGTCAGCGCTGGGTGAATTGATCGGGCAGGTGCACCGGATTCGCGGTTACGGCGATTTCTACCACTATCATTTGCTCGCCGCCGGGCGCATTGATGCGGTGGTGGAATCCGACGTCAACATTCTTGATATTGCCGCCAATACGGTGATTCTGCGTGAGGCCGGGGGCGTGATTTGCGACCTGCACGGCCAGGATGTGGGCTTGCAAACCACCTCGGTGGTGGCGGCCAATGGCGCGCTGCATGCCGACTTGCTGGGACGTTTCAGCGGCACCGGCGTGGGTTGAGCGGCGTGATCAGCGCAGGCTGATCACCGGCCAGCCTTTGCTCGCGGCCAGTGCGCTGAGTTTGGGGCAGGGGTCCACGGCAAACGCGTGATCGGCCCATTCCAGTAGCGGCGCATCATTGATCGAGTCGCTATAGAACCAGCTTTCACTCGGTGGGGTTCGATCATTGAGCCAGGCCTGCAATTTGTCGATCTTGCCGCTCTGAAAGCAGGGCGTGCCGTCGATTTCACCGCTAAAGCGTCCGTTGATGATTTCACCATCGGTGCCGAGCAGATGTTGCACGCCGAGCAGGTCGGCGATCGGTCGGGTGATGAAGCTGTTGGTTGCGGTGATGATCACCAGTTCGCGTCCGGCGCTGCGGTGTTGCTCAAGCAAAGCCATGGCGCCGGGCGCAATCATCGGCTCAATCACGCTGTGCACGAAATCGGCGCGCCATTGTTCAAGCTGCGCCATGTCGAACTGACCAAGGCGGCCGAGACTGAAGCGGGCGAACTCGCGAATGTCGAGCTCACCGGCCTTGTAGTCTTCGTAGAATTTACGATTTTGCGCCTCATAGTCGGCGCCGTCGACCAGCCCCTGGTCAACCAGATAGCGGCCCCAGCTGTAATCACTGTCGCCCGCAAGCAGGGTGTTATCGAGGTCGAAAAGAGCCAGTTCCATGATGTGTATCGTGCCGTATGTGCGGCGTATTCTGCCCTGACTGGATGACATGTGCATGGTGGCTATGTGCTGGTTTGGACTTGTGCCGGGCTTGTGGAAGAATGGACTCAGTTCTAAAAAATTGATTTCCACCGATGATCGACGCTGATGGTTTCCGGCCTAACGTCGGCATCGTGGTGCTCGGGCCCAGCAAGCAGGTTTTGTGGGCCAAGCGTGTAGGTCAGGATGCCTGGCAGTTTCCACAAGGTGGCATTCAGCGTGGTGAAAGCCCTGAAGAAGCCCTGTACAGGGAATTGCATGAGGAGCTGGGCCTGCAGCAACACGATGTCGAGGTGATGGGCTGCACACAGGGCTGGCTGCGCTACCGCCTTCCGCTGCGCTATATCCGGCGCAACAAGAAGCCGTTGTGCATTGGCCAGAAACAGAAATGGTTTCTGCTGCGCATGATTTGCGATGAGTCGTATGTGCATTTTTCCGGTTGTGACAAACCGGAGTTCGATTCCTGGCGCTGGGTCGATTACTGGTACCCGCCCAACGACGTGATTTTCTTCAAGCGATCGGTGTACAGGCGCGCATTGCGTCAGCTCGAGCCTCTGTTGGGTGATCAGGCTTGTGCCTGACTGACAGCGTGTTGCTGGGCGATTGCGAATCGCAATGAGAATATTTATCGAACGCTATTGACAACGATTCGCGTTTGGGTTGTTATAGCCCTCATGTATATCTGTGTTTGCCATGCCGTGAACGAACGGCGCATCGAACAGGCGGTCGCCCAAGACGGCGTGCGCAGCATCAAGGGGCTGTGCATGGCCACGCGAGCAGGCACCTGTTGCGGCAAATGTCTGCCTGAGGCCAAATCGCGATTGCACCAGGCGCTGGCTCGCCATGTGCCTATGGACAGGGCGGAAAGCGCCGCCTGATGCGAATCGATCTGATTTGCGCTACCAATAAAAATCGCCTTAAAATCAACTATTTACATTGATTCTTCTGGGGCGCTCTGGTAGCCTCTCAGTCTGTTCAATATTGGGGTGGTTGAGTCATGAAGGGCGACGCCAAAGTTTTGGAGCACCTGAACAAGGCGCTTAAAGCGGAGCTGACCGCAGTCAATCAGTACTTTCTTCACGCGCGCATGTACAAAAACTGGGGCTTTGAAGCCCTGGCCAAGCATGAGTACGAAGAATCCATCGATGAAATGAAGCATGCCGATGCGCTGATCGAGCGCATCCTGATGCTCGACGGTCTGCCCAATCTGCAAGATCTGGGGCGTCTGCGCATCGGTGAGGATGTCGAGGAATGTCTGCGTGCCGATCTGGCGCTGGAGATGGATGCGCACCCCATGTACAAGGATGCGATCGGTTACTGCGAATCAGTAGGCGACTATGTCACCCGCGAAATCTTCGTGCGTATTCAGGAAAGCGAAGAAGAGCATATCGACTGGCTGGAAACCCAGCTTGAGGTGCTTGGCAAGGTGGGCATCCAGAACTACCTGCAAAGCCAGATGTAGTTCGAACCTGACTTTTGAAAGCCGCGCCAGCCATGTGCTCGCGCGGCTTTTTTGTGTGCGCTAGAAAGGCTTGACCACGGCCAGGATCACGATTGCAATCAACAGCACCGAAGGGGCTTCGTTGAACAGCCGGTAAAACCGCGAAGTGCGGCTATTGCGGTTGTCGCGAAAGGCTTTGACCATACGACTGCACGCGTGGTGGTAGCCCAGCAGTAAAACCACTAGCGCCAGTTTGGCGTGAAACCAGCCGCTGCCGGTTAGCAGCGCGGCGCGCCAGCCGACCAGCAGCCAGATGCCGAACACAAGGCTTAATGCGCCGCCGAGGTGGGTCATGATCATCAAGCGGCGCTCCATGAGCTTGAAGCGCGCGTCGCTTGGCGCATCCTGCACATCGGCGTGATAGACAAACAGGCGCGGCAGATAAAACAGACCGGCGAACCAGGTCACCACGAAGATGATGTGAAATGCTTTGATCCAGAGCATGGGGTCAGGTCCTGTATGCCTTGTCGATGGCCTTGCGGGTAAGAATGCCGTAAATCACAGTGGGGTCATTGCGTGTGGCGCGTTCCACATACAGTGCTTCCACGCCGCTGCTTTCAAAGGTTTCGCTGGCTTCCTGCAGCGAAGCCCGCAACGGCACCGGAGCGCATTGGCGACGGTCGCCGGGAATTTTGGCCAGGTTGATCAGTTGTTCTTTATCCGCTTCAGACTCGCTTTCGCTGGCCACCGTGATGGCGTATTGCACGTCGGCGGCGCCGATCACAAAAGCCGGCGACTTTTCCGGACGTACCAGCAGCCAGTCCGGTTTGCCGCGCAGCAGCTCGCGCGCTTGGTCCAGGCTCAGGCTGGGCTCGCTGACAGCAAAACTGCGGTTCATGGTCGGGATGACGCTCAGGCGTCGCAGCGAGCGTGAAACCGGGTCATTGCGGTAGTCCAGGCCGCGATTCTTGAGCAGCAGCGAAACAATCGACTCGCCATTGTTGGTTTCGCGGCAGACCAGCACCGCTGTGATCACCGTGATCATGGCCGCGAACACCATATCGGTGCGCCCCGACAGCTCGAGAATCACAATCAGTGCGGTGAGTGGGGCTTGCAGCACCGCGCCAAACATCGCGCCAAGGCCAAGCAGGGCAAACAGTGCGACCTGTTCGGGCGGCAGCCCGGTGGCTTGTGCGCTTAGATGTCCCAGCGCGCTGCCTAGGCATGCACCCACCAGCATGCACGGCATGATGATGCCCCCTGGAATGGCGCTGGCGATGGCGAGGCTGGAGCAGATCAGCACAATGCCGCCGAGTGCCAGTGACGTCGACAGTGGCATGTCGCCGGCCAGGGCCTGATTGATATTGATGAAGCCGTCAACGCTGGTCAGCGGCAGCGCGGTGGCAAACAAGGCTGTGATCAGGCCGGTCCCGGTCATATTGATCCAGGTGGGGCTGTGCTGGGCGCGCTGTGTCAGCCAGGCGACCGCACGCTGGTAATAGGTGGCCATCAATCCCAGTGTGGCCCCGACAACCAGCAAAATCGGCAGCTGGCGCAGCGATTCGATCTCGGCCACGCTGACGCTGAGTGTGGGGTGTGCGGTTAACCACAGATGGGCGACCGCGTTGGCGCTGACTGCGGCCACAATGGTGGGCGCCAGGCCAAGTACGGAATACTCCATGATGATCACCTCCATGGTGAAAATCACGCCGGCCAGCGGGGTGTTGAACGAGGCCGATATGCCCGCCGCCGCGCCGCAACCGACCAGGGCCCGCACAGTGCTGTGAGGCAGTTCGAGGTATTTGCCGATCAGGCTGCCGCCGGAAGCGCCCAGATGCATGGCCGCGCCTTCACGTCCCACAACCTGGCCTGAGCCGGCCGCGATCGCGGTGCCGAAGAAGTTGGCCCAGGCGTTGCGGGTGGGCAGCTGACCCTGATGGTGCATCAGACGCTCAACGATATGCACCAGGCCAGTGTGGCGGTGGCGCGCTTTCATGAACTGGTACATCAGCCCAACCAGCAAGGCACCCATAACGCTGGCCCAGAACTGGGTGGGCAGTTGGGCCAGGCCGCCAGCGCCGAACAGTCCGGGCTGCTCAAACAGCCAGCGAGCCTGGTCGATAAGGTAGTGCAGGGCTGAAATCGCCAGACCCGCGAGCAAGCCGCAAACACAGCCGAGCAGCGACAAGGCAAGGATGCCCGGCTGCGCCGTAATCGGGAACATCATGCGCAGGGGAGAGGTCCAACGCCATCCTTTCATCCCTTTAGCCATGCTAATCTGACGAGTTTTCCCGACCTTGAAGTTTATGTCTGACCAATTGCGTGTCGCGATCGTGGGGGGTACTGGCTACACCGGTGCCGAATTGCTGCGTTTGCTGGCGGTTCACCCGCAAGCAGAAGTGGTGGCTGTGACCTCACGACAGGAATCCGGTCGCCCGGTGGCAGATGTATTCCCCAATCTGCGTGGACATTATGCACTGTCCTTCAGCGAGCCCGACATGAAAGCGCTGTCCGAGCAGGCCGATGTGGTGTTCTTTGCCACGCCGCATGGCGCAGCCATGGCCGGTGTGGCCGAGTTGCTGCGCGAGGATGCGCGGGTCATCGACCTTTCGGCCGACTTCCGTTTGCGCGATCAGGCCGTCTGGGAGCAGTGGTACGGGCAGCCGCATACGGCGCCGGAGTATCTGCCCGAGGCGGTATACGGGCTGCCCGAATGGAGTGGGGATGCATTGGCGCAAGCGCGTCTTGTGGCCTGTCCGGGGTGCTATCCGACCTCGATCGAGCTGGCCTTGATGCCGTTGCTCAAGGCCGGCGTGATAGCGACCCGTGGTTTGATTGCCGATGCCAAGTCGGGGGTGTCCGGTGGTGGGCGTCAGGCCAAGCTCGGCATGCTGTTCTGCGAGACGGCGGACAGTTTTGCGCCTTATGCCAGTGCCGGGCATCGCCATCAGCCGGAAATTGATCAGATTCTTGGTGACATGGCGGGCGAGCCGGTCAGCTGCCTGTTTCAGCCACATCTGGTGCCGCAAGTGCGCGGTATCGAGGCGACCATCTATGCGCCAATCACAGAGGCTCAGGCTGATTTGCAGGCCATATTTGAACACGCATATGCCGATGAGCCGTTTGTTGATGTGATGCCGCCCGGCAGCCATCCTCAGACGCGCAGTGTGCGCGGCTCCAATATGGCGCGGATTGCGGTGACCCAGCGCGGCCAGACTGCGGTGGTGTTCAGCGTGATCGACAATCTTGCGCGTGGGTCTTCGGCCCAGGCGATTCAATGCATGAACATCATGTTCGGTCTGGATCAGACCATCGGCCTCAATGCGCCGGCGTTGTTGCCGTGAGTGTGGAGGTTAAAAAGTCAGCGCGCCTGATACGCTATGGGTTCGCCATGCTGCTGGGTGGTGTGCTCGGTGGCTTGCTGGTGTTTGGCATTGTTCCGGCGTCATTGGATGATGTCGTTACAGATAATCTGGATGGCGCGGATTGCCCTGCGCAGTTGGGCGCATTGCAGCGTCAGCGGCGACAGCTCAGTGAAGAGCTGGCTTACGTCAAGCAGTCGGTGATTGTGGAGCAGGAGGCCTGTTTCGCGCTTCGTGATGAGCTCAAGCAGCAGCTCAGCGAGGTTGGCGAGCTGAATGAGCAGTTGGCGTTTTACCGCGGGATTGTGGCGCCCGAGCAGAATCTGGCCGGTGTGCGTGTGCACAAGGCCGAGATCATGCCGCTGTACGGGCGTGACTATCAGTTCCGCGTGACGCTGCTGCAGCCGGTGCGCCAGTCCAGCGATGCCAAAGGCATGCTTAAGCTGCGGCTGGAAGGGCTGAAAAATGAAACCCTGCTGATCTTGCCGCTGAATGAGATCGCGCTGGGCGAGAAGCCGCCGGCGTTTTACGAGTTTCGTTACTATGTCGAGATATTCGGGCAGTTTCGTCTGCCCGCCGACTACCGGCCCTTGAGATTGGTCGCCGAGGCCATACCTGAAGAAAGAGGACTCAAGCCGGTCAACCAGACATTTGTCTGGGCTGAAATCATCAAGCCCGAGACTGCTGAAGAGAGCAACCCATGAGCGAAAATTTACTGGTATTCACCGACGCTGCGGCGTTGAAGGTGAAAGCGTTGATGGAGGATGAGGGCAACCCCAATCTGAAGTTGCGTGTGTTTGTGTCCGGTGGAGGCTGTTCCGGCTTCCAGTACGGATTTACCTTCGATGAAAACGAGGGGGATGGCGATACGCGGGTCGAGAAGAAGGGCGTTGCACTGCTCATCGATCCGATGAGCTACCAGTACCTTGAAGGTGCGGAAATCGACTACAAGGACGACGTCAATGGCGCCCAGTTTGTGATTCGCAACCCCAATGCGAGCACAACCTGCGGTTGCGGCTCGTCGTTCTCGGTTTAAGGCTGGGGCTGCTCGTCGTCGGCGGCGCTGGCAACCAGCGCGTTGGACGGTGCGAATTCATCCAGCTTGGCTAGCAGTGTGGCCGTCTGGCTTTCGAAGCGGGCCATTTCGGAGCTTGCGATCTGCGGAGCGCTGGGCAGTTTCACGCTCAGCGGATCCACATGACGGTCGCCGACCAGGAATTCATAGTGCAGGTGCGGGCCGGTGGCCAGGCCTGACATCCCTACATAGGCGATGGTGTCGCCCTGGCTAACGCTGACGCCTTTGCGAATGCCGCGGCGGAAGCCGTTGAGGTGGGCGTACAGCGTGCGGTACTTGCCAGCGTGTTGCAGGATCACCACGCGACCGTAACCGCCCTTGTTGCCCGCAAATACCACTTTGCCGGCGCCTGCGGCTTTGATTGGGGTGCCGCGCGGGGCCGCGTAATCTACGCCTTTGTGAGCGCGGATTTTGTTCAGAATCGGGTGTTTGCGCCCGAGTGAGAAGCGCGAACTGATGCGGGTAAAGTCGACCGGTGAGCGCAGAAACGCTTTCTTCATCGGTTTGCCGTCAGGCGCGTAGTAGGCGGCGCGGTCATCGCTGTCGATGTAGCGCACGGCGCGCAGCATGCGGCCGCGGTTGCTGAATTCAGCCGCCAGAATCTTGCCTTCCTTGAGTGGCTTGCCGTCGCGATAGAGTTCTTCGTAAATCACTCTGAAGCGATCGCCGGCCCGAATGTCCAGTGCAAAGTCGACATCCCAGGCGAAGATGTCAGTCAGTTCCATGGTCAGGCGGTCTGACAGACCGGCTGCTTTGGCCGACAGGAACAGTGAATTATCAATGACCCCTTCAACCGCGACTTCACGGGCGCTGATGTCGTCAACAAGCACGGATTGCTGAAACTTGCCGTTTTCATCGCGACGGACGCTCAGGGTCTGGGTGTCGTCAATGCGCATATCCAACGCAGCGACGCGTTGCTCATCATCAAGGCCAAGCATGAGCTTGTCGCCGGGGCGCAGGCGCAGCAGGCGCTTGGCATCGCCCTTGAGGGCGGCCAGAGCCATCCAGTCGTTCGGCTTGAGGCCATTGCGGTCAAACAGGATCGACAGTGAATCACCGCTTTTGACGGTCAATTCGCGGCTTTCCAGTCGAACAAGAGTGGTGTCTTCGGGTGTTTCGCTGACGCTGCCCAAGGGCGCTGTCGCCAGGTCGAGCAGTGCGGCAGGACTGCGCTCGTTGTCATCCAGTGCCGCGTTGGGCGGTGTGACTGCGGCTTGTGCGGCCGAAATGGGGGCGATGTCATCAAACAGGGAGCGTGCAGGCGATGTCTGCGCGACCAGGCTGATGTCAGCCTGCACCTGTGAGGTGTCGTCGGCATCGACGTGCATGGCGCCATCGCTGCGCTCGCCGGCGAAATAGAACGCCAACGCGAATATGCCTGCGCCGATCGCCAGCTTGGGCGCATGGCGCCTCGCTGCCGGAGCGGCAGGCTCCGTTACAATATAGTCAGATTTCATTGCGGCTCGCCCCCAATACCCAGTCGGACCCATGTGCGGGTATTGGGGTTGCAGCATACTCCAAGGCATCGCTTGAGGCTAGTGTTTTCATAGGGATACAGGCTTTT
>JBFKEC010000029.1:0-17902 GCA_041619315.1 Oceanococcus sp. | reverse complement strand
GCGACGTTGAACCACACCCAGCATTCGCACAGCCCGTGCAGCAACGCGGTCATCCAGCGCTGCCACGGCTTGATCGGAATCAGCTTGAGCAAGATCACCGCATACACCGGCACGGCCCAGAACAGCAGGTTGATCACGAACAGAGAAGAACAAATCACCCCGAGAACCGGAGCAGGCAGAAAGCTCAGCATGATGACGGTGACTGAAAAAGAAGAGGTAGATTCTACCTATTCCGCAAGAACGGCCTCCAATGCCCGTTGAATCTCACGCCCGCGCGCGCTGCCGTTGCGAATTTCTCCGGCCCACGCTTGACGCACGCGCCCGCGCCGGTCGATCAGGTAGAACGCCGGCCAATAGCGGTTGCCCATGGCGTTCCAGTAGGTGTATTCGTTGTCGAGCATGACCGGGTGGCGAATCGCCAGTTCGCGAACTTTCTCGCGCACCATGGGCGCGGACCGTTCGTAGCTGAATTCGGGGGTATGCACGCCGATCACCTGCAAACCCTGCTCACGATAGCGCTCGTGCATGGCCTTGACCCAGGGGATGCTGCGCAAACAGTTGTGACAGCCGAATGTCCAGAACTCCAGCAACACCACCTCGCCTTGCAAGGCTGAAAGTTTAAGCGGCGGACTGTTGATCCATTGTTCGGGCTGAGTTGCACTGAATTCCGGCGCGTTGGGTGCCTGCTCAGCCGACAACGCATGCGCCGCGCCAGTCAGTGCCAATAGGGCGAGAGCTGTCCATATTCGCGTACGCAGGTTCATGGCCGTATGACCGGCACGACGCTACGGGGTTCAGTCGCGCTCGATATCCACACCCGCACGGAAGGTGCCGTTCTTGTCGCTCAGCTCGATCCGGCTATACGGCTGCGGCTTAACGCTGACCAGCACGCACAGGCTGGTGATGATCTGCGTGACCATGCGGTCCTCCCCAGGTTCGAGCCATTCAGCAGTCATATGCAGAACGCCTTGCTCGTCGAGCTCGGCTTGCTTGGCCAGCTCGATGCTGTAGCCGCCAGTCTGGCGCCGGCCCTGCTCGACCAGCACAAAGGCGCGATCCGCAGGCAATTCAACCGTGCTCAGGTGCAGAATGTCATCGACATCCCAGGTGCTCAACGTTTCGGCATCCGCGAAGTAGCGCACCGCTGCTGCTTCGGTCGGCGTACCGCACAACAATGCGCGGCGCAGCTCACGGATTTTGACTTCACCGGAATCGACCTTGGGCCCGGAATCCCAGAACTTGAGCGTGGGCATCCAGGAACAGGCGCCGAGGCTGGCAATCACTGCAACAACAAGGACAAGACGAACAAGCAGCTTCATTTGGGGCTCCGGTGAATCAACAGCGGAATTGTAGCAACGCGATCACACCTTTTCCGCCTGAAGTGCGATGATCCGTGCATGGAGAGCTTGCGTGGCGACATTACGATCGAGTGGCTGTGCATGGCCCTGCGCGAAGATGGCTGGCTCAGCGCGCAGCAAAGCAGCAACGCCATTCGTCGCCTGGCCGGTGCGCAATCCGCTGAGCACCCGCTGGTCAGACTGGCGGTGCTCAAACTGCAACGCCAGGACAAGCCTCAGCAACTGATCGACACTGAAGGGCTGTGTCGCTGGCTGGCCAAGCGGTGTGATCTTGGCTACCGCAAGATCGACCCGCTCAAGGTTGATATTCCGCAAGCCACCGCACTGTGCTCCTACGCCTATGCCACCCGCAGCGGCATTCTGCCGCTGGAAACCACCCGCAACAGCGCCGTTTTCGCCGTATCCGAACCCAGCCGTGATGAGTGGGTTGCCGAGCTGAGTCAGATCACCGGTCGGCGGATTGAACGCGTGATTGCCAATCCAGCGGATATTCAGCGTTATGTGGTCGAGTTCTATGCTCTGGCGCGCTCGATCAAGGCCAGCGACCGCGAACAAACCCGTCGCGGCGCCGGCACCAATGAATTGCAGAATCTGGAGCAATTGATCGAGCTGGGTCGGCGCAGCAATCTCGAAGCCAATGACCAGCATGTGGTCGGGGTGGTCGACTGGATACTGCAATACGCCTTCGACCAGCGCGCCAGCGACATCCATCTGGAACCACGCCGCGACACCGGCCGGGTGCGCTTTCGTATCGATGGCGTTCTTCATCAGGTGTTTCAGATGCCGCCCCGGGTCGCCTCGGCGGTGACCGCACGGCTCAAGGCGCTGGCCCGCCTGGATCTGGCTGAAAAGCGCCGCCCCCAGGATGGCCGCATCAAGACCCGCAGCCCGGACGGTCAGGAAATCGAACTCCGCTTGTCGTCCATGCCCACCGCGTTTGGGGAAAAGCTGGTGCTGCGCGTGTTCGACCCGGATTCCCTGCTCAAGAACTATGACGCCCTGGGGTTGAACCAAGCCCAGATCGAGACCTGGCAGCATCTCACCAGCCAGCCTTACGGCATTGTTCTGGTCACCGGCCCGACCGGTTCGGGCAAAACCACCACCCTGTATTCGACCCTGCGCCAGCTCGCGACCGAAGAGGTCAATGTATCGACCATTGAGGATCCGATCGAGCTGGTCGAACCGCAGTTCAACCAGATGCAGGTCAATCCGGCCATAGACCTGGGCTTTGCCAGTGGCGTGCGCACCGTACTGCGTCAGGACCCGGATATCATCATGGTCGGCGAGATTCGCGACCTGGAAACCGCCGAAGTGGCTGTTCAGGCCGCCCTGACCGGGCATCTGGTACTCAGCACCCTGCACACCAACGACGCCGCCGCAGCGATTACCCGCCTGCTTGATCTGGGCATTCCCCCATACCTGCTGCGCGCCACCCTGCTGGGTGTGATGGCCCAGCGTCTGGCGCGCCAGCTGTGCCCGCACTGCAAGGCACCCGCAGCAGTTGATGAGATCGAGTGGCGCGCTCTGGCGGGCGACAACCGCCCGGTGCCGGCCGAGGTGATGGCCGCCAAAGGCTGCCTGGAGTGTCGCGCCACCGGTTACCTTGGCCGTGTCGGCCTGTACGAACTGGTCGAAATTTCAGCAGAATTTCGCGACCTGATCGGCAACAATACCGATCTCGACCAACTCCGCCACAGTGCCCGCAATAGCGGTGCGCTGAGCCTGCGTGAAGCAGGTTTGCACAAAGTTTTGACCGGCATGACCCATGCACGCGAAGTGCTGCGCGTCACCCCACCCTCCCGATAATCAAGGAACGCTATGGAAAACCTGCTCAATCCGGAATTGATCTCAAACCTGATCACAGCGGCCCAGACCATGGGCCTGAAACTGCTCGCCGCACTCGCGACCTTCATCATCGGGCGCTGGATTGCCAAGATTGCGGTCACCGCAATCAAGAAAGCCCTGTTGCGCGGCAAGGCCGACCCCACGCTGGCCGGTTTCCTCGGCAATGTCGCCTATGGCCTGATCATGGCTGTGGTGGTGATTGCGGCCCTGGGTGAGCTTGGGGTCAGCACCACGTCAGCCGCAGCCTTGCTTGGTGGCGCAGGTGTCGCGATTGGCCTGAGCCTCAAGGATCAGCTGTCATCCTTCGCCGCTGGGGTCATGCTGATCATGTTCCGCCCGTTTCGGGTCGGTGATTTTGTCGAGGCTGGCGGCGTGTCCGGCACCATCGAGCAGATCAAGATTGTTGCGACGGTTATGAAAACCCCCAACAACCAGGAAATCACCGTACCCAACCATGCGATCTGGGGCGGCAACATCACCAATTTCTCGATCCGCCCGACCCGGCGCATCGATTTGCCGGTCGGCATCAGCTATGACTCCGACTTTCGCAAGGCCAAGGACATCCTGCAAAACATCGCCGAGAGTGACGAGCGTGTGCTCAAGGATCCCCCGCCCTGGCTGGGCGTGACCGAACTGGCCGATTCCGCAGTGATCATCAGCTTCCGCACCTGGGTCAATACGCCGGACTTCTGGCAGACCCGCAGCGATCTGATCGAACGCATCAAATTGCGCTTTGATGAAGCCGGCATTGGCATTCCGTTCCCGCAAATGGACGTGCACTTGCAACAGGAGAGCTGAGCCTTACGCCCGGTTTTCGGCTCAGACTCGACCCAAGGCGATCTGGATTTTGCGCTGCAAGCGCTCGCTGAGGCTTTGCGCAAAGGATTCCAGATGGTCGGGTTGGCCCGCCTGGTCAGCATGGCTGGCCAGTGCGGCGACCACAATTTCCTGAGCGGCATCGTCCATGGCTTCGAGCATGGGCAGGGCTTCACGCCACAGCTCCTGCTCGAACAGCGCCCGCGTCAGGCTGTCGAGCACATCGGGGGACACCGACGACAGCACATTGCTCAGGCGCGCACGCTGGGTCTGGTCGACACGCTCGACCATGCTCAGTGCCTGCGGCCACATTGCGCCCTGATCGGCCGCAGCAGCCGGCATGGTTGCGCTCAGCTGTTCCTCATCAAGCAGACCGATCAACTGGCTCAGGCGCGCTTGTGACTCGACGAAAAAGCCCACGTGTAGCAAGCCCTCGGCGCTCATGCGCTGGGCCACTGCGGATATCTGCTCGTCGGTTAAAGCATCGACGAAACGCGCCATCGGCATGAAAGCCCGCCGCCGCTGCATTTCCATCGCCACCTCGACCACTGTAGTGCTGGGCATGGCGCACAGCACCGCTGCGGCGCGGCGCGGGTCCATGGCGACACACACGTCGGCCAGATATTCCACATCCAGCCGGCTGGCCAGATCCACCGCATCGTCCGGCTCAAGCAGACCGGTGATCTGGGCCGACAGCATCGGCGGTATCACCTTGACGGTAATCATCGCGACCAGTTTGTTGGGCAGCAATTTGGTGCTGTCGGCGAGGCGTTGAAAGCGCTTGACCTGGCGATCAAACAACGCGGCCGACACGCTGTTGCGCAGCGCGCGCAAGGTTTCCACCTCGTAGGCACCAAGAAATGCCAACTGGGACAACGGCGCATCCAGGGTCACTGCGAGCTTTTCCAGCTCGGCTTGTTGCAGAAGTTCCGACATCAGAACAGCAACTTGCGAACAGCCGGCCGTAGCAAGGCCGGGATGTGTTTTAGGGCCTGCTCTGAGGCCTGCTTCAGGGTCTCAGACTGGTGCTCGCAAGCATGCTCGATCAGCACGCTCAAGCGCGCGGCATCTTGCTCGTTCAAGGCCTGCAACGCACTCAGGTCGGCGCCACCAAGGCGGGCCTGAAGATCGGTCAAATCCATGGGTATAGCTCCACTCCAGTACAACTCAAAACGCGACCGAAAGCTCCAGGCCATAGGTTCGCGGCTCGCCGAATGTACCAGCATGGAAGTAGCTTTGGCTGATGCCGTGGACCAGATATTCCTCATCGATCAGGTTGCGGCCCCACAAAGACAAGTCGATATCCAGATCGAAGGCCTGCATATCGGTCAGGCTCAGGCGGGCATCCAGCAAACCGAATTGATCGAGGCGAAAGCCCTCCATATCGGGATTGCTTGCGGTGCCGTAGCGCTCGTCACGCCAGCGGTAGCTGAGCCAGGCCGAGAGCTCGGCAAACGGTAGCCAGCGTGGGAACTGGTAGTCGATGGTTGCGCTCCAGGTTTGCTCTGGCGCGTAGGGCATGGTGTAAATACCACTGATGTCCTGACCGAAACTGTCGGAATCCGGGTTGCTGTCGATCACGCGGGTGAATTCAGCATCGGTATAGCCATAGGACAGCGCCACATTCAGCCCGGCCAGCGGGACCGCAACCAGGTCCAGTTCAAACCCGGCCACACGCGACTCACCGGCATTGAACACGTCGGTGAGAAAGATCTTGGAGTTGTCGAGAATCTGCTGAATCTGCATGTCTTCATAGTCGCTGTAGAACGCCGCGCCATTGAGCTGCAAGCGATTGGCCCACCAGTTTGATTTAAAGCCGAATTCGTACGACACCATCTGCTCCTCGTCATACGGCGGCAGAAAATTCTGTTCGGTGCTGCGCACGTTGAAACCGCCAGACTTGTACCCGGTCACGCCCTTGATCCAGGTCGAGAGCGTGTCGCTCCAGCGCCAGTTGAGCGTCACGCTGGGGGTGAAATTGCTCCAGCGCTCAGCGCCGAACTGGGTGTTGTCAGGGGACTCTTCAAAATTGATGCTGGTCTTACGGGCCTCGCGTTCATCCACGGTGTAACGTCCGCCCAGCGTTACGTCCAGACGATGCAGCGAATGCGGCGTCCAGGTCAGCTGCCCGTAAGCGGCATACGCCCGATTGTTCGACCAGATCGTGCGATTTTCCGCTTCACTGCCGGCAATCACATCGACCTCGTGTTCGACCCCGTCTTCTTCGAAGAAGTACAGACCACTGACAAAGTCGATATTTTTGCCGTTGCTGCCCAGCCATTGCAGTTCCTGACTGAGCTGCTGGTGATCGATCTGAATCGCCACATCAAACCATTCGACCCCGGCGCCATAGTCCTGAACCACCGACTCATCCAGTTCGCGCCAGGCCGAAATTGATTTGAATTCGCCCACGCCGGTGTTCCATGCCGCGGTCAGGGTATGGCCGGACACTTCGGTCAGCGAATCCTCGACCGGGATGAACCACTGCCCATTGTCGAGACGGGATTCACTGGCCCGCTCGCGAAACTGCGGCACCAGCGTACCGTTGACCACCACAATACCGGCCAGCGCATTGACCAAGTCCTGGGGCGGGGTCAGGCCGCCACTGCTGATTTCATCGACCTGCTGCTGGAGCAAGGCCTGGGTGGCCAGCGCCGCATTGGCGTTGTCCTCGTTGATGCGCAGCACCTGATAGAACTGCTGCGGACCGCGATCCCTTGAGGTGTCCCAGGCATAGTCGAGCGTAAGCGCGGGGTCGGGGTTCCAGCTCAGCGAAACACGCGCGCCGCGCTTGTCTTGCTCGGCAAAATCCGGCCCCTCATCGAGGTTATTGACCAGACCATCGCGGGCGCTACTGATGAGGCTGAGCCGTGCCGCCAGATCGTGCCACATCGGCGTGTCCAGCCGGCTTTTGAGCAACAGATGACCACGGTTGCCGGCGCCAATCACCTGGCGCATGCCGAACTCTCCGTTCGGCTTTGCCGTGATCATGTTGATCGCACCACCGGTGGTATTGCGCCCGTACAACGTGCCTTGCGGCCCGCGCAGCACTTCCACCCGGGCCAAATCCGCGACCTCGCTGGTCAGGCCAACGGTGCGCCCCAGATAGACCCCATCGATGTATACCCCCACGGCCGGGTCCTGGGTGGTCTGGCTGTCGTTGTTGCCCACCCCGCGCATGAACACCACCAGCGAACTGCGGCTGTTGGGAAACGGCGTGATATCGACATTGGGCACAAAACCGGCGACGTCGCCCAGATTCTCGACCCCCATCTTTTCCAGCGACTCGTCGGTGAAGGCGGCCATGGAAATCGGCGTGTCCTGCAGCAGTTCTTTCTTCTTCTGCGCCGTGACAACGATTTCTTCCAGTTGGGTGGCACGCTTGGATGGCGCGGCGGGCGCATCCTGGGCCACAACCAGCGGGGCAAACAACAAGATCAGCGGCACAACGCCGCACGCGGAACGAACCATGGCAATCACCGTCTCCCTGTGTGATGGCCATAGTTTTGCCTTAACCGCACGCACCTGACGTGGTGCATCCGGATGAGACGGGCACGCCCGTCTCATCCGCGGTTCAGGCTATTTTTTGCCGAGTTTCAGGCGCAAGGCATTGAGCTTGATGAAGCCCTCGGCATCACGCTGATTGTAAGCACCCTTGTCATCTTCGAAGGTCGCGATGGACTCATCAAACAGACTGTCGCTGGGCGAGCGACGCCCCAGGGTCAGCACATTGCCCTTGTACAGCTGCAGGCGCACTTCACCGTTGACCGTCCGCTGGGTGTGATCAATCGCCGCCTGCATGGCTTCGCGCTCCGGGCTGTACCAGTAGCCGTTGTAGATCATCTTGGCGTACTTGGGCATCAGCTCATCTTTGAGATGGGCCGCTTCGCGATCCAGAGTGATCGATTCCATCGCGCGATGGGCACGCAGCAAAATGGTGCCACCCGGCGTTTCATAACACCCGCGTGATTTGATCCCGACATAGCGGTTTTCGACGATGTCCAGACGCCCGATGCCATGCTTGCCGCCCAAGGCATTGAGCGCGTCCAGCAATTCGAACGGGCTTAAAGCCTGACCGTTGATCGAAACAGCGTCACCTTTTTCAAACCCGATGGTGATTTCTTCCGGCGTATCCGGCGCATCCTGCGGACTTGTGGTCCAGCGCCACATACCATCCTTGGGTGCCATCCACGGATCTTCCAGCTCTTCGCCTTCATAGGAGATATGCAGGCAATTGGCATCCATCGAGTAGGGCGAACTGCCATCCTTCTTCTTGGTGATCGGAATGCCATGCTGATCGGCATATGCCAGCAGCTTTTCACGCGAGTTCAGATCCCACTCACGCCACGGCGCAATGACCTTGATCTCAGGCATCAAACCATAGGCGCCCAGTTCAAAACGGACCTGGTCATTGCCCTTGCCGGTTGCGCCGTGGGCGATCGCATCGGCGCCCACTTCACGCGCAATTTCGATCATGTTGCGGGCGATGCACGGCCGCGCAATCGAGGTACCCAGCAGATATTCGCCTTCGTAAATGGCGTTGGCGCGGAACATCGGGAACACGAAATCGCGCACAAATTCTTCGCGCAAATCGCGGATGAAAATATCTTTCACGCCCAGGCTTTCAGCCTTGGGGCGAACTTCTTCGACCTCTTCGCCCTGCCCCAGATCAGCGGTGAACGTCACCACTTCACACTGATACTGGTCCTGCAGCCATTTGAGGATGACGGAGGTATCAAGACCACCGGAATAAGCGAGGACGACCTTTTTGATGTCGGACATAGTGTTTGCGGAGTTTGACGCGGGCGGCGATTATAACGGGTGGCAGGCCGGTTCTCATTGTTCTTTCCCGTGCATGGCTTTGTCACAAGCTGTTCAGCACCCGCTCGAGTACATCCATGTATCGCTTGTCATCGGCCATCCCGGCCTCTGACAGTTCTGAACAGCTTGTGACAAAACCTTCCTACCGACATACCGAGTGCCGGCCAAACACAGTGGCAATGAGGTGAATGGACTCTTGACCTGCCACGATCTGTTTTTTCTGGCACCCTGCAACGCTTAAAAGGTCGTAAAGAGCATGTGTTTGCGGACTGTCAGAGGCCCGGATGGCCGATGACAAGCGATACACGGACGTACCTGAGCGCGTCTGCAAACACATGGTCTTTACGGCCCAGCCTCGACATAAAATGACAGCACTTACGATCACAACCCCCGACGACTGGCACCTTCATCTACGCGATGGAGAGGCGCTGGCAGACACCGTGGCCCACACCGCACGGCAGTTTGCGCGCGCCATCGTCATGCCCAATCTCAAGCCACCGGTAACCACGGTCGAGCTTGCCGCCGCGTATCGCCAGCGCATTCTCGATGCCGTGCCAGCCGGCTTGAGCTTCGAGCCGCTGATGAGCATGTACCTGACCGACAACACCACTCCCGAAGTTGTCGAAGCCGCGGCGGCCAGTGGGTTCGTGCACGGTTTCAAACTCTACCCGGCCGGCGCGACGACCAATTCTGATGCCGGCGTCACCGACATCCGCAACATCCGCGAAAGCCTCAAAGCCATGAGCGATTGCGGTCTGGTCTTTCAGGTCCACGGTGAAGTGACCGATAGCGATGTCGATATCTTTGACCGGGAAGCGGTGTTCATCGAGCGCATACTCAAACCCATACGCGACAGCCTGCCCGACCTGAAAATCGTTCTTGAACACATCACCACCCAGCAGGCGGTGGAATTTGTCAGCGGCGCCGGCGCCCACACCGCGGCGACCGTGACCCCACAGCACATCCGCTTCAACCGCAACGAACTGTTCCGTGGAGGCCTGCGCCCGCACGCCTGGTGCCTACCGATACTCAAGGCCGAAGCCCATCGCGAGGCGGTGGCCGATGCGGCCATGAGCGACCAGTCGTGCTTTTTCCTCGGCACCGACAGCGCGCCGCACCGCCGCGATGCCAAAGAGAGTGATTGTGGTTGCGCCGGCATGTTCTCCGCAGCGACCGCGATGGAGCTGTACGCCGACAGTTTTGACGCCGCCGGCAAACTTGACCGGCTGGAAGCGTTTGCCAGTCACTATGGGCCGGACTTCTACGGCCTGCCCCGCAATACCGCCACACTGACCCTGGAACGCCGCACGCAGCAGATTCCAGCGAGTTATCCCTTGTCAGGCGGTGAAGTGGTGCCCATGCTGGCCGAACAGTCCCTCCCCTTTGTTGCGAGCCGCGGATGAGCGACGAACCGATTATTGACCCGCAGGACGCAGCCCGCGCGGCCTTGATGAAGAATCGCTTTCGCGGCTTTCTGCCGGTTGTGGTTGACGTAGAGACCGGCGGCTTCAACTGCGCCACCGATGCGTTGCTGGAAATCGCCGCCCACACCGTGGACATTGATCTCAACGGCCAGTTGTCACCCGGCGAGGCGGTGAACTTCCATGTGCAGCCTTTCGCCGGCGCCAACATCGAGGACGCGGCACTGGAAGTGACCGGCATCAAGCCGTTTTCACCCTTGCGCGCTGCGGAAACCGAGCAGAACGCACTGGGCCGCAGTTTCCAGGTGGTGCGCAAGGCGATCCGCCGCTACGACTGCAAACGTGCCATTTTGGTCGGCCACAACGCCCACTTTGATCTGGGTTTCGTAAATGCGGCGGTGGCCCGCTGCGGGATCAAGCGCAATCCGTTTCATCCGTTCTCGGTTTTTGACACTGCCACCCTGGCCGGTGCGACTCTGGGTCAGACCGTACTGGCCCGCGCGATCGAAACCGCAAACATCGAGTGGGATCCCAAACAGGCGCACTCGGCACGCTACGATGCGGCCAAAACCGCCGAATTGTTCTGCCTCATGCTCAACAGCATCGCGCCGGTGCATCAGGCCTGGGTGACCTCGAACGACGAGGAAGAATGAGTCCCAAGGCATCTGCTCCGGCCGCCAAACCCAAGCCGAGGCCTCGCCGGCGCTGGTTACGCTGGCTGATCCTGCCCACGCTGGTCGTGATGTCTTGCGCACTGATGCTGCATGCCGTCTATGGCGGCGGCGGCGCATTTCCCGATCGCACGGCCGAACCGGTGTGGGAAAGCCAGCGCCTTGAGGTCGTTGCCAATCTCGATTATCCGCCGGGCAACATCGCGGTCAGCGCAGATGAGCGGGTGTTCTTCACACTCCATCCGGAAGCCCGCCCACCGGTCAATCTGGTCGAATGGGTTGATGGCAGCACCCGCCCCTGGCCCAGTGCCGCGATGCAGCCTGGCGGCAGCGATGCACACGCGCTGCACGAAGTGCTGTCGATACGCATCGATGCGCAGCAGCGCCTGTGGGCGCTGGACAACGGCAAGCATGGTCTCAAGCCCGGGCGGCTGCTGGCCTTCGATCTCAACAGCGGTGACCTCGTCCACAGCTACACCTTCGGGCGTGAACTGGTCGGACTGGGCTCACATCTGAATGATTTTCAGGTCAGTCCGGACGGCCAGACCATTTACATTGCCGACGCCAGCTTTTTCGCACGCAATCCCGCCATATTGGTTTACGACGTGGCCACGCAGCAGGCCCGCCGGGTCATCAGCGACCACGAAAGTGTGGATGCCGAGCATTATCTGCCAGTGGTGCAAGGCCGCCCGATGCAGGCCTTCGGCCTGGTCACGATTCGTCCCGGCGTCGATTCCATCGCGCTCAGTCCTGACGGCACCTGGCTGTACTTCTCCGCGGTCACCAACAACTATATGTACCGCGTGGCCAGCGCCCTGCTGCGCGATCCCGATCTCTCCCCTGAGGTGCTCAAACGGCGCATCCAACGGGTTGGTCTGAAAACCATGAGCGATGGCCTGACCAGTGACAGCGCCGGTAACATCTACATCTCCGATCCCGAGCATTCGGCGATCCTGCGCATGACTGCGCGTGGCGAGTTGTCCACCCTGATTCGCGACCCGCGCCTGCGCTGGCCCGACGGATTCAGCTTTGGCCCCAATGCTGACCTTTATGTGACCGCCAGCAGCCTGCACCAGATCATAGGCCTGCCGCCGTCAAATGTTGCAAAACATGCGCCGTATCAGGTGTTCAAACTGAAAAATGACATTCCCGGACGGCCCGGCCACTGACACACGCAGCCGCGTCATATAGCGGTCACACCAGCGTCACCAAACTTCAACATGCACTGCCCAAACTGCCGCAAATTCGTGAATTTGAGGCTGACCTATGGCCGTTGTTGCCGAAGATGTCCTGCCGCGATTCAGCTGCGCACTGGCCCAGACCGCCGATGAGGTGCGTGAATCGCAAAAGCTGCGGTACCAGATTTTTGCCGAGGAAATGGGCGCCCAGATTGACGGCGGTGCCGATCTGCTCGATCAGGACGAACTCGATCCGTATTGCGAGCATCTGATCGTACGCAACGCGCACAACCAGATCGTGGCCTGCACCCGCCTGCTGACCTGTGAGGGTGCCGCGCGCGCCGGCCATTTCTACTCTGCGCATGAATTCGATATCGATGGCATCGTGCGCCTGCAGGGGCGCAAACTGGAAGTCGGCCGTACCTGCGTACACGCCGACTACCGCAACGGCACGACCATCGCCGTGCTGTGGTCGGGGCTGGCGGACTATGTCGCCAACAACGCCATCGACTACCTGTTCGGTTGCGCCAGTGTGCCGCTGGACGACCTGGATGGCGCCCACCGCATCATGCAGGAAATCCGCAATCGCTATATGAGCGCACCGGATCTGCGTGTATCACCGAGCAACCCCTTGCCGGAGCGCAGTGTCAGCTTTGAACGCACGCGCATGCCGCCTTTGCTCAAGGCCTATGTCAGCCTGGGTGCCCGCGCCTGTGGCGAGCCCTACTGGGACACCGAGTTCCATTGTGCCGATGTGTTCATGCTGCTGAATCTGCGTGAGCTGCATCCGCGTTATGCTAAGCGATTCCTCGGAAACGTCCCGCTGAGATCTTGATTCGTTCGCTACGCCGCATTGCCCGCCTGCTTCGCCTGATACTGCATACGCTGGTTGGCCTGTTTTTCGCCCTGCTGGCGCGCCACAGTGCGCGACCGGAAGTGTGGGCGCAACGCTGGTTTCGTGGCCTGCTGAACATTCTCAACCTGCGTGTGATCAGCCACGGTTCGCGCGTCACCAGCCCTGCGCTGGTCGCCGGCAATCATCAGTCGTGGCTGGACATTGCGGTACTCGCCGCGCTCAAGCCGGTGATTTTCGTGTCCAAGGCGGAAGTGGCGCAGTGGCCGCTGGTCGGCTGGATGTCACGCAGCGCCGACACCTTGTTCATTGAACGCGGCGGCCATGGCACCCAGCATCTCAATCAGGATATTGCGGCGCGGCTGGCTGAGCAGCGTTGCGTGGTGGTGTTCCCGGAAGGCACAACCACCCGCGGCCCGGGTGTACGGCGCTTCCAGCCACGTCTGTTTGCCGGCGCCATCGCCACCCAGACGCCGGTGCTGCCGTTTGCACTGCGCTACCGTGAAACCTGTGCGCCCTACGTCGACGATCAAACCCTGGTCGGCAATCTGTGGGCCATGCTGGCCGAGGAGCAGCCGCACGTCGAAGTGATATTTGGGCCGGCGCTGCCCTGTGGCGACAGCCGCAATGCGATCGCCCAAACCACCCAGGGCTGGGCCGAAAGCGCACTCAAGAATCCCCCGGGCTGGACCACGCAGGCGAACGCAGCCATGCCGCAGGAACAGACCTGCCAGGTTTGAGCACACGCCGACCGGGCGTAAGCCACGCTACAATATGCGGCTGTTTTCACCGGCCGAGCCCCGCATGAGCCTGATCCGTCAATCTGATTTCATCGACAGCGTCGCTGACGCACTGCAGTTCATCTCCTATTACCACCCGGTAGATTTCATACAGGGTGTGCATGAGGCCTACCTCAAGGAGGAGAACCCGGCGGCCAAGGATGCGATGGCCCAGATCCTGATCAATTCACGCATGTGTGCCGAGGGCAAGCGCCCGATTTGCCAGGACACCGGAATTGTCACGGTGTTTCTGAAGATCGGCATGAACGTGCAATGGGATGCGCAGATGTCGGTGGCCGACATGGTCAACGAAGGGGTCCGCCGGGCCTACACCCACCCCGACAACGTACTGCGCGCATCGATACTCGCCGACCCGGCTGGCAAGCGTCAGAACACCCGCGACAACACGCCGGCAGTGATCCACATGGAAGTGGTCGAAGGCGACAGCGTGGATGTTCAGGTTGCGGCCAAGGGCGGCGGCTCGGAAGCCAAAACCAAATTCGTCATGCTCAACCCGTCCGATTCCATCGTCGACTGGGTGGTCAAAACGGTGCCGACCATGGGCGCCGGCTGGTGCCCACCGGGTATGCTCGGCATCGGCATTGGCGGCACCGCCGAAAAGGCCATGGTCATGGCCAAGGAAGCGCTGATGGATCCGATCGATATTCAGGATCTGCGTGAACGCGGCCCGAGCAATCGCGCAGAGGAACTGCGCCTGGAAATCATGGATGCGGTCAATGCCCTGGGCATCGGCGCACAGGGCCTGGGTGGGTTGACCACCGTGCTCGATATCAAAATCAAGGACTATCCGACCCACGCAGCCAATCTGCCGGTCGCCATGATTCCGAACTGTGCGGCCACGCGTCATGCCCACTTCGTGCTCGATGGCTCCGGCCCGGCGCTGCAGACACCGCCGTCGCTGGACGACTGGCCACAGATCACCTGGTCGGCCGGCGATTCAGCACGCAAGGTCAATCTGGACACTGTCACCCGTGACGACATCAAGACCTGGAAGCCGGGTGAAACCGTGCTGCTCTCGGGCAAGATGTACACCGGCCGTGACGCTGCCCACAAGAAGATGACCGAGATTCTAAAATCCGGCGAGAAACTGCCGGTGGATCTGGCCGGCAAGTTCATCTACTACGTCGGCCCGGTCGACCCGGTACGTGAAGAAGTGGTGGGTCCTGCTGGTCCAACCACCGCCACGCGGATGGACAAATTCACCGATTATGTTCTGGAAAAAACCGGACTGATCGGCATGGTCGGCAAAGCCGAACGTGGCCCGGCCGCCATCGAGGCGATCAAGAAACACCAGGCGGTCTATCTGATGGCTGTCGGTGGCTCGGCCTATCTGGTTTCCAAGGCGATCACCGCCTCAAAAGTGGTGGCGTTCGAAGAGCTTGGCATGGAAGCCATTTACGAGTTCGAAGTGACCGATATGCCGGTCACCGTGGCGGTCGACAGCAAGGGTGAATCGGTGCATCAGACCGGCCCTAAAATCTGGAAGATGAAAATCGAAGAAATGGCCAGCGCCTGATCGAAGTGCTTGCTGCAGGCGCTCAGTGCGCCTGCAGCGCCTTGTTGATGGCAGCACGCCAGCTCTCTTCATCACCGGCGCGGTAGCCTTCATGGCGTAGCAGTACCTGACCCGTGGGGCCGATCACGAACGAACTGGGCATGCCGAGCAGATCGTAAGCCTCGGCCACTTCACCATCGGGGTCATGCAGACTGCGCAAGCCGCGCCCGTAGCGAGCAAGAAATTCGCGCGCATCGCCGGCATCCGCATCCACCGATATGGGCAGGATGCGCACGCGCCGACCGGCATACTCCTGCTGCAGCTTCTGCAGGGCCGCCATGGAACCGCGACATGGCACACACCACGACGCCCAGAAATCCAGCAGCACCACCTCACCACGCAGCGTACTCAGAGCGACCTGTTCATCGCTGTCCAGGCGCGGCAACTGCCAGTCGTCTGGTGAAGCACTGGCCGCATGCGCGGCAAATCCGGCAAACAGAATGAACGAGCTGAACACGGCGAAAACGCGTTGTGGCATTGCAATGAATTCCTGGTCAGAGAGCCTTTAGTGTGTCTGCGGCGCGATCCGTTCCACCCCACTGGTGCGTGCGCATCAATTCTTCGCGCCATTGCGGCAGGGTCTGCATGGCAAATTCATAGCCCGCGCGGACCACGCTGTCGATCGCATCCCAGTGAAACATGCCGATGTGCGAAACCGGCATGCGGAAGTACACATCGGCCAGCTCGGCGCGCCGCGCGTTGCCACTTTCACTGGTCAGGGTGGCTGTGCGGAACAGAATGTCGAGCAAGCTGGGCTTGTCCGCTTCGGACGTCCAGTTGAGCAGTGCTGCAGGGTCCGGCCCCTCAATGCCCGGCGCTGAAATCATACCCTCGGTGCTGACGCTGGAGCCAATCACCGGACCGCGCCCCATGTCACGCATGACGTCGGTGGGCAAGGAATTGATCACCGCACCGTCGGCCAGAAAGTCGCCGCGCCAGGCCACCGGTGGCGCAATCCCCGGCACCGCCATACTGGTGGCAATCCAGGTTGCCAGCGCGCCACTGCGATGCACCTCGCAGGTGCCGCGTGTCAGGTTGGTGCTGACACAAAAGAATGGCACCGGGAGATCTTCAATGCGCTGGTCGCCAAACACCTCATGCATGCGGCGCAAAAAACGTTGCCCGCGAATCAGGGAAACGCGCGGCAAGGTGTAGTCGTTGAGATAATTGTGCTCAACAAAGCAGGCGCGCATCTCGCGCACGATCTCCACGGCGCCCAGACCGCTGGCCCGCAAGGCCGCAATCAACGCGCCCATGCTCGACCCGCCATACAGATCGATAGGGATGCCGAGTTCGTCCAGGGCGCGGATCAGCCCGATATGGGCAAAGCCACGCGCGCCACCGCCGCCAAGCACCAGACCGTTGGCCTGACAGGTCAGCTGGCGCGCCACCCGCACAATGTCTTCGCCATCGCCGCTGCGCCAGAAGAACTGGCCGTCTATTTCGCCACAGCCTTGCCACGCGATCGGGTTACCGCGCAGCGCCCGTGGCCCGCGCCGCAGCAGCATGCTGACCGGCACCTGCAACTGTTGGCCGCGCACTTCCTCGAGCAGCTCGACATCCTTCGGCGTGTCCTCAACGTCAGCCGCCAGCAGCACATGATCGGCCTGACGCAAGCAACGGCGCCACCAGGCCGAGGCATTCTTCACCGAGGTATAGATCAGGAAATCTTCCTCAGCTTCAGTGTCATTCAGCCAGTGGACCAAAGCACGATTGTCCTGGTTGCGCGCATACGGCATGGCTGCGGTGCCCGGCCCCAGAGCGGCGTCCACGGCGTTCTCGTCGATCACCCGGACGCTGCCATAGTGGCGCAGGGCGTCGGCCATGCGACGCACCGCTTCACGCCCCCCTCGGCCGGGCCGGGTCTCGAGTATGGTCAGGCTGGAAATTCGCCCGCGTTGATGCTCCGACTCGGCCGTGCCATGACGGCGCAGACGCTGGAACTCCACCCGGCCCAGACGCAACAGGGATTCCGGGTGTCGCATCAATGTGCGCAGCAGGGCATCGCGCTGTATGCGTATCAGTTGACTGTCGCGCAATGCGGTCACGCGATATAGCTGGGGCTCATCGGCCAGCACGCCAAGCTCGCCCACCGATTCATTGGCACCCAGTTCGGAGAATCGACCAGCGCCCAGATCGCAACGCAAGCGGCCGGTGACCACCACGTACAGCGCATCCGGAGGGCTGCCGACATCAAACAGCACACCGCCTCCGCGCAGATCGACCAGTTCGGCGGTAACGGCCAGCTTGCCGAGTAAACGGCCACTTAAATCCTGGAACAGGCGCTGGCGACTGAGAATAGCAGCGATATCTCGACTCATAAGCGAAGTGTAGCGCGGGCGTGACCGTTACAATGAAAGCCCCTGTCGCTTCGAGTTGTCATGTCTGCTGTCGTCATCGCCGCCCTTTACAAGTTTGTTGCCCTGCCCGACGCTCCCGCCGTGCGCGATGCGCTGGAACAGCTGTGCCAGGCCCATGACATCAAGGGCACTTTGCTGGTTGCGCACGAGGGCATCAACGGCACCGTTGCAGGCTCGGCCCAGGCGATTGCGGCACTGCGGGCGTTTCTTGCTGCGGACGCGCG
>JBFKEC010000028.1:0-18728 GCA_041619315.1 Oceanococcus sp. | reverse complement strand
GCTGATTTCGGACTGACGCAGTTTGAGCGCTTCCAGGCTGAGACCGTCAAGCAGGCCTAGCTGTGAAACGGCAATCAGCACGGCGCCGAGTAGCGTTATGAGCAGAATGCGTGCGCTGCGCGGTGAAAGGGATTTGAGCATGGAAGGCCTGTGGGCAAAGTGCGGCATGGGGTTGAGCCCTATAAGACCTGCGACCCTGCGACTATCTTTCACGGCCCTGCAAAAAAGTCACCGGGAAAGCCTTGTGGCGCTGCACTCACAATCTCTTCACGGTGCGTTTCTGATCATGCTTTGCAGGGACTAACAGGACATGAGCATGATGATCGACAAGCACAGTCAGGCGCTTCATTTGCAACGCGTGCAGGAATTTTTCTCAACCTTGCCGCCATTGCAGGCGGAAACCGTCGAAATCATTCTGCAAACCTATCTTGACGTGCCGTACGCACTGCTGCCCGAGGCCCGCGAACTGATCGTCGGGCTGCATCAGACGCTACTGGCCGCCTGATTCTTCAGCTTTTGCGCCGGACCGGCGGCCGAATACAGTTCTCGTAAATTCACAGCGTTGTTACACAGTCCGGATGCGGCTGCCTTGCTGGCAGCGTGCTGCACGTCGCCATCGGCAAAATGTAAGATGATCTCCTTAAAATAATCAGAGTGAGGAGACATCCATGCCCAATCGGCGTGATCTGGGGGCCGTATGTTTGGCCTATGTCGTGTGCGTGGTGGCTGCGCTGGCGGTCGTTCTTGTGTTGGACTGGCCGGCCCCTTGGGATGCCTTTGCCGCGGACCTGCTCGCCACCGTGGTGATCTTCGGTTTCAGTCGGGCGTTTCACAATTCCAGCATGTACGACCCCTACTGGAGTGTGATTCCACCTCTGCTCGCGGTGTACTGGATGTACAGCTACCCGGATGCACTGAGCGATAGTCGAGCGTGGCTGGTGATGGCGCTGGTTTGGTTTTGGGGGATACGCCTGACCGTGAACTGGACCGTCAACTGGTCGGGTATGACGCACGAAGATTGGCGCTATCCGATGGTGCGCGAGCGTGCCGGCAAGGCCGCATGGCTGGCGGATCTGGGTGGCATACACGTGTTTCCCACGCTCCAGGTTTTTCTCGGCTGCCTGCCGATCTACGCCTTAATGCGCTACGGCCACGGCCCGCTGGGCTGGCTAGACCTGTTTGCCTTCGCGGTGACGCTGGGCGCGATCCTGATCGAAATGTTTGCCGATCTTCAGCTGCACGCCTATCTGCGCCGGCGTGAGCCGGGTGGAATTATCAACTCGGGCCTGTGGGCGTGGTCACGCCATCCCAACTATTTTGGTGAGCTGGCGTTCTGGTGGGGGCTGATGCTGTTCGGTCTGGCTGCGGCGCCACAACACTGGTGGTGGGTGATGCCGGGCGCGGTGGCCATGAGCGTGATGTTCTGGTTTGTCAGCATCCCGATGATGGACCAGCGCAGTCTGCAGCGTCGTCCAGCCTATGCCGAGCACATGCGCAAGGTGTCCGGCTTGATTCCGCTGCCGCCACGTACGCCAAGGTGAAATTCACCAACTATCGGTGAAATGGCCCGCCGATGCGCCTCGGCTGTGACGTGATTTGTTGGTAAATCAATGGCTTACAAGTTGGCATGCAATGTGATTTACACAGGCTATTCTGACTTTAAGGACGCCTCATGACGTTGATTTTCAAAGCTGCTGCGGTTTCTGCCTGTGCCTTGCTGTGCTCTTGTGTACTGGTGGTCAATGCGGGCGAGACCCGCCACGACAGACACGATGATTACGACCGCAGTTCAGTGAACCGCGCGATCACGTTGCCGCCCGCCAGCCAGGTTGAGGATGTGTCATCGGTCAATGGCCGCATCGAACTTGGCGACACCAGTGTGGCCGAGTCGATCGAATCGGTGAATGGCAGCATCGACATCGGCGAGCGCTGCCACATCGAAGAGATTGAATCGGTCAACGGCGCGGTGCAGGTTGGCGCGGGCAGCGTGGTCGATGATGAGATCGAAACCGTGAACGGTGACATCACATTGCACCGCGGCGTGCGCGTTGGCGGTGACATCAGCACGGTCAATGGTGATCTGCACGCCACAGCGGCCACGATTGTGGGCAGGGTCGGAACCGTCAATGGCCGCATTGAGTTACTGGACGGATCGCGGGTCGAGCAGGGCTTGCGTATCGAGTCGCCGGGCCACGGCAACAACAAGCACAAGCGCGTCATTGTGGTGCTCGGTGAGAATGTGGTGGTGGCCGGTGCTTCGGTGTTTGAGCGCCCTGTGGAAATTCGCAAGCACGCCAGCGCAAGTTTGGCCGACTACCGTGGCGAGGACGTGCGCATAGTGCCTGTGGACTGAGTGAATCAGTCCAGCGTTACCACCACCGGGGCGTGATCTGACGGCCGTTCCAGACGACGTGGCGCAAGATCGACGCGGCAGTCGGTGCAGCGCGCATCCAGGGCCGGGGTGATCAGCGTGTGATCGATGCGCAGGCCGAGATTGCGGCGGAAGCCGGCGGCGCGGTAATCCCACCAGGTGAACCGTTCCTTGTTGTCGGCGGCGTCTTCATCGCCATGATCGAAACGCGTCCACGGATCAACCAGACCCATCTCAAGCAGTTCGTTGAGCGCGGCGCGTTCCGGCTCGGAGCACAGGATTCGCCCTTCCCAGTGGTCCGGGTCGTAGGTGTCGCAGGGGCGCGGGGCAATGTTGAAATCGCCCATCAGCACCAGCTTTTCGTGCTCTTGCAGCTCTTCACTCAGGCGGGCCTTGAGCTCTTCAAGCCAGGACAGTTTGTAAGCAAACTTTTCCGAGCCGACAGCCTGACCATTGACCACATAGGCGCAGATCACGCGGATACCATCGATGGTGCCGGTGATGACCCGGGCCTGGCCGTCGGACAGCCCGGTCCACACGTCTTCGACTTGGCTGCGCGCAATCAGGGCGACGCCGTTGTAGGTTTTCTGGCCATGAAAGGCCACCTCGTAACCAGCCTCGCGCAGCGCCTCAGCGGGGAAGTTTTCGTTCTGCAATTTGGTTTCTTGCAGCCCGACAACGTCAGGTTTTTCCTGTTCCAGCCATTCGAGCAAATGGGGCAGGCGGACTTTGAGCGAGTTGACGTTCCAGGTGGCGATTTTCATGGCGTAAAGCAAATTTCTGGTTGAGGGCTACGTAACCTTGACTTCAAAACGCGCTCGAGTACATCCATGTATCGCTTGTCATCGGCCATCCAGGTCTCTGACAGTTTTGCGGTCAAGCTTGCGCAGCCTTGATGCACCCGGCTTGAAATGATTTGCATCGCCGGGCGTCGCAAGGATGGTGGGTTTTAAGTGGCGCTGGCTTCGAGCAGGCCATCCTGACGCAGCAAGGCATCCACGCTGGGCTCGCGTCCACGAAAGCGCTTGAACAGATCCATCGCATCTTCGCTGCCGCCGCTTTCGAGTATGCATTGGCGGAAGCGCAGGCCGGTTGGGGCATCAAAGATGCCGTTCTCTCGGAAGGCTTCGAATGCGTCGGCGGCCAGGACTTCAGCCCATTTGTAGCTGTAATAGCCGGCTGCATAGCCGCCGGCAAATATGTGCGAAAAGCTGTTGGCAAAGCGATTCCAGGCAGGCGGGTGGATGATCGCAACCTGGTTGCGCACGGCTTGCAGGGTGTCTTCAACCTGGAACTCGCTGGTTTGGCTGTGCAGGCGTAGGTCAAACAGGGCGAATTCGATCTGGCGCATGGCGCCAAGGCCGGCGTGGAAGCTGCGCGATGCGCGCACTTGCTCGATCCAGTCCGCGGGTATGGGGGCGCCGGTTTCATGGTGATGGGCAAATTCACGCAGTGACTCTGCCTCCCAGCACCAGTTCTCCATGAACTGGCTGGGCAGTTCAACCGCATCCCAGGGCACTCCGTTGATGCCGGAGACGCCCAGGTGATCGACCTGGGTGAGCATATGCTGCAGGCCGTGGCCGAATTCGTGGAACAGGGTAACCGCATCATCGTGCGTCAGCAGTGCCGGGCGGTCATCGCTGGGCGGTGCTGAATTGCAGGTCAGTGTGGCGATTGGCAGCTGCGTGCCGGTGTCGGATTGCATGCGCCCGGCCATGTCATTCATCCAGGCGCCACCGCGTTTCTGCTCGCGCGCGTAGGGGTCGAGATAAAACCAGGCGATAACGGCGTTGGCTTCATTGCGCACTTCAAACGCGCGCACATGCTCGTGCCAGACCGCCATCGGCTGTTCGCGAAAGTTCACCCGGAACAGTTTCTCTGCGGCGTTGAACATGCCCTTGAGGACATTGGGCAGGGCAAAGTAGGGCTTGAGGTTTTCGTCCTCAAGGCCGAACAGGCGGGTCTTGAGCTTTTCCGAGTAGTAGGCGATATCCCAGGGCTTGAGTTCGGTGGGGCCGTCAAGCTCAGCGGCGAAATCACTCAGTTTGGCCAGTTCACGTTCGGCTGCCGGGCGCGCCTTGGCCGCCATATCGAGCAGAAAACTTTCCACCTGAGCCGGGCTTTCGGCCATCTTGCTGGCCAGCGAAAGTTCGGCGTAATTGCTGTAGCCCAGCAGTTCAGCCTGCTCGGCGCGCAGGGCCAGAATTTCGCTCATCAGCGGCGCGTTGTTTTTGTCCGTGTCGTGTCCGGACTCGGCGCCTTGGTCGGACGCGCGCGTGCAGTAGGCGCGATACAGCGTTTCCCGCCATTGCCGATTCTCGGCATAGGTCATGATGGCATCGAAGCTGGGGAAATCCAGGCCGAACAGCCAGCCGTCCAGATTCTTGTCGCGCGCCTTGCTGGCCGCCATGCGTCGCGCCGAGTCCGGCAGACCCGCAAGTTCGGCTTCGTCGGTGACATGGTGCTGCCAGGCGTCGGTGGCATCCAGTAGGTTGCGTTCGAACGCATTGGTGAGTTCGGCCATGCGCAGCTGTATGTCGCGAAAACGTTGCTTGGCGGCATCTTCAAGGGCCACGCCGGACAGACGGAAGTCGCGCAGGGCGTGGTCGAGCAATTTGCGCTGAGCGGCTTCCAGGGCATCGTCCTGGCTGACCTGGCGATAGGCCTGAAACAGGGCTGCGTTCTGGCCCACTTCACTGCTGTAGGCGGTCAGTTTGGGCAGGCAGGCTTCATATGAGGCGCGCCATTCGGGCGTGTTGCATACCGAATGCAGGTGGGCGCCAGGCTGAAAGGCTTTGTGCAGCCGGTTGTCGGCGTTTTCCATGGCGCGCACGGTGTTATTCCAGTCGTGCGCGGCTTGTTCGGTGATCTGTTCAATCAGGGCACGGTTATCGGCAATCACCTGATCAACAGCCGGTTCCAGATGCTCAGGGCGGATGGCATCCCACGGCGGTGTCGGGCCATTCCAGTCGAGCAACGGGTTGTTCACTTCAGACATAAGGATTCTTTGTTCAGAGGGCGCCACGCACCGTGGCAAGCCAGACTGCAGCAGAGCCGCAGCCGAAAAACAGGATCATGCCGGTGGCGGTGTACCTGCGCGCCCGCCGGATCAAATCATCCTGGGACACGGTAGACAGCAAAAATCGGCGACGGTGCGGCGGGCGGCACAGTATATGGATATCCGGGTCGATCGCAGTTTCGAGCTGGCGTTTCTGCACTTCGGCGATCGCTTTTGCACGTACGGCGGCCCACTCGTCCATATCGATCTGGCCATCGCCATTGGTGTCGAAGTCGCGCAGCAGACGGGCTTGGTCTGCTTTCCATTCGGCCAGCAGTTCACGCACCGCTTGGCGGTCATCAAAACTGTGGGCAAGGCCACCCTGGGTGCGAAACCAGCCCAGCGTGTATAGCGGGCTGCCGATGCGCACAATGTGTTCGGTATAGCGGTACGAGCCGAAGCCGAAAATCGGGCTTTTTTCCGGTTTGCGCGACGGGCGCCGTGAGCCACCGCGCCAGCGCACCCGGTGGTTGGGAATGACCTTGGCGCCGTCGGGGTCGACCACGCAATCACCGGTGTCATCGACCAGCTGGAACAGGTCGTCGCTGCTGGCCGCTTCTACGGTTGACCAGTGTGAGGTGCGCCGGCCGTTGATGTTGGTCGAGCGCTTTTTTTCAATGGAATATTTCCACCAGCAGCATTGCTGGCCGCTGAGCGGCGAGACCACCGGTTCGCCGGGCAGCATCTGGGCAATGCCTTCCAGCTCAACATAGCCTTGCGCTGCCGAGCGGATCTTGGACGTGGGCGTGTCCTGTATTTGCCGCGCCTTGCTGAGCTTGAGCCAGGCCATGATCGCGCCAATCAGCGCCAGCACGGTCATCAGACCGGTGGTTATCCAGAATTCGTCAGGCTCAAGCAGCTGGACTTGGTGGCTCAGCTCCGTCAGGTTCATCGGCCAGCGTACAAACCTCTAGGACGAGAACAGTGAGCGGATGTTGACGTCGGCGGTTTCGCTTTGCGAGAACTCCAGCAGTTCGGCTTCTTTGAAGCCCAGCATGCGGGCAATGATGACGTCGGGAAACTGCTCGATCCGCACATTGTTCAGGTTGACGCTTTCGTTATAGAACTCGCGCCGGTCGGCAATGGAGTTTTCCAGGCCGGTGATGCGGCCCTGCAGCTGCTGAAAGGCCTGGTCGGCCTTGAGTTCCGGATAGGCTTCAGCCACTGCGAACAGATTTCCCAGGCCCAGGCGCATGGCGTTTTCGGCTTGACCCACGCCCTTGACGTCGCCGCGCTGGCGGGCATTTTGTGCATCTGCGCGCGCCTGCATGACCTTTTCCAGGGTTTCCTGTTCAAAGTCCTTGTACTGGCGGCAGGTTTCGACCAGCTTGGGCAGTTCATCATGGCGCTGCTTGAGCAGCACGTCGATGTTGCTCCAGGCCTTGGAGACGGCGTGCTTCAGACTGACCAGATTGTTGTAGATCACCACGGCATACACCACGGCGGCGACAATCAGTCCCCAGAATACGAAAGTCGAAATGTTACTGGCTCCCTCTTCCATGCCAATATCCCCGGTGGATGGAAAGGGCTGAAGTCTAGCATTCTGATTGCGCAGCAAATATGAAATTATGAAATACGATTATCTGGTGATTGGTGGCGGCAGTGGGGGCATTGCCAGTGCCCGGCGTGCCGCACAGTACGGCGCTCGTGTGGCGGTTGTGGAATCAGCCCGTCTGGGCGGAACCTGCGTCAATGTCGGTTGCGTGCCTAAAAAACTGATGTGGCATGCCGGACAGCTCGCCCATGCCCTTGAAGATGCACCCGGCTATGGCTTTGCCCCGGTTGCGCGTGAGCACGACTGGGCTCAACTGGTTGCCGATCGGGAAGCCTATCTGCGCCGGCTCAACGGCATCTACGAAAACAACCTTGGCAAGGATGCGGTGGACATCTATCGCGGCCATGCACGCTTTTTGACGCCGCATACAGTTGATGTCGAAGGCCAGCAACTGGAGGCAGAGCATGTCCTTATCGCCACCGGTGGCAGGCCCAGCGTGCCGGATCTTCCGGGCGCGCAACTGGGCATGACGTCCGACGGCTTCTTTGCTCTGACGGAACGGCCGCAGCGTGTGGCGCTGGTTGGCGGCGGCTACATTGCGGTGGAGCTGGCCGGCGTGCTCAGGGCATTGGGCAGCGAAGTGCACCTGCTCGTGCGCAGTGATCATGTGCTGCGCCATTTCGACGACATCCTGTCGCAAACGCTGACCTCGTACATGCGTGACAGCGGCATTCATATGCATGTCAATGTGGTGCCCGAGGCATTGAGCGAGCAGGCAGATGCGGTGCGGGTTGCGTTGTCCGATGGCGGCAGTCTGGATGTCGATGCGTTGATCTGGGCAACCGGTCGCCATCCCAATCTGGATGGTCTTGAGGGTGCGGATGTGGCGCTCGATGGGCGTGGTCATATCGCGGTGGATGAATGGCAGCAAACCAGTCAGTCGCGGGTATATGCGGTGGGTGATGTCACCGATGCGCCGGCCTTGACCCCGGTCGCGATTCAGGCCGGGCGGCGTCTGGCAGATCGCCTGTTCGGTGGGCGCAGTGAGGCCAAGCTCGACCATGACTGCGTGCCCACCGTGGTGTTCAGCCATCCGCCCATTGGTACCGTCGGTCTGAGTGAAGCGGATGCACGCGCGCGTTACGGCGATGAGGTCAAGGTCTACAGTGCTGAGTTCAAGGCCCTGCACAACGCCTTGCTGACGCACAAACAGCCAAGTGCAGTGAAGCTTGTGGTGGTGGGTGAAGACGAGCGCGTGGTTGGCCTGCACAGCATTGGCCCCGGCAGCGACGAAATGCTGCAGGGCTTTGCCGTGGCCATAAAAATGGGTGCGCGCAAGCGCGATCTGGATGACACCATTGCCATTCACCCGACCGCCTCGGAAGAGCTGGTTACCCTGCGTTAATCCCTCAGTCCGTAGGCAGGTCGCGGGCGGCCAGCCAGGCTTTGGCATCCTCGGCATCGTGGTCAAACCAGCGTTGTGCCGAGCCCAGGCGGAAGCTGTATCCCCAGGCGTCCATGTCCGCACAGCAGCGCGCGCGGCCGAAGCCGGGAATGCGTTCAGCCAGCACGATCTGCAGGTAGCACACGGCGTTTTCCTCGGCCTCATCGCCGCCGGCGTCGGTGTGCAGGGTCGCGCGGCGCTGGGCGCCCATGCAGATGGCGTGGCAGGCCTCATGCAGCAACGAATGCAGTGGTGTGTCGGCGCGCACCATCACGCGCGTGCCGATCAGGCCGGCCTCGTCATCCCCCCAGTAGCTGCCGGGTATGTCTGCCCCGAGTGCGACCGGCTCAAGACTCAGTCCGAATTGCCCGAGCAGTGCGCCAACACAGGCCTGGTCGGCCTCGCGCCAGCGCAGTACATCGTTCACCTTCACGGCGTCAGGCGGCATCGGGCGTGGGCGTTGGCCGCGCGGATTGAGCCGTGGCAGCGGCCATGAATCACAGTCATCACAGGTTGAATCTCGATAGGGGCGGTAATCATGCGAAAATATCGTGATTGAAACCAGGATCGCGGATGAAACTCAGCTTCGCCAAAATGCAAGCGCTGGGCAACGACTTTGTCGTGCTCGATGGCGTGAGCGCGCCGCTCAGTCTGACGGCTGAACAATGCCGTCAATTGGGCGATCGTCGCATGGGTGTTGGCTGCGACCAGATTCTGGTGGTCGATCCGGCACCTGATGCCAACGCCGATTTCGGCTATCGCATTTACAACTGCGATGGCAGCGAGGTGGGACAGTGCGGCAATGGCGCCCGTTGCCTGGCGCGTTTCGTTGCGCGCCGTGGGCTGTCGCAAGCCTCGGAGCTGAGTGTGGCAACCCGCACCACGCGCATGAATCTGACCCTGCTGGAGCGCGACTGGGTGCGCGCCGAGTTGTCCCAGCCGGAGTTTGAACCGGCACGTATTCCCATGGCCTGGCCCGAGCAGGCACAGCACTACGCACTCAACAGCGCTGTGGGCGAGGTCAGAGGCGGTGCGGTCAGCGTCGGCAATCCGCATTTCGTGATTGAGGTCGAGGATGTGGCGACAGCGCCTGTGCAGCAATGGGGCGCTGCGTTGACGCGCCATGAGGCTTTCCCCGAAGGTGTCAATGTCGGGTTTGTTGAGCGCGTGGCAGCGGACCATCTGCGTTTGCGTGTATACGAGCGTGGTGTTGGGGAAACACCGGCGTGTGGCAGTGGTGCCTGTGCCGCCGCCGTGATTCAGCGCGCCTGGGGCCACACCGAATCCAAAGTGCGGGTCGATCTGCCGGGCGGGCAATTGCGTATCGCCTGGGACGAAGGCCAGAATGTTTTCATGGAGGGCCCGGCGACCTGGGTCTTCGAAGGGGAGATCGAGTTATGACGCGACCGGAAGTATTGCCGGTACCGCCGTCCGAGGACGAAGAGAAGGCCATGCTGGATTTTCTGGCACGGACGCCGGATTTCTTTATTCGTCACGCTGAAGTGCTGGCCGAAATGCCGATCCGCCACGGCAGTGGTGGTGCGGTGTCTCTGATTGAGCGCCAGGTTCGGGTGTTGCGCGACAACAACCAGCGCCTGAATCAGCGCCTGGATGAACTGCTGCACACCGCACGTGACAACGAACAACGGGTCAAAAGCATGAATCAGCTGGCCGAGGCGCTGATTCGTGCAGACAGTCTGGCCAGCGTCGTGGCGGGCTTGAGCAGTGTGCTGCACAACGCATTTGCGGTTGAAGCGGTGCGTGTGGCCCTGTTTGATACGCCAACGGATAGCGACAATGGCGTGATTGCGCTTGAGCGCGATGCCTTGCCCGCGCCGCTGCAGGATTTCTTCCGTCAGGGGCAGGTGGTGTGCGATCGCATCGACGAGCCGCTGCGCGAGCTGATGTTCGGCGAGCACGACGAACTGCAATCGGTGGCACTGGTGCCATTGGACCGGGCGGATTGTCTGGGTTTGCTCGCGCTGGGCAGCACCGACGCGCAACGTTTCACGCCGCAGGTGGGCAAGTTGTTTCTCGAAATGACCGCCAATCTGTGTGCAGCGGCACTGCGATTCCACGGTGAACGCGACGCTTGAGGCTTTCATTAACCATCTGGCCCATGAGCGGCGTTATTCAACGCATACGCTCAAGGCCTACCGCCGTGATCTGCAAGAATTTCTCAAGCACAGCGCGGTAGACCCGGCGGCCTGGGATCAGGCCCATGTGCGCAGCTGGCTGGCCGAGCAGCATCGCCACGGTCACAGTCCGGCGACCATACAGCGCAAGCTGTCAGCGCTGCGCAGCTTCATGAATCATCTCGTGGTCGAGAACGTGCTGGCGCACAATCCGGCAGATGGGGTGCGTGCGCCGAAAAAATCCCGGCCTCTGCCCAAGGCGCTGGAAGTCGATCGCCTGGGCCATTTTCTCGACAGCATGCCGCGTGACGATGCACTGGCCTTGCGCGATCGGGCGGTGCTTGAGCTGTTTTACTCCAGTGGTTTGCGTCTGGCTGAACTGGCTGCACTGGACTGTGTCACGGTCACGCGTGGGAACAGTTGGCAGGTCATCGGCAAGGGCGGCAAGGAACGCATGATTGCGGTGGGTGAAACCGCCATGCGGGCAATTCGTGACTGGCTTGCGCTGCGCGCTGAGCTGGCCGAGCCGGCAGAACCAGCCTTGTTTGTCAGCAAGCGCGGTACGCGCTTGTCCGTGCGGGCCATCCAGCAGCGGCTGGAAACCTGGAGTGCGCGCCTGGGCCTGGGCCAGCACCTGCATCCGCATATGCTGCGCCATTCGTTTGCCAGTCATCTGTTGCAGTCCGGCGGCGATCTGCGCGGCGTGCAGGAATTGCTCGGGCACGCCAATCTGAGCACCACGCAGATCTATACCCGGCTGGATTACCAGCATCTGGCGCGGGTTTACGATGCGGCTCATCCACGAGCCCGGCGCAAGAGCTGAGGGCCGTACAGCGGTGGGGCGAACCTTGCTGACTTGAACCCGCCGCGGCCGCCCTCACATTCATCCTTCTTTGCTAGCAGGATGGCGTTTTGGAGCAATTCCGCGGAACCACAATCTGCTGCGTACGACGCGGCAGCCAGGTGGCCCTGGCCGGTGATGGTCAGGTCACGCTGGGCAATACGTTGATCAAGGGCAATGCGCGCAAGGTCCGCCGGCTCTATCACGACAAGGTGCTGGCCGGTTTTGCCGGCGGCACGGCTGATGCTTTTACCCTGTTCGAACGTTTCGAGGCCAAACTTGAAGCCCACAGTGGCAATCTGGTCCGCGCGGCCGTCGACATGGCCAAGGACTGGCGTACCGACCGGGCATTGCGCCGTTTGGAAGCCATGCTGATTGTGGCCGACACCGAAGCCACATTGATGATTTCCGGTACCGGCGATGTGATGGAGCCGGAAACCGAAGTCATGGCGATTGGCAGTGGCGGCAGCTTTGCTCAGGCCGCTGCACTGGCCCTGTGTCGCAACACCGACCTGCCGGCCGAGAAGGTCGTGCGCGAAGCGCTGGGTATCGCCGGCGAAATCTGCATTTACACCAACAACAACCTGACTGTGGAAGTGCTTGATGGCGCCCGGTCGGAGGGCAGCCATGAGTGAGATTCGCGACGAATCGATGATGACCCCGCGCGAGATCGTGCAGGAACTGGACAAGCACATCATTGGCCAGACTGAAGCCAAGCGCGCGGTTGCCGTGGCGCTGCGTAATCGCTGGCGCCGGCGTCGTCTGGACGACGCATTGGCCAATGAGATTACGCCCAAGAACATCCTGATGATCGGTCCCACCGGGGTCGGCAAAACCGAGATCGCTCGGCGTCTGGCACGCCTGGCCAACGCGCCGTTCATCAAGGTTGAAGCGACCAAGTTCACGGAAGTGGGCTATGTCGGGCGTGAAGTCGATTCCATCGTTAAGGATCTGGCCGATACTGCGGTCAAGATGGTCCGCGAGCAGGAAATGGCCAGGGCCAGGCCCAAGGCTGAACTGGCTGCCGAAGAGCGCATTCTGGATGTGCTGCTGCCGCGTGCGCAGGACCACAATCCGGAAGGCCAGAACGTGTCTGAGCAGGACAAGACCCGTCAGGTGTTCCGCAAAAAGCTGCGTGAAGGCCAGCTGGATGATCGAGAGATCGAACTGGACGTGGCCAACCGCCCGCTCGGGGTCGAAATCATGGGGCCGCCGGGCATGGAGGAGATGACCAGTCAAATCCAGAATATGTTCTCCAACATGGGCCAGCAGAGCCCGCGTCGACGCAAGCTCAAGGTCAAAGATGGTTTGCGTCTGCTTATCGACGAGGAAGCGGCCAAGCTGCTCGACGAAGAGAAGATCAAGGCCGCCGCACTGGAAGCCGCGGAACAGAATGGCATCGTGTTCATCGATGAGATCGACAAGGTGTGCAAGCGCGGTGACGTGGTTGGTGGCGATGTGTCGCGCGAAGGCGTGCAGCGTGACCTGCTGCCGTTGGTTGAGGGCTGCACTGTCAACACCAAGTACGGCACGCTGCGCACCGATCACATGCTGTTCGTGGCTTCAGGCGCGTTCCATCTGGCCAAGCCTTCGGATTTGATTCCAGAACTGCAGGGCCGCCTGCCGATCCGGGTCGAACTCAACGCCCTGACAGCCGATGATTTCACCCGCATCCTGACTGAGCCGGACTTTGCGCTGACTGCGCAATACACGGCGTTGATGGGCACCGAAGGGGTCACCCTGGATTTTCAGGAGGACGGGGTGCGGCGCATCGCCGAGATTGCGACCGAGGTCAACGCTCAGACCGAGAACATCGGTGCGCGACGTTTGCACACGCTGCTTGAGCGGCTGCTCGAAGACATTTCGTTTCGCGGTCCGGACAGCGAAGGCGAGCGTGTGGTTGTCGATATGGCCTATGTGGACGAGCGTTTGTCCGGACTGGCCCGTGACGAAGATCTGTCGCGCTACATTTTGTAGCGCGGCGAGCGGATCAGCATGAGCAACGTACCCAAAACCCTGCGCCTGCAAAACGCCGGGCGGCGTTTGCAGGTGGAATTCGGCGAGCGTGACCCGGATATTTTTGATGCCGAGTTTCTGCGTGTGTATTCGCCTTCCGCCGAGGTCCAGGGCCACGGCTTGTCCGAGCCGCAGTTGGTTGGGGGCAAGCAGGATGTGTCGATCCGCAAGATTGAGCCGGTCGGGCGCTACGCGGTGCGCCTGATCTTTTCGGACGGCCACGACACCGGCCTGTACACCTGGGACACGCTGCGCGATTACGCCGAGCGTCAGGAGTCCTTGTGGCTGCGCTATCTCGAGCGCATTGACGCGCAGGGCATGTCGCGGGTTGAATCCGAAAACGTCATGCCGCTGGCGGCGTTGCGACCCAAGCTGCCGTAAGCCGTGGAACATCAGTACACTGACGCTTTTTGTAATAGCGGGCAGTGATGAATCAGAAAACCACCCATTTCGGTTACGCCGAGGTCGACTGGAAAGAAAAGGCCAGTCGCGTATCGCAGGTGTTCGATTCGGTGGCTGGTCGCTACGACGTCATGAATGACCTGATGTCGATGGGCGTGCATCGGGCGTGGAAGCGTTTTACGGTCGATCTGGCCTGCGTGCAAAAGAACGATCAGATTCTTGATCTGGCCGCAGGGACCGGTGATCTGGCCGCGGCCATGGCGGCCAAGCTGGGGCCGCGCGGCGGCATTACCCTGGCCGATTACAACTACGAGATGCTGTCACGCGGGCGTGACCGCATGATAGACGACGGTTTCGCCGGCGTCGCCAGCAGTGTCCAGGCGGATGCCGAGGCTCTGCCGTTTGCAGACGACAGCTTCGACTGTATGACGATCAGCTTCGGCTTGCGCAATGTGCGTGACAAGGACAAGGCGCTGCGCTCCATGCTGCGCGTGCTCAAGCCCGGCGGGCGCTTGCTGATACTGGAATTCTCCAAGCCGGCCAATCCGCTGTTGTCCAAAATTTACGACACCTATTCGTTCGAAATTCTGCCGCGCATGGGTCAGGCGGTGGCAGGGGATGCCGAAAGTTACCGCTATCTGGCTGAATCGATCCGCATGCATCCCGATCAGGACACCCTGCAATCGATGATGAACGAGGCCGGTTTCGAACGGACTCAGTATTACAACCTGACCGGTGGCATCGTCGCAGTGCATCGCGGTTACAAATTCTGATGGCGCTATTGGATCAGGTCCTCGGCCCGCTTGAGATTGTGCTGAACCGGGCGCTCAGTGCCAGCCCGCAAGCGTTGGCTTCGCTCGAGGGTGCACATGATGCGGTGGCGCTGGAGTTGCGTGATTTGGGCTGGGCATTTCGCATGACCCCGGTCAGTCATGGTGTGCAACTGCTTCCTGGTGGTGAGCCGGCACGCGCAGGCGTGAGTACATCTTTGGTCGGGTTGGCCCGACTAGGTGCGGGCGAGGATCCGCGCGCCATGGGCTCGGCACTGCAGTTGAACGGTGATGCCGAATACGCCGAGCGCGTGCTTGGCGCTTTGCGTGAATCGCGTATTGATTTGCAGGCCGAGGTGCGCGCTGTGCTGCAGCCCGTTTTGGGCAGTCAGGTTGGTGCTCAGCTGGGCCAGGGCCTGCGCGGCCTGCTTGATTTTGGCCGTAGCAGCGTGCGTGAATTGTTGCTTGGTCGGGCCTCGCAAGAATCTGCTGCACAGGTCGATGGTGGTGAGGCTGCCGATCCCGAGCAGGCCAGTGCGTGGATGGATGAGGTGGATGATGTGGCCAGCGCAGTGGATCGCTTGGAAGCGCGTATCCGACGACTGGAAACCTCTGCGGATGAGCAAGCATGAATTGGCTGCGCCAATTCAGTCGGTTCTGGCAGATCTGGCGCGTTTCGCGCCGTTACGGACTGGATCAGTTTCTCGGCCGGCGGCAGAAAAAGCGCTTTGCCCGCCCGCGCGGTGAGCGCGTCCGCCTGGCGCTGGAAGAACTCGGCCCGGTGTTCATCAAGTTTGGCCAGGCGTTGTCGACGCGTCCGGATTTGCTGCCCGATGACATCGCTGCCGAGTTGAGTCTGCTGCAGGATGCGGTACCGCCGTTTTCCGGCCAGCTGGCGCGCAAGCAGGTTGAGGCCTCGCTCGGTCAGCCAGTCGGCAAGCTGTTTGCCAGCTTTGATGAAAAGCCCCTGGCATCGGCCTCGGTGGCCCAGGTTCATGCCGCGCGTCTGCGCGACAACCCGGATGGCACGCCGGGCATGGACGTGGTGGTCAAGGTGTTGCGCCCTGATATCGAAAAGGCTGTGCGCAAAGACCTGGAACTGCTGCATTTTCTTGCCGCGCTGGCCGAGCGTTTCGGCCCGGATGCCGACCGGCTGCATCCGCGTGAGGTGATCAAGGAGTACGAAAAGGTCATTCTCGACGAGCTTGACCTGATGCGTGAGGCCGCCAATGCGAGCCAGCTGCGGCGCAATTGGCTGGGTTCGGACCTGATCTACCATCCGTTGGTGTTTTTTGATCTGACCCGCAGTGATGTGCTGGTGATGGAGCGTCTGTACGGGCACAACATCGACGAAGTCGCCGCACTGCGCGCCGAGGGCGTGAATTTTCGCGAATTGTCCGAGCGTGGCGTCGAAATCTTTTTCCGTCAGGTCTTTCGCGACAACTTCTTTCATGCCGATATGCATCCGGGCAACATCTTTGTCGATGCGAGCAACCCGGAAAAGCCGCGTTATCTGGCCCTGGATTTTGGCATTGTCGGCACCCTGACGCCGTCCGATCAGCGCTATCTGGCGGAAAACTTTCTGGCCTTTTTCAATCGCGATTATCGTCGGGTGGCCGAGTTGCACCTGGAGTCCGGCTGGATTCCCGGTGACGTCCGTGTGGATGAATTCGAGTCGGCAATTCGCAGTGTGTGCGAACCGATCTTCAACAAGCCGCTTAAGGACATTTCCTTTGGCATGTTCCTGATGCGCCTGTTCCAGACCGCACGGCGTTTCCGCATGGAAGTGCAGCCACAGCTGGTTTTGCTGCAAAAGACTCTGCTCAACATCGAAGGGTTGGGCCGGCAGCTGTATCCCGAACTCGATTTGTGGAAAACCGCCAAGCCGATCATGGAAGACTGGATGCGCCAGCGGCTCAATCCGTTCAATGGGTTGGATGATCTCAAAACCCATCTGCCGGCCATTGTGGAAAGCCTGCCGGACTTGCTCAAGCGCTTGCAGCAAGACTGGCCGCCGGCCGAGTTTGCCGCTCAGACCCGTGAACTCAAGGCCTTGCGCCAGGATCTGGTTGAGCAACAGTCGCGCAATCGCTGGGCCGTAGTCGGCGGGCTGCTATGTCTCGGCGGTGCGGTCATTCTGGGGCTGGATGGGCGAGGTCCGGCGCGGATTGCCGATGTGCCATTGTCGACCTGGATACTCGGTGCGCTGGGGGTGTGGTGTTTTGCCCGGGCCAGTTGGCTCAGCATCAGCCGGGGGGCGCCCGCCTGAGCGTTTTGCACCAGATGTAGTCTTTTGTCATTGTGCCATTGACGAATGGCACAGTCGTACCCTATTGTTGTGCGCTGCATCAATGAGGTGACGACCATGAATAAAGGCTCGCCTGCGCTCAGCGCAGAAGATCTCAACGGCTTTCGTGCCGCCCAGAAACTTGCATACGATTGCGCCGAAGCGGCCGCTGCACGCATGCGCCCCGGTATGACCGAACGCCAGGTCGCCGCAGGCATGAAGGCTTGGCTGGTTGAGCATGGCGCAACCGACTGCTTCCATGAGCCGTTTGCCTGGTTTGGCGATCGCACGGCGTTTCGCGGCCTGATCGGGATCAAGCAGCTGGGTGGATTCAACCCGGCGTTCTATCCCGGCTTTCGCCGGCTTGAACAGAACATGCCTTACATCCTGGACTGTGCGCCAACCTTGAACGGGTATACCGCAGATATCGGCTATTGCGGTGTGGTTGGCGAGAACGCCGCCCTGGATCAGCTGATGGACGATTTGCTCGAATACCGCGTGCTGATACTGGAGCAGGTGCGCGAGCGTCGTCCGCTGGCCGAAATCAGTCGCGCTGTAGATGCATTGTGTGTGCGTCATGGCTACGAACCGCGGCACAAGGCTTATCCGTTCGAAACGCTGGCTCATCGCATTGAGATGCTTGATGACGATGACAAGGATTCGCACCTGACCATTGCCAACTTCGGCGTGCGCAACATCAGTGAGCTGGTGCGCGACCGGCTGCGTGGTGCGCGCGAGGGCTGGAATCCGATCTGGAACTCCTCGAGCAAGTCTGAGCATGCACCGACCCCGGGGTTGTGGGCGGTCGAGCCTCATCTGGGCTTTGGTGATGTCGGCGCCAAGTGGGAAGAGCTGCTGGTCGTGACCGAGGACGATGCGTTCTGGCTGGACGATGACGTACCTCAGGTGCGACGTTGGAAACAGCGCGGCTTGTGGCCGCTCAAACAGGCGGCATGAGCAATATGAACGTAGATATGACCGTCACCTCGGGTGACGTACAGCTGGCGGTGTATCGCTGGGGGCGCAGTCGCGCTAAAGGCCGCAAGGCCAAGCCCATGATCGTGCTGGTGCATGGTTATCCGGACAATGCATGTGTGTGGGCCGCAGCAGCCGAGCGCTTGTCGCACAGCTATGAGGTGGTGGCCTATGACGTACGCGGCGCGGGGCGTTCGACGTGCCCGTCTGCGACTGCGGATTACCACCTGGACTATCTGGTTGCCGATCTGGCCGCGGTCATTGATGCGGTCAGTCCTGAGCGCCCCGTGCATCTGGTCGGCCATGACTGGGGATCCATACAGTCGTGGGAGGCGGTCACCACCGCTCGGCTCAAGGGCCGTATCGCTTCATACACCTCGATGTCCGGCCCGAGTCTGGATCACGCCGGTTACTGGATCAGGGCGCGTTTAGGCAGCCGCTCGGCCAGTGAAAAAGCCGCAGTGCTCAAGCAACTCGGCCATTCCTGGTACATCGGAGCGTTTCATCTTCCGCTCGTGGCACCTTCGCTTTGGAAAGTGGTGGGCGACAAGTTGTGGCCGGCCATGTTGAGCCGCATCGAAGGTATCCGCGATGCCGCGCCCAGCCCGACTCAGGCGCAAGACGGCGTGCATGGGGTGAAACTGTATCGAGCCAATGTGGCCGAGCGTCTAAGCAAGCCGAATGAACGCCGCACCGAGATTCCGGTGCAACTGGTGTTCCCGCGTGGTGATCATTTCATGATCGAGCAGATCTGGGATGATCTGGCGCGTTGGGCGCCCAATTTGTGGCGCTGTGATGTCGAGGCCGGGCACTGGTTGCCGGTCAGCCATCCCCAGCTGGTGGCGGACAAGGTGGCGCGCTTTGTCGATTTTGTCGAATCCGGTAAGGCACCAGCCGACCTTGAGCGCATGCGCGTGCGGGCGCCGGGGCCACG
>JBFKEC010000027.1:0-19072 GCA_041619315.1 Oceanococcus sp. | reverse complement strand
GAAAATCGCCGCTTCAACAGCTCTGAATTCTGCGATTACCTGGCCGAACTGGTCGGTCAGTTCCCGATCATCACGATCGAGGACGGTATGGCTGAAGATGACTGGGATGGCTGGAAACTGCTGACCGAGCGTCTTGGTGGCACCACTCAGCTGGTTGGCGACGATCTGTTCGTGACCAATCCTGCGATTTTGGCTGAAGGTATCGAAAAAGGTGTGGCCAACTCGATTCTGATCAAAGTTAATCAGATCGGTACGCTGACCGAAACCTTGCAGGCCATTGCCATGGCCGACAAGGCGGGCTACTCCGCGGTGGTCTCGCATCGCAGTGGCGAAACCGAGGATGCCACCATTGCCGATTTGGCTGTGGCCACGACCGCAACCCAGATCAAAACCGGTTCGCTGTGCCGTTCTGACCGCATCGCCAAGTACAACCAGCTGCTGCGCATCGAAGAAGCGCTGGGTGCTGCCGCGCGCTACCCCGGTCTGTCCGCATTTCCGGTCAAAGTCTGAATTAACGCCGGTTACGCGGCCATTTGCTAGACTGCGACCATGCCGCGTTGGACTTGGGTAATCATCGGTGCAGGCATCATCTACCTGCAGTACCGGCTCTGGATAGGGCCGGGCGGCTGGCTTGACGCTGCTGAACTGAGCGCACAGGTCGATTCGGCAGCCCGCCACAATGCGCAATTGCGTGAGCGGAACCAGCTGCTGGAAGCGGAGATTACCCGTCTGGAAACCGATCCGGATGCGATCGAATATCACGCGCGTGCCGATCTGGGCATGATCAGGCCCGGTGAAACCTTCTATCTGATAGTGCATTGATGAGTGCGGCTTTGTGGGCAATTGTGCCCGCTGCAGGTGTGGGGCGTCGTCTTCCCGGTGACGTGCCCAAGCAATACCGCATGCTGCGTGGTCGCTGCGTACTTGATCATTGCCTTGATCGTTTGCTCGCCGAACCCGCGATCAGTGGCGTCATGCTGGCCCTGTCCGCCGATGATGAACATTGGGCCCAGTGCGCGCATTACCGCGACCCTCGGGTGATGACTTGTCAGGGGGGGCAGGAGCGCGCGGATTCAGTCCTCGCGGGGCTAGAAGCCCTGGCCGCATTGCCACAACCACCAGCGGCTCAAGCCGGCGTGCTGGTGCACGATGCGGCGCGTGCATTGTTGCCGGCAAGTGCACTGGCGCGCTTGCTTGCAACCTCACCTGGAGCGCATGGCGCGCTGCTTGCGATGCCGGCACAGGACACACTAAAACGCAGCCTTGATGGTGAACAGATAGACCAGACCCTGGATCGAGGTGCGGTGTGGCTGGCCCAAACCCCCCAGTTCTTCGAATTTGAGCGTCTGCGACAGGCCCTGGAGCAAGCCCTGGGGCAGGGGCTTGCGATTACCGATGAAGCATCTTGCATGGAGTTGGCCGGATTCCGGCCGCGTCTTGTTGCCGGTGACGCTTTGAATTTTAAAATCACCACGCCTTCGGATCTCAAACTGGCCGAGGCTTTGCTGGAGCACGTATGAGAGTTGGAATGGGTTTTGACGTTCACCGCTTTGGGCCGGGCGACTATGTCACGCTCGGCGGCGTGCGCGTGCCTCATGACAAGGGCGTGATCGCCCATTCCGACGGCGATGTATTGCTCCACGCATTGTGCGATGCGTTGCTGGGTGCGGCCGGGCTGGGGGATATTGGCCAGCACTTCCCGGATACCGACTCCAGTTTTGCCGGTGCCGACAGCCGCGAATTGCTCAAGACGGTGCTGCAGCGTGTCGCGGACGCCGGTTGGCGGGTTGAAAACTGCGACTTATGCCTGATCAGCGAGCGGCCCAAGCTGGCCCCGCATCGCGATACGATTCGGCAAACCATCGCCGAGTTGATCGGGATCGAGCAGAACGCGGTCAATCTCAAGGCCACGACGACCGAAAAACTGGGCTATGCCGGCCGTGGCGAGGGCTTGGCTGCGCAAGCCGTGGCGCTGCTGGAACGCTGCTGAGGCGATCAGCTGCGGCGTAGCAGGACCAGCGTTGCGCCGTGTCCGCCGGCCCAGGTCGGTGCCGAGCAATAGGCCAGTACATCGTCATTCTGGCGCAGGCTGATTTCCACGCGATGTTTGAGCACAGGCAGGCCGCGGGGCGAATGCAGGCCTTTGCCGTGAATAATCTTGACGCAGCGCCATTGGCGTTGCTGGGCGTTGGCCAGCAGGGTTTGGGTCGCGTGATGGGCTTCGGCGCGCCGCAGTCCATGGACATCCAGGGTGGCCTGGATGGCGAACTGTCCGCGCCGCAGTTTGCGCAAGATGTTGCGCGGCAGGCCGTCACGACGAAATTCCTGTTCGTCGCCAGTGTTGAGGTCCTCTGCTTCAAACGGCCCTTGCATGGCCTCCTGCATGATTTCGAAATGCTCGCGCTGGCGTCGTTCGAGTTGGCCGCGCGTCAGGTCGCGCGTGCGTGCTGGCGGCGCGCGCCGACGTGCATCCAGCGGTTTGACCTGTTCCAGTTCGGCTTGCCAGATGGACATCTCGTCGCCGTCATCATCGCCGCCGCGCATTTCATCCTGCGCCATCATCTCGAAATTCTCCGGGGCTCCATTGGGCCTGGCTGCCTGCAACTGCTAATATTCGCGCCGCTTATGCGCATACTTCTCTCTAATGATGATGGCATACACGCGCCGGGATTGCGTGCTCTGGCGCGTGCGCTGGAAACGATCGGGCAACTCACTGTTGTGGCCCCCGATCGCAATCGCAGTGGTGCCAGCAACTCCCTGACGCTGGGCCGCCCGCTACGCATCAACGAAATGCAGCCGGGTTGGTATTCGGTCGACGGCACGCCCACGGATTGTGTTCACCTGGCGATTACCGGTTTGCTCGATCATCGACCGGATATCGTGGTTTCTGGCATCAATGCTGGGGCCAATCTGGGTGATGACACGTTGTACTCCGGAACCGTTGCAGCGGCGATGGAAGGCCGTTTCATGGGTTTGCCGGCGATTGCCGTATCCAATGTCGCGCATCAGCCGAAACACTACGATGCCGCTGCCCAGGTGGTCGTGCGCATGCTGACCGATCTGCCCTCGCACCCGCTGCCGCCAGGTGGCATCCTCAATATCAATGTTCCTGATCTGCCGTATGAGCAGCTCAAGGGGGTTGAAGTGGCGCGCCTGGGGTATCGGCACATCGCCGAGGACGTAGTGCGTGACAAAGACCCGCGTGGTCGCCCGATTTACTGGATTGGTCCAGCTGGAGGCGAGGAGGATGCGGGCCCGGGCACGGACTTTCATGCCATCAATCAGCACAAGGTTGCAGTCACACCGCTTCAAATTGATCTGACCAATCACAACGCGCTGGCCGGTCTGAAGGACTGGGTGCCCGACCTGTGAGCGGAGCGGGCGGAAAGCGCCGGGGGCTGACCCCGGAGTTCTATCGCGCCAAGCTGATGGAGCGCCTGGCAGCCAAGGGCATCCATGATGAGCGTGTGCTCGAGGCCATGGGCCGGGTGCCGCGTCATGCCTTTGTCGATGCGGCCTGGGATTTGCGCAAATCCTATGAAGACACCGCCCTTCCGATCGGGCGCAGCCAGACCATCTCACAGCCTTTTGTGGTCGCGCTCATGACCCAGGCTCTGCTGGAAGGGCGCGAGGCGCGCCATGTGCTTGAAGTGGGTACAGGATGCGGTTATCAGACTGCGGTACTGGCCGAGCTGGTGGACCGGGTCTATTCGATCGAGCGCATCCGGTCGCTCAATGTCTCGGCGCAGCGCAGATTGCGCGACCTCAACTACATGCGCGTCTATCTCAATCACGGCGATGGCTATGAGGGTTGGGCGCAGCAAGCGCCGTTTGATGGCATCATCGTGACTGCAGCCGCGGCACATGTGCCTGAGGCGTTGCTGACCCAGCTGGCACCTGGAGGGCGACTGGTCATCCCGGTGGGTGGTCAGGACGGCCAACAACTGTGCCGTTTCACGCTCAAGCCGGATGGAGGCCTGAGTCGCGAGATACTCGCCGGGGTCAGTTTCGTGCCGATGCTGGCGGAAAAAATCGACTGATCACGACGGGGCAGGCAACAACATGTGGTTGAAACTCTACGAATGGGTGTTGCAGTTGTCCGCTCACCGCCGCGCGCCAGTGTGGCTGGCCGGCCTTTCGGTGGCGGAATCCTCATTTTTCCCGATTCCGGTTGATGTGATGCTCGCGCCGATGGTGATGGCGCGGCCGGAGCGCGCGATTCCTCTGGCGGCGCTAACCACCATTGCTTCTGTTGTGGGCGGGGTGATCGGCTTCTTTATCGGGCTATGGCTGCTCGATGCGGTGATGCCACTGATTGTGGATCATGGCTACCTTGGCGCTTATCAAACAGCGCATGCATGGTTTGCCAGTTGGGGCTTCTGGGCCGTGTTTCTGGCTGGATTCACGCCGATTCCGTACAAGGTTTTCACCATTGCAGCCGGGGCTGCTGGGATGTTTCTGCCGGTGTTTGTGGCGGCCAGTCTGGTTGGTCGCGGCGGGCGCTTTTTCCTGGTCGCCTTGCTCGTGCGCTGGGGTGGCCCCAAGATAGAGCCTCACCTGAAGCGCTACATGGACCAGATCGCGTGGAGCACCCTCGCCATACTCGTGCTTGGCCTGCTTGCCTACCGTTACTGGTAGCGCTGCTTGCCGTCGTATTGACGGCTTGCTCCAGCAACTGGGTGCGCTGGGAAGAGCGCGACCTGAGTTACACGGTGAAATCCGGCGATACCCTTTACGGCGTGGCTTTTTCCCATCAGCTTGATCATCGCGACTTGGCCTGGTGGAACGGCATGGCGCGTGACGGCACGCTGTATCCCGGTCAGATATTGCGACTCGATCCGCCTTTGCCGGGTGAGTTGCGTCGGCCTCATGTGCCGGTTCAGCGCGGCGCAGTGTCAACGCGTAGGCCGCCCAATGAGCCGGTTGTGAGTCGCCCTGCGCCGCCCGCACAGCCCGCGCAGCCGCGGGCAACGCCGCGCCCGGTCAGTGCGCCTGTTGTAGGACCCAATCGCTGGCAATGGCCAGTCAAGGGCCCGCTGCTGGCGCGTTTCGCGCCTGCGCAGGGGCGCAAGGGCATCGACATTGGCGGCAAGGCAGGAGATACCATTGCAGCCGCTGCAGCCGGCAAGGTGGTTTATGCTGGCGGCGCACTCAAAGGCTATGGTGAGTTGGTCATCATCAAGCATGGTGAGGATTACCTGACGGCGTATGGCCACAACGCCAAGCTGCTGGTGAAAGAAGGCCAGCAAATCAAGGCAGGGCAGGCCATCGCAACCATGGGGCTGGGCCCCCAAAATCGACCATTGGTGCATTTCGAAATCCGCCGTCTGGGCAAGCCGGTTGATCCGGAGCCATTGCTGCCCTAGCCGAGAGCGCCGCCGCAAGATAAAATCCGGCCCCTTTGCCCACCGATTGCTGCAATGCAAGACAAATTCCAACGCATCGAGCGTCTTCCACCTTATACCTTCAACGTCGTCGGCGATCTGAAGAAGGCGGCGCGAGCGCGTGGCGAGGACATTGTCGACATGAGCATGGGCAATCCGGACCAGCCGACGCCGCAGCATATTGTCGACAAGCTGGTGGAAACCGCGCAGCGCGGCGACACCCATCGCTACTCGGTAAGCCGCGGCATACCGCGCCTGCGCAAAGCGATTTGTGACTGGTACCAGCGCAAGTACGAGGTCGATCTGGATCCCGAGTCCGAAGCGATTGTGACCATCGGTTCCAAGGAAGGACTGGCGCATCTGGCGCTGGCTACGCTGGGGCCGGGTGACGTGGTGCTTGTGCCCAACCCGGCCTATCCGATTCATCCCTATGGGGTGGTTATCGCCGGCGCAGATGTGCGCCACGTGAAAATGGTCCCGGGCGGTGATTTCTTCCATGAGCTGGAAAACGCGATTCGTGAATCGTGGCCGGCGCCGAAGATGATCCTGCTCAACTTTCCGGCCAATCCGACGGCCGATTGTGTCGACCTTGCGTTTTTCGAGCGGGTGGTCGTAGTGGCCAAGGAATACGGGCTGTGGATCGTGCAGGATCTGGCCTACGCGGAACTGTGTTTCGACGGTTACAAGGCACCATCGATTCTGCAGGTGCCCGGAGCCAAGGATGTGGCGGTCGAGTCGTACTCGCTGTCCAAGTCCTACAATATGCCGGGCTGGCGCGTAGGTTTCATGTGTGGCAATCCGACAATCATTGCGGCGCTGGGGCGGATCAAGTCCTACCTTGATTACGGCACCTTTACGCCGATTCAGGTCGCCTCGATTGCGGCGCTCAATGGTCCGCAGGATTGCGTTGCTGAAATCCGCGATATGTATCAAAAGCGCCGTGATGTGCTGTGTGAAGGCATGAATGCAATGGGCTGGGAAGTCACCAAGCCTAAGGCCACCATGTTTGTGTGGGCTCCTGTGCCGGAGCCTTTCAAGGCCGAAGGGTCGCTGGAATTTTCCAAGCGCCTGCTGGCTGAAGCCAAGGTGGCGGTCTCACCCGGGGTGGGTTTTGGCCACCATGGCGATGACTACGTGCGCATTGCGCTGATCGAGAATGAACACCGCACGCGGCAGGCCCTGCGGGGCATGCGGCGAATGATGGAACGAGCGGGATAAGGGACTCCATGAGCTTGAAAATCGGCCTGCTGGGCCTGGGAACTGTGGGCGCAGGCACGGTCAATGTGCTGCGCGAGAACCGTGAAGACATCACCAGCCGGTCCGGGCGCGCGATCGAGATCGTACGCGCGGCGGTGCGTGATCCGGCGCTGGCGCGTGAGTGCGATCTGAGCGGCATTGAGGTCGACAGTGACGCCGATGCTCTGGTTGCCGATCCGCGCATTGATGTCGTTGTCGAACTGATGGGCGGCATCGGCCGGGCACGTGAACTTGTGCTTGCGGCGCTGGCCAATGGCAAGTCGGTTGTGACCGCCAACAAGGCCCTGATTGCCGAGCATGGCAAGGAAATCTTTGAGTGTGCTCAGCAGCATGGTCAGATTGTCGCGTTCGAAGCGGCGGTGGCTGGTGGCATTCCCATCATCAAGGCGCTACGTGAGGGGCTGGTCGGCAATCGAATTGACGAAATCGCCGGCATCATCAACGGCACCACAAACTTCATACTCAGTCGTATGGAAGCCGATGGCGCGGACTTTGCGGACGTGCTGGCCGAGGCTCAGGCCAAGGGTTATGCCGAAGCCGACCCGACGTTCGATGTCGAAGGCATTGATGCTGGCCACAAGCTGGCAATTCTGGCGACACTGGCATTCGACATTCCGCTGGCGACCGATCAATTGCACACCATAGGCGTGGGCAAGGTCAGCGCCGAAGACATCACCTTCGCCAGTGAATTGGGCTACCGCATCAAGCATCTGGCTGTGGCACGTCGCGGGGAAGCCGGAGTGGAGTTGCGGGTCGAGCCGACCCTGGTCCCCAAGGCGGCCTTTGTGGCCAAGGTTGATGGCGTCATGAACGGTGTGTCCGTTTGCGGCAATGCGGTCGGCACCACCGGGTTTTACGGTCCGGGTGCGGGCGGCATGGCGACCGCATCAGCGGTGGTTGCGGATATTGTCGATGTGGCGCGCGGTCATGCGATTGCACCGCCGGCGATGGCGCGTGAAGTGGAATTCGTGCCTCAATCTGCGGTGGTCAGTGCCCATTACCTGCGTATGCAGGTGAGCGACCAGTCGGGCGTGATGAATACCATCAGCGGTATTCTGGCCGGGCTGGACATCAGTATCGAGGCGATGGTGCAGAAGGAATTCAGCCCGGGTCAGGCTGAAGTCGTCCTGATTACCCACGAGGCAAGCACCGGCGCGATTAACCAGGCCATGAGTGAACTGGAAGCCCGCGACGCCGTACATGGCAGCATCGTGCAGATGCGCCTGGAGCATTTGAGCGAATGAACAGAGTGTTGAACGGAAATATGCTGTATACCGGACTGGTCGAGCGTTATCGCTCACGTCTCCCGCTGGCCCCTGACGCTGAGGCGATCAGCCTGGGCGAGGGCGCCACACCGCTGATCAAGCTGCGCAACATCCCAGGTGATGTGGGCTTTAGCGGTGAGATTTACGTCAAGTACGAAGGCCTCAATCCGACCGGCTCCTTTAAGGATAGGGGCATGACTGTGGCGGTGACCCAGGCCCATGCCGAGGGCAGCAAGGCGATTATTTGTGCATCGACCGGCAACACGTCGGCCGCCGCTGCAGCTTATGCGGCGCGCGCGGGAATGACGGCCTTCGTGCTGATTCCCGAAGGCAAGATTGCGATGGGTAAATTTTCCCAGACCGCCATTCATGGCTGTTCGGTGATCCAGATTCGCGGCAATTTCGACGACGGCATGCAATTGGTCAAGGACGTGTCCACGACCTTGCCGGTTACGGTGGTCAATTCGGTCAATCCGTACCGTTTGCAGGGCCAGAAAACGGCCTCGTTCGAGATTGTCGAAGCGCTGGGTGATGCGCCGGACTACCACTGTTTGCCGGTCGGCAATGCCGGCAATATTTCGGCCTATTGGATGGGCTATCGCGAGATGGCGACGCCGCGTCCGGATGAAACCCCGATCGCGCCGGAAAGCTTCAGCTACCTGCGTGAAGCGGTGACCGACAAACTGCCCGTGATGTGCGGCTTCCAGGCCGCCGGTGCGGCGCCGTTCATTGCTGGCGAGCCGATCAAGAACCCGGAAACCGTGGCCACTGCAATACGCATTGGCAACCCGCAGAGCTGGGCCCATGCGGAAACCGCTGTGCGCGAATCGGGCGGTCATTTTGATGCGCTGGACGACAAGGACATTCTGGCTGCTCAGAAGTTGCTGGCTGAACGCGAAGGTGTATTTTGTGAGCCGGCTTCGGCCAGTTCGCTGGCTGGCGCGCTGCGCGACATTGCCAGCGGCAAGATCAAACCGGGCAGTCGGGTGGTTTGCACCCTGACTGGCCATGGCCTCAAGGATCCGGATATCGCGATCAAACAAGCTACTGCCGAACCGGTCACGGTGGATGCGACGCGCCAGGCCGTTGAAGATGCGCTGGTGCAGGGGCTTTAGTCCGCCGCGATGACAGCTCTGGCCAGCCGAACGCTGAGTCGCCGCAGTGCCAGGGCGCCAGCGCTCAGCGCTGTCGCCAATCCGGTTCTGCGTCGAGTGCTCAGTCACCGTGGCCTGGTCGAGAATGAGCGTGATCTGAGCCTCGTCGGGCTGCTCCCGTGGCGTGACCTCAAAGGTGTCGAGCAAGCCGCCACTTGGCTGGCGGATGCGTTGGTCGCGCAACAGGCCATTCTGATTGTGGGCGACTACGATGCCGATGGTGCCACTGGTGTGGCGCTGGGCGTTTCGGTGCTGCGCGAGCTTGGCGCAAATCAAGTCGATTATCTGGTTCCGGACCGGGTCAAGCTTGGTTACGGATTGTCGCCGGCCTTGGCCGAGCTGGTCCTGGAGCGCAAGCCCGATGTGGTGATTACGGTCGACAATGGCATCAGCAGCATCGAAGGCGTGGCGCGTCTGCGCAAAGCAGGTGTGGCGGTGGTTGTGACAGACCATCATTTGCCTGGGCAGACGCTGCCGCAAGCCAATGCCATCGTGAATCCCAATCAGCCCGGTGACAGCTTTGCGTCCAAAGCGCTGGCCGGGGTTGGGGTGATGTTCTACGTGCTCGCGGCGTTGCGTCACGAGCTTAGCGAGCGCGGCTATTTTGAACAGCGCGGGCTTGCACCACCCAATCTGGCCAGCCATCTGGATCTTGTCGCCTTGGGTACGGTGGCAGATCTTGTGGCGCTTGATGGCAACAATCGCAGGTTGGTCGAGCAGGGTCTCAAGCGCATACGGGCAGGGCGTGCGCGACCGGGCCTGGCTGCGCTTGTTGAGGTGTCAGGGCGCAAGGCTGCTGATTTGCAGGCCAGTGACCTGGGTTTTGCGCTGGGGCCGCGGATCAATGCGGCCGGCCGGCTTGAGCACATGAATCAGGGCATCGCCTGTCTGCTTGCCCCATCCTTGGCCGAAGCGCGGCTACTCGCGGCCCAGCTGGATCAGATCAATCAGCAGCGCCGTGCGATGCAGGCCGATATGCAGGATTCAGCAATTGCTCAGGTCGAGATTCAGGCCAGTGATGAGCCGGCCCTGTGTCTGCATGATTCGAGCTGGCACGAAGGGGTGGTGGGGTTGATTGCCTCACAGGTCAAGGAACGCTTTCATCGTCCGGTGATTGCGTTTGCCAATGCCGCCGACAATCAGCTCAAAGGCTCAGGGCGTTCCATTGCGGGGTTTCATTTGCGCGATGCGCTGGCCTTGCTCGATGCGCGCCACCCCGGTTTGATTGAGAAGTTTGGCGGTCATGCCATGGCCGCAGGGCTGAGTATTGGCAACCATGATCTGCAGCGATTTTCACAGGCTTTTGTCGAAGTGTGTAGCGAAATCCTGGACCCTGCACTGTTGCAAGCGTGCTGGATGAGCGATGGTGAGCTGGATGCTCAAAGCCTGAGTCTGGCAACCGTTAGCGCGCTGCGTGATGCCGGGCCGTGGGGGCAGGGCTTTGATGACCCGCTGTTCGACAACGAATTTGAAATTCGCGGTCAGCGCCTGGTCGGCAGTGGCCACCTCAAGTTGCGTGTAGGCCTGCCGGGGCTTGAGCAGACCTGGGATGCGATTGCTTTCGGGGTCGACGAGCGCCTAGAAGAGGCGCGGGTCAGGCTGGTCTACCAGCTGGACATCAACGACTACTACGAGCCGCCCAGCGTGCAGCTCATTGTGCGCGGGCGAGCAGTCTAGCTCAGCGCTTCCGGCTCTTTCTGCTCGTTGAGATGCTTGAGGATCAGTTCCAGGCGATCACCGAGGATCTTTTCCAGGGCGGTTTCCATCGCGCGCGCTACCTCTGGCTGCACCGCCATGTCGACCAGCGGGCGCAAGCGCCAGATCACATCGGCCAGTTTGGATACGTCTTCCTTGGGCGGTAGTGTGTCTTTCCAGTGGCGGTCGAACACGTATTCTGCGACCAGCTGAACCAACAATTCGGCAACCAGTTCGACGTTGTCGCGCAGGCGCCCAACGATGTCAAAGAGCTTGTCAGTCGGGATGCCAATGGCGCTGAGTTCTTCGCCCGCCTGAAGCAGTCGCGGGCTGGTGATGCGATAGCGATTGCGCCCTTCGGGGATCAGCAGTCCAAGATCGGTGGCCTGCTTGATCAGGCTGGGTGAAAACCGTTTGAAACGCTTGGTCAGCTCGGTCAGCGTGACATAGTCGGGCATTTCTTCCACGAACGGACGGGTCACTGCGTCTTCAAGCCCAAGCAGGTCTGAAAGGTCGCGGCCTTGCTGCCATGCTTGGATCAGCTCACCAATACTGTTGAGCGTGTAGCCACGGTCGAGCAGGCGCTGAATCATGCGCAAGCGGGCCAGATGAGCGTCGGTGTAGATGCCGGTTCGGCCGCGCTTTTCCGGCGCAGGAAGCAAGCCGCGCTCCTGATAGGCGCGTACGTTGCGCACCGTCGCACCAACCGTCCAGGCGAGCTCGTCGATGGTGTATTCGGTTTTGGGGTCCGCTGCTTTGCGGCTATTGCGATCGCTGCGCGATTTCCGGAATTGTGGCATCCGCCTATGATAAGCAGTCATGGATCAATGGGCCAATGACGGCGAATCTGGGCGGCATTTTTTACGCAGCACTAGGGCGCCGCTGCAGGTTGGGGATCGCGTACAGAAAGAATTTTCCGATCACGCTGCCGAACTGACGAATGAACGAGCCCGTGACGTAATGCTGGCCGTATTTCTCGCAGATTGCGCGCACTGTTGGGGCCATTTCCGGATAGCGGTGGGCCGGAATGTCAGGGAACAGATGGTGTTCGATCTGATGGCTGAGATGCCCGCTCAGGATGTACAGCAAGCGGCTGCCTTCAATGTTGGCGGAGCCGTTCATCTGCCGTGCATACCAGTGACCACGACTTTCGTTGCGGCATTCTGCGCGGCTGTATACGCGCACGCCAGCAGGGAAATGGCCGCAATGAATAATGCTGTAAGTCCACACGTTGCGCATCCCATTGGCGATGAAGTTGCCAAGCAGTACGGCCACAAATGAGGGGCCTGCAATCAATGGGAAGAACAGGTAATCCTTGAACATCTGAAAGCCGGATTTGCGAATGATGGGGCGGAACTTGGCGATCATCTCCGACACCGGTCGACGGCCGAGCAGGTAACGCCCCAGCTTCATGTCCTGCAAGGCTACGCCCCACTGGAACAGCAGCGCGAACACCACGTTGTAGGCCGGCTGCAACAGATAACCCGGGTTCCAGCGCTGCGCGCCGGTGATGCGGGTCACGTCATAGCCCAGGTCATCGTCCAGGCCGAGTATGTTGGTGTAGGTGTGGTGTTTGAAGTTATGGGTCTTGCGCCAGTTGGCACTGGTACCGACATTGTCCCATTCGTAGGTTTGCGAATTCATCCGCGGGTCATTCATCCAGTCGTACTGACCGTGCATGACGTTGTGGCCGATTTCCATGTTTTCCAGGATTTTCGATATGCCCAGTGCGAACACTGCCAGCGGCCACAGCAGCGGCACGAAGCCGAACATCAGGGCAACGCGGCCAAACAGTGCGGAGTAGCGTGCAATGCGGACCATGCGCCGAATGTGGCGCGCGTCGCGCTCGCCAAGATCAGCCACAACACTGTCGCGCAGTGCGTCCAGTTCGCTGGCCAGGGCATCTTGTTCCTGTGCGCTCAAAGCGCGGCTGGGATGAGGTTTTCGCATATCAGTAATCCAGTACCAGGTCATCCTCAGCTGTGGATATGCACAGCTGAATCTCTTCATTGGGTTCGTGGGAAACGATGCCAGTCACAAGGTTGCGCACCGGGCCGCTGATCTTGCGGCAGCGGCAGCTCTGGCAAATGCCCATGCGGCAGCCATATTCGGGTTGCTCACCGGCGGCCTCAAGGGCCAGTAGGGCGGTTTGGCCCTCGCTGGCATCAACCCGTTTACCGCTGCGGGCGAGCACGATATGAGCGGCCACGCCAGGTTGTCTGTCGGCCGGCAGCAGCGGTTGCGGGGCGCCGAAATATTCGAAACGCAACTGCCCATCAAGGTCATGTTCATGCCAGTGTTGGCGAACCGCCTGCATGAATCCTGCGGGGCCGCACAGCATGGTGTAGCGTTGGGCGAAATCAGGTACGCGCTGTAGTAATTGTTCGGCGTTAAAGCGTTCGTTGTTCTCGCGCTCAAGGCACCAGTGCATGGTCAGCTGCGGATGCTCAGCCGTGAGTGCATCCAGAGCCGTGCCGAATATCCGGTCGTCACCACTGCGCACATAGTTCAGCAACACGATGTTGCCGCTATAGCCGCGTTCAAGCAGCGCACGGATTTGCCCCATCATCGGGGTGATACCGCTGCCAGCGGCAATCATCAACAATTGCTGGGGTGCATCCTGGGGCAGAACAAACTCGCCTTGTGGGCGCGACAGGCCAATGCGGTCGCCCTGTTTGATAGCGTCATGCAGATAGTTGGATACCTTGCCACCAGGTACGCGCTTGACCGTGATGCTGATCAGTCCGCGTCCGGGAAAGCCCGATATCGAGTAACGGCGCTCATAGCGGCGCCCGTTGATTTCCACGCTGACACCGACATGTTGGCCAGCTTGAGCGCGCCCGAATCCCAGGCCGGGTTTGAGCACAAAAGTACGTGTGTCGTGTGTTTCATCAACGATCTGGCGTACGCGTACGGCGGGTTCTACGAGTGACCAGGCCGGATTCAGCTGTTCCAGAAAGAAGTTTACGGCTGGGCCATCGAGCCAGCCTGAGCGGTAGAGCCTGTCTGTCCGCGCCAGCTTGTCGGCGCTTGGAAGTGTATTCATTGCAGATGCCGCGCAGCGCACGGGCTAGGGGAGCATGCAGTGAAGTATCGCAGAGCGGGTGTACAGTTGTCTATACAGTTGTATATCAAGACTCAAGACAGCCCTGTTGCCGGTAAGCGGTTTATTTGCCCGTACGGAGCTCCAAGTAAGCAACCATCGCGCTTGTGGCTTCGCTTTGGTAGGCCGCCGTGATGTGCTGCTCGGCCATATAGGAGAGGCGGAAAGCGGCCAGGCCGATTTCCACGGCCAGGCTGGCGACATCGGGTGGTTGCGCGGGTAAATCCAGGCCGTAGGCCGCCATCATTCTGCGAATCTGGCCGCCAAGATGGCGAATGGTGAGTTCTAGCAGACGGTGGCTTTCATCGGTTGATGAGCCGCCGAGTATGAGCATGCTGGCGACCCGGTCGGCGTTCAGGAACAAACTCGCTGAGGCCACGATACGCGTCACCATGGTCTGCCAGTTTGCCGCCGGATTGTTGTCCGATTCTGCGATCAGGCTGGCTTCAAGGGACTGCAGCCGGCGTTGGGTCAGTTCGTTGAGTACCGCGTAGGGCGTTGGGAAGAACTTGTAGACCGCGTTGCGGCTGCATCGCATGCGCTGTGCAATTTGCGGAATTGAAAATTGACTCAGGCCTTGTTCGCGCAACAACAGTTCGGCCGTAGACAGGACATCGCCGAAGCGCTGGCGTGAGCGTTGCTGCTTGGGCTGGCGTGCGATGGAGAGGTTTTCAGCCATGTCGTTCATGGCCGGATTCTAGCGTCTTGCTTGAAAAAGGGACAAATGTTAATTTTCTTTCAAACCACAAATAGAAACCGGCCCTGAGCCGGTTCAGCAGGGTGCGAAAATGAGGGCATGGGTGATTGCGCTGGTAGCCGCCGGACTGGTTGGCTGCAATGGCGGGCGCGAAACGTCGGTCGACAATATTTCTGACCAGCTTGCGGATGCAGAGCAGCGCGCCGATGACCTGGGCTTGCTGGGAAGCAAGCGAGGTCGCCATGTATGGGCCAGCTATTGTGCTGACCAGCCGGATAGCGCGCCTCTGCCGACTGACCCACGCAGCATGATTCGCCCCGGTGTGAATGCCGACCGCGCGGTGTATTTCAACGCGTATTGGGAAGATTGCCGTGTTCATCTTGATGAGGACAAGCAAAGACCTCAAACCTGCGGTGAATATCGTGATGCACGCGACGCGGGCCTGGATTTTCTGATCAATGAATTGCCCGCCTCAGCGGGGGCAAAGAGTGCCGAAGAGTTCCGCAACTTGTGGCAGACATGGGGGCTGGACAGTGCCCCGGACAATTTCGAACAGCTCTATACGCTGCGTTATGGGCTTAACGCCGCACCCTTTGATAACCCGTATCCGCTTGAGGGGGAGGACCCGACGCTGACCAATGGCGGTTCCGGGCAATTGCCGCTTGGGTTGCGTCAGCTCAAGGATGAGCAAGGGCAATGGACCGGCATGATCGGCACCGCGGCATGTTTTCAGTGCCACGGCGGCCAGATTGGTGATCCGGCTGCCGGTGAGGCGACGGTGCTGGGGATGCAAAATCTGGGCTTGGGCAATAACAATGCGGACGTGTTGATGCTGGCCCAGGACAATTCGCCGTTGTCCGAACTGCCCGCGCCCTTGAACAGTGCGTCCGGCGTATTCCCCGGCTTGAGTGTGGATAGCCTGTTCAACATCGGAATCAAGCAGCGTGGCCAGAACAATGCGGTTGGCGCTTTTGAATTGCTGGTGACCTTGCTGGATTACGATTCACTCGGGTTCGCCCCAAACCTGGCCAAGACCATCACTGCAGGGCTGCCCGGAAGCGTGGCTGACTCGGCCCACCCGCTGGCTCACACCCAGGACACGCCGCCCTGGTGGAATATGGGCTCGCGCCCACGCAAGTTCTTTGATGCCGGGGTGTCCAATGACAGCACGCGCATCATCATGGCCGCGGGACCGGGTGAAATCTCGGAATTGTTTACCTTGGATGGTCAGCATTATCGCGAACGCATTGCCGAATACGATCAGAAGCTGGCCAATTTCTTCCTGTCGCTGGAATCACCCGAGTACCCCGCCGAGATTGACGAAAATCTTGCCCGCCAGGGATCGATCCTGTTCCATTCCAAGGATTTGTGGGCCGAGGAGGGTAACGCCGAGCGCGCGCGCCCGGACGGTGGTAACGGCTCCTGCGCGAGCTGCCATGGCGCGTATGCGCCGCGCTATGTCAATGACCCCAACTTCCTGGAAGACCCGGTGTTTGAAGGGATCGCCGCGCACATTGCCCCGTTGGATGTGATTGGAACCGATCAGGCCCGTTCGGACATGCTGACCATGACCCTGCGTGAGGGTTGGGATGTCACCTATTGGGCCTTTCCTGATGGGGTCGAAGGCTGGACCGCGCCGCAAGACAAGGACCCGGTGACCGAGCTGATCGATGACATGCTGCCGATTGCCCTGCGTCCCAAAGGCCTGTGTGGCTGGGAGAAAGGTGTCATTGGCTATCAGGCCCCGCCGCTATATGGAGTCTGGGCGACAGCGCCCTATCTGCACAATGGCTCGGTACCAACGCTCGAGGCTTTGCTGGATTCCAGCCAGCGCCACCCCATCTGGCAGCGCAAGCTGCAGCAGGAGGGGCCGGTCGTCGGTTTTGATCAGCGCCTTAGCGTGGCCTTTGATTACGCTGCGGTTGGCTGGAAACATGATGCGTTGCAGTGCACGGACATACCGGGCAGCGAATTGCTCAACTGCAACCCGATCAATCCACAAGGACCATCGGTTGGTCAGATGGTGCAGAACTACATCAACGGGCTGGTGGCCTGGGCCGGGGTGGTCAACGTCACCGACCCCACCCCCGGTGGTTTTGACAAGCGGCTGGTTTATGACACGCGCATTCTGGGCAACGGCAATGGCGGGCATGAGTTCACGGATGTGCTCAATGAGCGCGAGCGTGCGGCCATAATCGAGTATCTCAAGACGCTGTAGATCGGTCGTCCAGGGCAGCGCCCGGACGGTCGAATGTTGCGCTGCAACAGGTTGACGGCAATTCTGACTTTGTATATTGTCCCATTGATTAATGGCAATATTATGGATCGCTGAATTCCCATGCAAAAGACCACCCAAACGCTCGACGTACTGATCCTGGGGGCCGGCATTTCCGGCATCGGCGCGGCCTGTCATCTGACCCGCAAGTGCCCGGACAAACGCTATGCCATTCTGGAGCGGCGTGACGCCATTGGTGGCACCTGGGATCTGTTCCGGTATCCCGGTATCCGGTCCGATTCGGATATGTCGACTTTCGGTTACAGCTTCCGGCCGTGGCGTGAGCCGCGAGTGCTGGCCGATGGTCCATCCATTAAACGCTATGTGACCGAGACTGCCGCCGAATACGGGGTCGATAAGCACATCAAATTCGGTCGACATGTGCTGCGCGCGGAGTGGGACAGCGCACGTTCGCTGTGGACACTCGAGGCGCGTGATGCACAAGGTCAGACTGAGGTCTACCAGGCGCGCTTCGTGATGAGCTGCACCGGCTATTACAACTACGATCAAGGCTACAAGCCGGATTTCCCCGGTGAAAACGCATTCAAGGGCCAGATCGTACACCCTCAGCATTGGCCTGAAGACCTCGACTACAGCGGCAAGAAGGTGGTGGTCATCGGCAGTGGTGCCACGGCGATCACTTTGGTGCCTTCCATGGCCGGCAAGGCCGCTCATGTGACCATGCTGCAGCGCTCACCCAGTTATGTGTTGAGCGTGCCGGATGTTGATCCAGTCACCGTACGCCTGAATCGCATTCTGCCCAAGCGGGCCAGCTATGCCATGGCGCGGGTTCGAAACATCGGCTTGCAGCGCTTTGTGTTCCGTGCCGCGCGCACACGCCCCAAGGCCATGCGCCGGCTGCTGCTGTCCTTGGTGCGCAAGCAGGTTGGAGCGAAGATCGACATGAAGCACTTCAGCCCCAGCTATCAGCCGTGGGACGAGCGTCTGTGTGTGGTGCCCAACGGGGATCTGTTCAAAACCTTGCGCCGAGGTGATGCATCCATCGTGACCGACCGCATCAAGACCTTTACCGCCAACGGCATTGAACTGGAATCCGGCGAGCACCTGGATGCCGACATTGTGGTCAGTGCCACCGGGCTGAATGTGCAGATGATGGGCGGTGTTGAGGTCAACGTCGATGGCGCGCCGCTGGTGATCAAAGAACACCTGACATACAAGGGGATTCTGGTCGAAGGCGTGCCCAATCTGGCGGTGGTTTTCGGTTACACCAATGCATCCTGGACACTCAAGGCGGATCTCGCCAGCGAGTATGTTTGCCGCTTGCTCAAGTTCATGGACCGCAAGGGCTACCGTCGGGTGGTTGCTCGTGACCATGAAGGCTGCATGAGCGACGATACGGTCATGGGTGGCCTGCGCTCAGGCTACATTCAGCGGGCTGCCGATAGCCTGCCGCGCCAAGGAAATAAGGCCCCCTGGTCTGTGGTGCAGGACTATCTGCGCGACATTCCGGCGTTGCGCTTCGGTACGCTGCAAGATCCAGTGCTTGAATATGCCAGTGGGGCCGTGACCCGAGCGCCTCAGGAATCGGGCACAATGCAGGCTGATTCCCCCATTGCCGCAGGCGGATAGGCCTGGCGGCACATCGCCGCATTCTGGTATGAACGAGAAGACGCTACACCTGCGCCGCGACGGGCTGACCCTGTCTGCTGAGCTGTACGGCGAGGACAGCGCGCCGCTGGTTATCTTGCTGCACGGGTTTCCTGATACCCCGTATTCCTGGGATCGTGTCATCCCAGAATTGGTGGGCGCCGGCTATCGCGTGCTGACGCCTTGGCTGCGCGGTTACACCGTGGGTTCAGCACAGCGCGACGCGCGCTATGATTTGATCGCTGTGGCCGAAGATATCGAGGCATGGCGGCGCCATCTGGTGGCCGATCAGGTTCATCTGGTTGGGCACGACTGGGGTGCGGTCGTGGCGATGGTGTTGTCCGGAACCCCGCCGCCCGCAGCGGCGCACGCCGGGCCATGGAAATCGATTGCGTTGCTCGCAGTGCCACCTTTACCGCACCGTTCGCAATGGCGCAGCCTGCTGCCGTACCTTCCGCAGCAGTTGCGTTTGTCATCCTATATGCCGCTGATGCAGTTGGGGTTTTCGCATCGTTTTCTGACCCGCAACAACGCCGCATACGTGCGTGAAATCTGGCGCAAGTGGTCGCCGGGTTGGGCATTTGATGATGTGGCATTCGCCCCGGCCCGATTGGTGTTCAGCGATCCGCGACTG
>JBFKEC010000026.1:0-19181 GCA_041619315.1 Oceanococcus sp. | reverse complement strand
CCCTCGAAGGCATGCAGAACGTCACTGGCGGCACGTGCGATCACCGCGACCGGGCCGAGCATATCCAGTCCCTGCCACTGCGCCATGCGCAAGCCAAAGTCGTTGCAGTGTGTTTCCAGTGCGGCCTGTTCTATGACTGCGGCCATGCTGCGGTAAGGTACGTAAGCGTCGGGATCGAGGATGAGCTGCGGATTGATGTGATGGCGGGCCAGCAACGGGCCGGCGTCGCAACCCAGTTGCGCCATCAATTCTTCGATGCCGGCCAAATTGGCGGCACGGATCAGTGTGCCCATGTGCGTTGTCGCTAAAAGATAAAAAAGTGTCGCGAAAAGCGAATTATTTTGAACAGCATGGCACTAGCATGGACACGCTACAAGAGCGCAGGCACGAGGAGACAGCCATGAGCCCACAACATTTCGACATACTTATTATCGGTGCCGGTTTGTCCGGTATCGGTACCGCGGTGCATTTGCGTCAGGAGCATCCGCAACGCTCCATGGCGATCATCGAACGACGCGAACGCATGGGCGGGACCTGGGATTTGTTCCGCTACCCGGGCATTCGTTCGGATTCTGACATGGCCAGTTTTGGCTATCGCTTCAAGCCGTGGAATTCCGACAAGGTGCTGGCTGACGGCCCGTCGATCCGCAGTTACATCAAGGAAACCGCTGAGGAATACGGGCTGGCGGAGAAGATTCAATACGGCCTGGAAATCACCGAGGCCAACTGGTCCAGCACGCAGCAGTGCTGGCAGTTGCGCGCCGAGCATGGCGCGACCGGTGAGGTTCGCACCATGACCTGTCAGTTCCTGATCAACTGCAGTGGTTATTACAACTACGCTCAGGGCTATCGTCCCAGTTTTGAAGGTGAAGCCGACTTTCAGGGGCAGATCATTCATCCGCAGCACTGGCCGGAAAATCTCGACTATGCGGGCAAAAAAGTCGTCGTGATTGGCAGTGGCGCGACCGCCGTGACGGTGGTTCCGGCGATGGCCAAAACGGCCGCCCATGTGACCATGTTGCAGCGTTCACCCAGCTACGTATTTTCGTTGCCGGACAACGACAAGATGGCGATGACATTGCGCCGGATACTGCCCGGCGAGATGGCTTATCGCATCGTGCGCGGGCGTAATATCGCGGTCCAGCGTGGTCTGTATCTGGCCTGCCGGCGCTGGCCCAAGCGCATGCGCAAGTTCCTCATCGGACAGGTGCGCAAGCAGGTTGGCCCGGATTTCGACATGCGCCATTTCACGCCACGCTACATGCCCTGGGACGAGCGCCTGTGTGCGGTGCCCGATGGTGACCTGTTCAGCGCGTTGCGCGAGGGGCGGGCGTCGATGGAAACCGACACGATTGAACGCTTTACCGCCAATGGCATTCGCCTGGCCTCGGGCAAGGAACTGGAAGCCGACATCATCATCAGTGCAACCGGACTGAATCTGCAGATGATGGGCGACATGCAGCTCAAGATTGATGACGCACCGACCCAGCTCAATCAGAAAATGACCTATAAGGGTGCGATGATTCAGGACGTGCCCAACTTCCTGTGGGTGTTTGGCTACACCAACGCACCGTGGACGTTGAAATCAGACATTGCCGGGCGCTATCTGTGCCGCTTGATGCGACACATGGATGCCCAGGGTGCTGGCGTGGCCGTGCCGCGCGCCGATGCCGACGCTGCTGCACTGGATGAAGGCATTCTGGATTCATTGCAGTCCGGCTATGTGCAGCGTGGCCGGGACAGCCTTCCGCGTCAGGGGCGGGCTGCGCCGTGGCAGGTGCTGATGCACTACGGCAAGGACAAGAAGGTTCTGCTCGACGAGCCCATCGACGATGGCTGCATGGAATTCCAGCCTGCAATCCAGGCGAATGCACAAGCTGCACAAGTCGAGCCCATCGCGGCCTGATTGTGCCCGGCCGGGCCGGGGGTTGAGCAGCCCCGGTCAGGTCTTGATGATCTCATCGGCGACGCGAATGCCGGATTGCAGGGCGCCGTCGAGGTAGCCACACCAGCGCGTTGCGGTTTCCGTGCCAGCCCAATGTATGCGCCCGCAAGGCTGACGCAGACTGGGTCCGTATTGGGTCATGACGCCGGGCGGCATGTGTGCAACATAGCCGCCCAGACTCCACGGCTCCTGGGTCCAGTCCTGGTCGACATAGCTAATGGGTTCGGCAGCGGCTGCGCCGAAATAGCTGACCAGATCAGCAATCACCTGGGCGCGCCGCGCCTGCTCACCCTGGGCGCTGAGTTCGACCGCGTGAGCACCATCCAGAAAACCGACCAAAAGTCCGATGGATTCATCCACGGGGGTTTGGTCAAACACCACATTGAAGGCCTTGTCGTTGCCGGCCACCGCGCCATTCAGCCCACGCTCACGCCAGAACGGGGTCGGGTAGGCGATATGCACCTTGATCACAGCACCCATCGGCATGCGTTGCAGCAAGCCCCAGCGCCGGCTCGGCAGCGGCTGTGCATAGTCTATGGCGGCCGCCAATGCGGGTGGGGTGGCAACAATTACACGGCGCGCCTGATAGTGCGCTTGCGCGGTGTGCACGCCTACCGAGTTGGCACCCTGATCAATGCCGATCACCGGGCTGTTGAGCACAATGCGATCGCCCAGTTGCTCGGCCATGCGTGCCGGAATCTGCCACGCCCCGCCAATGAACTTGTCTTGCTGGGCGCCGCCGCCCGTGCCCGACAAGGTTTTCAGGTCCTTGCCCTGACGCAGGTACTCGAGGAAGTACAGATAGGACACCTGGGCGGGTTCCGCACACAGCAGGGCGCGGGTAATGACGCGCAGGAATTCGCGTGCACCGCGCGTGCGTACATGCCTGCGCATCCAGCTTTCCACTGAATGTGCATCCCAGTGCTGCGCCTGTGGCGCCGACCACGGCGCTTCGGCGGGCAGGCTGGCCGATTCTCGGCCCCAGCGTTTTTCCAGCCAGGCCAGTTCGAGCAGGGCCAATGGCGGCAGTGGCGGGATGTCCGAGGCAAACTCACGCAGCCGCCCATCAAGGCTGAGCAGGCTGCGACCCTGGTCGTATTGCGGCCGGGTGGCGACCCCAAGGGCTTCGGCCTGAGCCAACAGCAACGTCTGATCCGGCCCGACCCACTGGCCACCCAGGTCGATCACCTGGCCACAGATTTCTCCCGCCATTGAGCGGCCACCGACACGATCGCGGGCTTCTAGAACCTTGACCTGTTGGCCCGCGGCAGTCAGTTCCTGCGCGGCTTTGAGGCCGGCAAGCCCTGCGCCGATCACGATTACGTCCAGAGGTTTCGCCGTGTTGCTCATGGTTTGAAGTGCGCTGGGGGTCAGCGGCTCATTGTGCAAGAGCATGGCGTGCACCGCCATGGGGGCGTGTCTGTGGTGGCTGGCATGGGCATTGCTTTGCCCAGCTGATTTGAATCCGGCTGGCTGATTGTGTGCTGTGCGCCGCCGGACATGATTGTGGAGTAACCCCAACGATGAAAGCCTGGCCCCTGATGCTGGCAACCACGCTGCTGCTAGCGTGCAACAACAATTCACTATCTGATGACGCGCAATCGGCTGGCGATCAGTCTGATGTGCCGGCGGTTGCCACGGATCCGGCGCCAATGGGCAGTTACGAGACCGCCAGCCAGGAATACGATTTCGGTCGGATCACGGTTAGCGACGAGCAAACCGGTTCCAGCCATGAGACCGATGTGCATGGTTACGTGGTCTATCCCAGCGGGGCCGAAGGCCCGTTCCCGGTCATTCTGTTCCAACACGGGCGTCATCAGACCTGTGAAACCGGGATTGGCCAACTGCCGATTCCGGTCGGCGATGACCTGTGTCCTGATCTGTCGCCTATCGTGAGTCCGGCCAACAGCTACCTGGGGTACGACTATCTGGCCCAGAACCTGGCCAGCCACGGCTATGCGGTAATTTCCATAGACACCAATGACATCAATGACAACGACAGCAGCGCCACGGCCGGTGACAGTGGCGCCTATGCCCGCGCCACGCTGATACTTGAGCACCTTGATGCGTTTGCCGAAATCAATGTCAGCGGTGGCGAGGATTTCGATCATTTGATCGGCATGCTTGATATGTCGCGGATCGGCCTGATGGGCCATTCACGTGGTGGCGAAGGTGTTGGCAAGACCATCTCGTTGAACGCCAGCCGTGACCAGCCACATGCGATCGAGGCGGTGTTCGCCCTGGCTCCAACCGACTACAACACCCAGCCGGTCGAGGGCGTGGCCTACGCGACCCTGCTGCCGTATTGCGATGGCGATGTTGAGGATCTGATGGGTGCGTATGCCTATGACAATGCACGCTATGCCGATGACGCCGATCCCTGGCCCAAGTTTCAGATCGTCGCCATGGGCGCCAACCACAACTACTTCAATACGATCTGGACTTCGGACGACTGGACCATACATGGCAGCAGCAGCGACAGTCATTGCGGCACCTCAAGCGATACCCACCAGCGCGACAGCGAAGAGCAGCAGCGTGCGCTGGGCGTGTTCTACATGGCCTCGTTCTTCCGTTACTTCATCGGCCATGAAAGTGAATTCGCTGGCTACTGGACCGGTTTGGCCAAAGTGCCGGCCAGCGCTTGCCATGAAGGGGCAGAGAGTTGCGAAGAGCGCTATCACCTGAGCGTGCACCCGGCACCATCCGATCGCCTGCTCATCGACGCCACGCCGACCGACCTGGCTCTGAGCAGCAATGCACTGAACTTGCCGGTGACCTTTGACGGCTTCGCAGAGTTTGGCCTGTGTCAGCCCGAAGCGCGTTCTGGCGAGGGCTGTGGCGTGGCTGAGCCGACGTTCTCGACCGCTTCGCAGTTGTATCTGAGCTGGACGGCAGCGGCTACCTATCGCAGCAGCCTGGGTGGGCTGGATGTCAGCGACTATGCGCTGTTCAGCCTGCGTGCCGGTCTTTCGCTGGGTGATGTGGCCAATGAAGCGGGCCAGGATTTCCTCATCGTGCTGATAGACGGTGACGGCCATGAGGCGGTGGTGCATGCCGCGGATCTGGGCACGGCCTTGTTTGATCCGCCCGGCGATACCTTCTCGGGTGGCGGTTCGGAAAAAACCACGCTCAACGGCGTGATGGCGCCGCTGAGTCTGTTTGCCGGTATCGACCTGACCAATCTCGCAACCCTGGAGCTGCGTTTCGACCAGACCCAGGCCGGCACCATGCAGATCACCGACCTGATGTTTCGCAAGCTCTACGTTGCCGATTACTAAGCGCAGCATTTGAGTATTTGAATGGGCCCCGCCCCGGCACGCATTGTGTCTCGGGGCGGGCTCTTAGCGCTTTTGCAAGATGCTGTTTTTGCCCTGTTTTGGTGCTCCGAAAGCACCTCAGCGAACGTGTCACTTTTGCGCTCAAGGAAAACCAACCTTTCGATAGGCGTTGCCGCTTTGCCGTCCCAACTACTCTAGTCCCATCAATGCAACCGGTCGCATGCGTCACGAGTTGCAATAACTACACAGGGACACGCCGTAAGGCGTAAAAGCGGAGAGAGCGGTGCACGGAGACTCGCATAGCAAGGCGGCGCAACTGTTTGTGCGCTACACCGAGCCACTTATTTTCAACAAGCGTTGGGTCACCCTTTTGGTGTTGACCGCGATCACGGCGCTGTTCGGTTACCACGCGTCACAGTTGCGCATGGACACCGGGTTTGAAAAGCAGCTGCCGCTGAGCCACCCCTATATGGGCGTGTATCAGCAATATCAGCGTGAGTTCGGTGGAGCCAATATCGTATTGCTGGCGGTCAGCCAGAAAAACGGCGAGGACATCTACACCGCCGACTTCATGCACACCCTGGAACAGGCCACCCGTGCGGTGTACTACACCGAAGGCATGGACCGTTCGCGGGTCAGTTCCCTGTTCACTCCCAACGTGCGCTACATGGAAGTGGTCGAGTCAGGCTTCCAGGGCGGTAACGTTGTGCCGTCGGATTTCCGTCCGACCCCCGAGATGCTCGAGAAGGTGCGCTCCAATGTGGCCCGCTCGGACGTCATGGGCCGGCTTGTGGCCAACGACCAGAACGCCGCCATGGTGGTGTCGGAACTGGTCGAGCGTGATCCGATCACCGGTGAGCGTCTTGATTATCTGGACACCGCGCACAAGCTGGAGCAGGTTCGTCACCGCTTCATATCGCCGACCAAGTTCGAGTACGTGCTCAAGGAGGATGTCGCTGCGCTGAGTGCTGGCACCGTGGTGCGCACCCAGTATCTGGACACCCGCAGTTTGCTCAATCGCTGGAGCAGCTTTGAATATGAATCGGATGACCCGGACGTCGATGCGCTGACCATCAAACCGAGTCAGGTTGAGGTTCGCGAAGTCGAAAACCCGGATTACAACCCCAACATCGACATCGCCATTATCGGTTTCGCCAAAGCGGTGGGTGACATCGCCGACAGTGCGATCGAGGTGTTCGGCTTCTTCGGTCTGACCCTGATCCTGGTGTGGCTGTTGCTGTCCTGGTATTGCGGTTCACTGGCGGTGGGCTTTTTGCCGCTGGCCTGCGGTGTGCTCGCGGTGGTGTGGGAGCTGGGCATGCTGCATCTGTTCGGCTTGGGCCTGGACCCGTTCGCGATTCTGATGCCGTTTATTGTTCTCGCGATCAGTACCTCACACGGCATTCAGATCACCAACTTCTGGCTTAACGAAGTGGCCGATCATGGCCTCGACAGCTTTGCGGCGTCGCGGGCCACATATCGCCGTCTGGTGATTCCCGGCATTTCAGCCCTGGCCACCAACTTCATCGGTTTCGGCACGATTCTGCTGATCCCGATCGGGATCATTCAGGAAATGGCGATCAATGCGATGTTCGGTCTGCTCGCCATCGTGCTGTGCAAGAAAGTGCTGTTGCCCTGCCTGCTGTCGTTCGCACCGCTGAAAAACCCGGAAAAATTCCGTGAGCATCAGCATCGCCGCGACAAGATGCTTGATCCGGTCTGGCGCGGACTTTCGGTGATCACGCTCAAGCCGGTGGCGGCTGTGGTGCTGGTTGGCGCGGTGGCGCTGTATCTGTGGGCTGATCATGTTTCGCAGGATCTGCAAATCGGCGAACTGCATGAAGGTGTGCCCGAGCTGCGCCCGGATTCACGCTACAACCAGGACTCGCGCACCATCACCGAATCGTTTGCGATTGGCGTTGATGTGGTCAAAATCATTGCCCAGGCGCAGGCCGACGGCTGTATCGATCACAACGTGATGGGGCGTATCGATGACTTCGCCTGGCACATGGAAAACGTTGACGGTGTGCAGTCAACCATGTCGCTGGCCAAGACCTCGCGAGCAGTCTATAACGCCTACAACGAAAACAATCCGAAGTGGCATGTACTGCCACGGCAGTCCGGCGCGCTGGTGGTCACGGTGCAGCCGTTCCCCAGTTCCACGGGTCTGCTCAACGAAGACTGCAGTGCGATTCCAATCTTCGTTTATTCGGTGGACCACAAAGCCGAAACCATTGACCGCATTATTGCTGCGGCCAATGAATTCATGGACGCGCAACCGCAGGATGCGCCGGTCAAGTTTGCCCTGGCGACTGGCAACGTGGGGGTCATGGCCGCGGCCAATGATGTGATCCGTGAAACCGAACCTACCGTGCTCGGTTGGCTGTTCCTGGGCATTGGTCTGTGTATCTTCCTGACCTTCCGCAGCGTAACCGGCCTGGTCTGCGTGCTGGTGCCGTTGTGGCTGGTTTCGATTCTGTCCTATGCCGTGATGGTGTATCTGGAAATCGGCGTCAAGGTGTCCAATCTGGCGGTTGCCGCATTCGCCGCCGGTATCGGCGTGGACTATGGCATCTACATCTATTCAGTGCTGGAAGAGAATGTGCGCAACAAGGGTATGGCGCTGCGTGAGGCCTATCGGGACACCCTGAATCAGACCGGCAAGGCGGTGGTGATTACCGCGGCCACGCTGTCGGCCAGTGTGTGCACCTGGTTCTTTTCCGGTCTGCAGTTCCAGATCGACATGGGCATTCTGCTGACAATCATGTTTCTGGCCAACGCGGTTGCCGCCGTGATGATGCTGCCAGCGTTCGCAGCCTTCCTGCTGCGTGCACCCAAAGATGCCGATGGTAGCGGTGCGGCCGAGCCTGTCCCGGCCTGATTCGCTGCCTGACAACGTATTAAACCTCGAGGAGATTATTATGAAGCTGAGAATGCTGACGCTGACCACGGCTGCCTGCCTGGTCACTGCATATCCCGCACTGGCCAAGGTGTCGCCGGAAGAAGCCGCCAAGCTGGGCAAAGAACTGACCCCGGTCGGTGCGGAGCGTGCTGGTAACGAAGCTGGCACCATTCCGGAATGGACCCCAGGTGAAAAGCGCGGTGCGCTCAAGGGCGAATTCCCTGGCGACCCGGTGATCGAAGCACAGCAGTCGCTGTTCACCATCGACGCGAGCAACATTGGCGAGTATGAGAGCAAGCTGACCGAAGGCCACAAGGAACTGATGCGGCGTTACCCGGACACCTACAAGATGCAGGTGTATCCGAGCGTGCGTAACGTCAACCTGCCGGAACGGATTAAACAGGAAACCATCAAGAACGCGACCCGCGCCGAGCTTGAAGGTGTCGATAATCCGAAAGGGGCCTTTCTTGGTTTCCCGTTCCCGATTCCCAAGTCAGGGGCCGAGCCGATCTGGAATCACCGCACCAAATGGCGCGGCAATGAGATCATTCGCTACAACAACCAGATGATCGTGCAGCAGGATGGTCGTTTCAAAGTGACCAAGATTGTCGAGGACGTGAAGTTCTACTACGCCAATCTGGAGCTTGAAAACCCGCCCGAGCTCAAACCCGGTGTGGATTTCCTGCGCTATCTGTCCGCCACCGTGGCTCCGCCGCGTGTTGCCGGCACTTACATTCTGGTGCATGAGAAAGCCGGCTTCGGCACCGAAGGCCGTGCGGCCTGGCTTTATGCCCCGGTACTCAAGCGTATCCGTCGTGCACCGGCTGTGTGCTGCGACAACCCGTATGAAGGCACCGATGGTCACCAGTTCTATGACCAGGTCGACCTGTACAACGGCGTGCTTGAACGCTTCAACTGGAAGCTGGTCGGCAAACGCGAAGTCTATATTCCGTACAACTCCTACAAGATTGGCAAACCGCCGACCACGTACGAAGACATTGCTTCACCCAATCACGTGAACCCGGATCTGCCGCGCTACGAGCTGCACCGCGTGTGGGTGGTCGAATCCGAGAACAAGGACGGCCAGCGTCATACCTTTGCCAAGCGCACCATCTACCTGGATGAAGATTCCTGGAACATCGTGGCCATCGACAACTATGACCACGAAGGCAAGATCATGCAGTTCCAGGAAGGTCATCTGGTGTTCAACCACAACGTGTTGGCGTCGAGCACCTCACCGGAAGTGATCTATCACTTCAACAGCGGTCGCTATTTCACCACCGCGATGATGAACGAAGACCAGCCGTACGATCAGACGGTGAGCTTCTCGGATAGTCATTTCGAGCCCAATACGGTTCAGAAGAAAGCATCAAAATAAATCCCCCCGATGTCCCGGCCTTGGTTGTTTGTTGACCTTGGTCGGGGCTTTTTTGAGGTGCGGAAAGGATTCAGGAGATTAAAAATGGGCAAGACGTTGCGTGTTGTGGCGTTGGCCATGGCGGGGTTGCCGTGGACAGCCAATGCGGTGGAGTTCAATCTGTCAATGTTCGGGGAAACCTTTAGCGGGGTTCTCAACAACACGGCGACATTTGGATACAGCTGGCGTATTGAAGAACGCGAAAGCGATCTCGTCGGCAAGCTCAATCTGGACCCGGATTTGTGTTCCGGCGCGTACCAGTTTTGTCAGGGCTTGCACCTGGATCAGACCCATCCGGCCGAACGTCTTGCCGCAGCTCCGGGTCAGGCCTCGGTGAATCTGGACGATGGCAACCTCAACTATGACAAGTGGGATATCACCCAGGCTCCGCTGAAAATCAGCAATGACCTCAAGATAGAATGGGGCAACTTCGGGATTTTCGCCCGAGGTATCGGTATCTACGATTACGTGAACTACGATTTCGAGGAATACCATCCCAACCGCGTCACCCCGGAGAATGCGGCCACCACCGGTGTTCGTGGTGATTCGCAGACATCCAACCGCTACTACAGCCAGGTTCATGGGCCGGGTGGGGTGGTGCGCAACGACCGCGACGGGCGCACCGCAAAACAGGCCGCCATGCGCTATGACATTCTGGATCTGAACTTCTTCGGTGAAGTGGATCTGCCGGGCCTCAACAACGTGCTGTTTCGCGTCGGCAAGCAGACTGTGAACTGGGGCCAGAGCACCGTTGCGGTGGTCAACAGTGTCAATCAGGCTCAGCCGGTTAACGCCAACAGCCTGTTCCGTCTGGGTTTCGGCTTGCTTGAAGAGCTGTTCGTGCCGGTCGGCATGTTCCGTTTGAGCACCCAGACCCTCGGTGGTATCGACGTGGAAGCGTATTACCAGTACGAGTGGGAGCCGATTGAGATTCCAACTCCTGGAACCTTCATGTCATTTATTGACGTGGGTACCGACAACCTTGTCGATCACATCAACGTCACCTTCAGTGGTCACGAAGACCCGGAAGGGGCATCGACCTTCCTCGACAACCCATTGACCCTGATCACCCCGACCACGCCGACCGCCGAGTTGTTGCCGGCCAACGAAGCGCGTGACAGCGGCCAGTACGGTGTGGCCCTCAAGAAGTACTTCTACGATCTGAACAACGGTACCGAGTTCGGCCTGTACTTCATGAACTATCACTCCAAGCTGCCCTACGCCAGCGTGTTTGCCGCCAATGCCAGTTGTGCGCGCCGCGAAGGCAATGATCTGGGCATCGATGCAACCAACACGCTGACCTTGCTGCAGGCCTGTGACAACCTGCCGGTCTCGCGCCCCGAAGCGCTGCCTGGTCTGCTTACCCAGTTCACGGCACTGTCGTTGGACAGCCCGGCATTCCTGGTCAATGACGTGGGCGTGGATTCGCCACTGGCGGCACCGTCCGCTTTGACCAGCCTGCTGGTCTACAACCCCAACGAGCCTTACTCCGACACGCTGGCACTGGATTCACTCAAATTTCAGCTGGAATATCCGGAAGATCTGAAGATGTTCGGCTTCAGCTTCAACACCACCTTTGGTGAATACTCGTTCCAGGGCGAAATCTCGCACCGGCCCAAGTTGCCGTTGCAGGTTGCACTGGTCGATTTGGTGTTCGCCGGACTCGGGCCGACACTGACCCGCTGCCATGACGAGAGTCTGGGCTGTGCGGGCACCACCGCCGGGCGTGGCTATGATGAGCAGGGCAACATGATCACCTACGGCAACAACGATTTTGTTGATGCCGACGGCAACAACCCGTATCCGGATACGATCAATCTGATCGTCGGTTCGCCGCCGGGTTCGGCGCGCTCGTTCCCCAGTTTCATCGAGCCGTATCGTCAGGGCACCATCGGCGAAACCGATCCGAACAGCTACATTCAGGGCTGGATCGAAGGCAAGGTCAATCAATACAACCTTGGCGCCACCCGCGTGCTTGGCTCGTCGGAAAACTGGATCGGGGCCGATCAGATCATCCTGCTGTATGAACTGGCCGCGACCCATGTGCTTAACATGCCCAAGTTCAATCAGTTGCAGATTGAAGGCCCATACACCGCAGTGACCCATGCCAGTGCGGGTGCCGATGGCACCGGTGCTGATGGCTCGCAGCTGGCCTGCTCAAGCAACCCGAGCTGTAGCGTCGGCGCGGATGGTTTGCGCTTCAACCCGACTCAGGAGGCGCGCAGTGCGTTCGCCGACGATTTTGCCTGGGGCTACCGGGTGGTCGGGCGTATCAGCTACGAATCCGTATTGCCCGGCATCAGTGTGCAGCCGCTGTTCATTTGGCAGCACGATATCGATGGCAATTCGCCAGGTCCGGCAGCCAACTTTGTTGAAGGTCGCATGGCACTCAACCTGTTGCTGGAAACCCGCCATGACGAGGGCTACTCGTTCACGGTGGCCTACAACATGTTCACCGGTGCCGGCCGCCACAATGTATGGCGTGACCGCGACAACCTCGGTTTCTTCTTCAAATATCAGTTCTAAGCAGGCGTTGTGAGCATGCGGAACAACGTGGAGTTTCATAAATGAGACATTTTGAAGTGCGGTCATTGGCTGCGCGTGCCGTCAGCGGCGCCATGGGCTTGCTGTTGTGTGCGACGGCATCGGCCCAGGGGGAATTGCAGGCCAGTCCCTCCGAAGCCTATCCAATGGCGCGCAACAGTCTGCTGCTGGATGTGGTGGACACCGGTGAGCAGTTGATCGCGGTCGGGATGCGCGGGCACATACTGCGTTCAGCCCAGGGCGAGCGCTGGGAGCAGGTCACCTCACCGGTTGACCGTCTGCTCACGGCGATCAGTTTTGCCGATGCCAAGCGTGGTTGGGCAGTCGGGCATGACGCGGCGATTTTGCACACCAGTGACGGCGGCCAAAACTGGGCCTTGCAGCACTTTGACCCGCAGGGGCAGGGGCCGCTGCTGGATGTTTACTTTGAAAACGCCCAGCGTGGCTTTGCAATAGGCGCATTCGGCACATTTTTGGGCACCAGCGACGGTGGCCAGAACTGGGCGCCGGTTGATGCCCCAGCGGTGGCAGACGCAGCGGTGCACCTGTATGCGATCACCCGCACGCCAGCGGGTCGCTACCTGATGGTTGGCGAAATGGGCAGCATTTTCGCGACCGATGAAGAGGGCGTGTGGCAGCAACTTGATTCGCCCTACGATGGTTCGTTTTATGACGTCCAGGCACTGGGTGCCAAAGGTGTGTTGGCGGTGGGTATGCGTGGCAATGCCTACATCACTACCGATCTGGATCAGGGTGAGTGGCGCAAGATCGAATCCGACACCTTGCTAGGCTTGACCAGCATCACTCCGGTGACCTCCAAACGCATGCTGGTGACCGGTTTGAACCGCAGGCTGTGGGTGCTGGATGCACCGGGGCACATGACCCCGATTCGGGTGCAGGATGCCGATTCCAGCAACACCGGCTCACTGAATGCTGCGGTGGTGCGTGACGGTCAGGTCTATCTTGCCGGCGACCAGGGCATTAAAGTCATGCCCGTGCCACCCGAAGACCTCGCGTCCGTCACACAGCGCTAGGTCTGTGCTATAGGGTTCGAATACTTGCGGGCCCTGGCAAAAATGGCTGTTTTCAATGTGCAAACTGGGTTAGAGTCCGGTGCGGTAAATCCGCGCGGGTATTCGCCCGCAGTCGCAATCAGGAGACCGCCTTTGCCAGACGCTGCGCCTGAGAACGGCGATGAATCGAGTGTTGCCCCGTCAGGGCTGATTCGTCAGAACCCGGTGCGCCCAGAAGGTGAAATGGAACGTTCACGTCTGGGCCTGCCTGACAGTATATTGAATGGCAACGTCGGGCTGGCTGCATTTCTGGCCCCGGCCGGTTATGGTAAATCCACTGCCATGGCCTTGTGGCAGGATCAGTTGCGCAGTCGCGACGTCGATTGCTGCTGGTTGTCGATGCGCGAAAAGCACCGTGACCCCAAAGCCCTGCTGCTCGACCTTCTGCAGGCCCTGCGCGAGCAGCTTCCTGATGTGGATTGCTCCCTGACTGAAAGCAATCTGCGCTCGGCAACGTCATATCTGGTCGAGCCGGCCATGGCCAGCCTGGCCAGCGATCTGGAATCTGCAGATCGACCAGTGTTTTTGTTTCTGGATGATCTGGAAAACCTGAGCACGTCCAGTGGTCGCGACATCGTCGCGCTGCTGATTGAACATCGGCCGAGCAATCTGTCGCTGATTCTTGGCGGGCGCGACTTGCGCCAGTTCGCCCTGTCGCGCTATCGCCTGGCCGGCAAGATCAGTGAGTTCGGGGTGCGCGAGCTGCAATTCGATTTGCAGGAAATTCGCGATTTGCTCAGCCAGCGCTGTGATATCACGCTTCCCGACGTCGCGCTTGAGGATTTGGCGCGCAAGACTGAAGGTTGGCCAGCCGCCTTGAGTCTGTATGCCATGGGCGTCAATGCGCGTGGCCAGACCGGCACCGTGATCGAAGATTTCGTCGGCGCGTCGAACGAACTGACGGACTATCTGGGTGATGTGCTGTTCAACAGCCTGGATGAAGAACTGCAGGCGTTTTTGCTGCGAGCCGCCGTGCCGGAACATTTCAATGCCGATTTACTGCGTCATCTGATGCCGGATGACGATGATGTCGGCACGATGTTGCAGCGTGTTCTGGATGCCAATCTGTTCTTGCAGCGTATCGACATCAATACGGGCGAATTCCGATTTCACGCCTTGTGTGCGGATTTCATGCGCCGGCGTCTGCGCACGGCCGATCCTGAGTTGTATCTTTCACTGCTCAAGCGCACCGCAGACTGGTGTTGGGGGCGTGGCCGCGTACACGATGCGCTGGAATGTTCCCGGCGCAGCGGTGATTGGGATGTTCTGGCCCAGCGTCTGATTGAAAGTGCGGATGATCTGGTGCGCAACAATGCCAAGTTCGATTCGTACCTGCAGTGGATGAGCGCGTTACCCGAAGGCGTGGTCAATCAGCATCCTGAACTGCTGCTGCATCAAACCTGGGTGCTCGGTTTTTCACGCCGTATCCCCGAAGCACAAGCGGCGCTTTTGCGCTTGGAATCGCTGCTCCCCGGCTTGCCCGAGGAGGTCGCGCGTGAGCTGTCGCGGCAGCTCAAATTGCTCGATTTCATACTCGCCGCAATTATGGATCGGGCCCAGAGTGTCATGGAGCCGATGAGTCAGTGGCTCAAGGACTATCCCGAAGCCAGTGACGCCGAACGGGGGCAGGTGCTGGTGTCCTATGCTGCGGCTGCGCGCAACGCCAATCAGCTGGAGCTTGCGCGCACGCTGCTGGATCAGGGCGAAGCCTGTTTCCGCCGCTGCAGCGGTGACTACTTGCTGTCCTGGGTGCACAACATCCGGCTGGCGACCCTGGTCAAGTGTGGCGACTTTATTGATGCCCGACTTGCCGGCAGGCGCGGCCAGGACGAAATCTCACAGGCTCTGGGAAAAAGCTCGCCAGCGGCCGGTATCAGTGGATGTTTGCTCGCCAATATTGCTTATGAAGCGGGCGATCTCTCGGCGGCCCGCGAATACCTCGACAATGGTTTGAGTGCCATCATCAATCAGGGCATGGTCGATGCGTTGTATTTCGCTCATCTGACCCAGTCCTATCTGGCCGATGAAGATGGCAATGACGAACTGGCGGTGTCGAGTCTGGCCGATGGTGAGGCTTTGGGGCTGGCGTTTGGCCTGCCGCGACTGACCACCCAATTGGCGACCCGCCGGGTGTTGCGCTACCTGCACGTCGGCGACACGCTGGCTGCCGATGCGGTGATCCAGGCGCGCAAGCTGCTGGATTATCCGGATGATGAATTCCGCCGCGATCGTGACAACTGTGCCGATTTGATTCGTGCCCATCTGGACTTGATCCGGGGCAAGCATGGCGCCGCTCAGGAGCGCCTCAAGCGCATGTCCAAAGCGGCGGCTCAGGATGGCCGCCTGCGCATGAAGGCCGAGTATGACTATCTGCTCACGATTGCCATGCAGGCTGCCGGTGACAGCAACGAAGCCGGGCGTCGTTTTCGCCAGTTGCTGGCTGAAGCGGCGGTGCAGCAGCGCTACCGCTACATGCTGCATGTAGGCGCCCTGGGGCGCGGGCTGATCGCCGATCAACTCGCGGCGCGCCAGCAAGCCTGGCAGGCCGGCGTGGAAAAGGATGCGGCAGACGGCATGCTGGCCGAACTGGCCCAGGCCCTTGGCCTGCTTGATCAGGATAACGCCGAAGTGGCGTTGGACACGGCGGTGGAAGCATTGACCCGGCGTGAAATCGATATTCTCAAGCGTGCGGCCAGCACGGGATTGAACAACAAGAAGCTGGCTCAGGCCCTGTTTGTGTCTGAAGGCACGCTGAAGTGGCACCTGCATAACATCTATAACAAGCTCGGCACGCGCAATCGGGCCGGTGCTATCGCTCAGGCGCAACGCCTGGGCTTGCTGCGCTAGCCAACCCGCAAACCAACCTATAGTTAGGCGTTACCCGTTCCCGGCAGTGCTGCAATACAACGACACAATAAAAGCTGGAGTTGAGACCACGTGAACGTGAGCCTAGAGCAGACCTATCCGGACTGGGTCCCTGAAGATATCGCGTTTCCCGAGCAGGGCAATGTCGCTGATATCCTGCTTGAAGACTGCCGTCGCTATGCCGACCGTAACGCGTTTGTTTGCGGCGAAGAGAGCATAAGCTACCGCCAGGTCGAGCACATGTCCGAACGGCTGGCCGTCTATCTGCTCAGCGAATGCCGCCTCAACAAGGGCGATCGCGTGGCGGTGATGATGCCCAATCTGCCGTCCTATCCGATCAGTGTGCTGGGCATACTGCGCGCCGGATTGGTGGTGGTGAATGTCAATCCGCTGTACACCGCACGTGAGCTCAGGCATCAATTGATTGATTCCGGAGCCAAGGCCATTGTCATCGCACAGCCATTTTTGGCTGCGCTGGATGAAGCCTTGCCGGACACAGTGGTCGAGAATGTCATGATCGCCCCCATGGGGGTGCCGGTTGCACCCACCGGTGTGTATGGCGGTGAAGCGCGTATCGATCTGAATGATGCGCTGTCGGTTGAGGGCGACCTGGAAACGGTGGCGATTGCACCGACCGATGTGGCGTTTCTGCAGTACACCGGGGGCACCACCGGCCCGTCCAAAGGGGCAACCTTGTCGCACGGCAACATCATGGCCAATCAGGAGCAGCTGCTCAGCTGGATTGAGCCGTGTATGGCACGGCTGCCGGCGCCAGGGCAGCATCTGGTGATCACGGCGTTGCCGCTGTATCACATCTATGCGCTCACCGTGAACGCGTTGGCCATGATGCGGCACGGGGCGTGCAACGTGCTGGTCCCCAATCCGCGCGATCTGCCCGCTCTGGTTGAGACCTTCAAGCGTCATCCGGCCAGTGTGTTTACCGCCGTGAATACGCTGTTCAATGGCTTGTTGCACACCCCGGGGTTCGATCAACTGGATTTCTCGCGGTTGTGCCTGGCTGCGGGTGGTGGCGCTTCGGTGCAACCGGCCGTGGCGCAGCGCTGGCAGGAGGTGACCGGCACCACAATTGTGGAAGGCTATGGTTTGTCGGAAACCTCACCGCTGGTGACCATGAACGCGACAGATGCAACCCGGCACAGCGGTACGGTCGGGTTTGCCATTCCATCGACCCAAATACGCCTGCTGGATGATCAGGATGCCGAAGCGGCCGATGGCCAGCCCGGTGAGCTGTGCGTGAAAGGTCCGCAAGTGATGGTCGGCTACTGGAATCGCCCGGATGCCAATGCCGAGGTTTTCACCGAGGACGGCTATTTCCGTACTGGCGATATTGCCGTTCGTCATCCCAATGGCAGCTATCAGATTGTGGATCGCAAGAAGGACATGATTCTGGTCTCCGGTTTCAATGTCTATCCGGCCGAGATCGAAGCGGTCTGCGCGGAGCATGACGGGGTGATCGAATCGGCCTGCATTGGCGTTCCGGATGAACGCAGCGGCGAAGCGGTCAAGGTGTTTGCGGTGCGCAAGGACGAATCCCTGACGCAAGAGCAGCTCATTGCCTTTTGTCGCGAAAACCTCACGGCATACAAGGTTCCGCGCCATGTCGAGTTCATCGCCGAGCTGCCCAAAAGCCCGGTCGGCAAGATTTTGCGACGGGAACTGCGTGACTGATCCAGGCTGAGATATCGGTCCGGCGCCGAGCGTCTGGCCGCAGTTTTTTACAAACGCCCCGCGGTTCCAGCGAGGGCGTTTTTTTATGCCCGAAGTTTGCCTGAGGCCGGGTCAGATATTTCGCACAGCGTATGGGCACGATTTCGGACGTCGGGCGTGCCCGCTGTACGACAGCTTGAGCGGGGCGTATCGTCCATTATGTGTCCGGGGAGATGGTTGAGTCTGAATTTTCAAGTCAGATTCTTGCGGAAACTCGAAGCCGGAGGTGTCACATGTTGTTATTAATCGTTAATTGTCTCCCTGTGCAGGACGCTGTGGAGGTTTCAATCTTTGGCGATGTCGCGCCAGCAAGTTCATGAGCGCGTCGCCTGCGGGACTTCATCCAAAAGATGCGGCCGCCCTGCATCAGCATGGCTTGATCGTGCACGAGCCGGCCAGTGTGGTGGGTTCGCTGAAGTACGAGCGCCCCGGGTGGGTGTTTGCCCATCGACTTAAACATTGCGCCATCGGTGCATTCACGTTCTTCAATGCCGCAGGCACAACCAGTGTGTATCGCACACGCATGGGACGCTACGCGCAGATTGGTGAATCTTCGGTCATCGGTCCACCGGAACACCCCATGGACTGGTTCAGCAGCCACCCGTTTGCGTTTACCCGGCCCGAAGAAGTGCCGTCGATGTATCAGCTTGAGGATTTCTCACGCCTGGCGCCAGGCGCGGATGCCGGGCCGTCGTGGGCTTCCAAACAGCTCAACGAAACGGTGATTGGACACGAGGTGTATATCGGCGCGGGTTCATTCATCAAGCGCGGTGTCACCATTGGTGACGGCGCGGTGGTGGGCGCGGGCAGCATTGTGACCCGCAATGTGGCGCCTTACACCATTGTGGTTGGCTCGCCGGCCAAGGTTGTTCGCCAACGCTTCCCTGATGCCATCGTAGAGCGCCTGATGGCGCTGCAATGGTGGCACTACGACCTGGCGCCCTGGCGCGAACACGTCGATTTTTCAAAGGTCGAGGCCACCCTGGAGTTTCTCGAGGAGCGTGTGGCCACTGGTGAGCTGGACGTGCTGGTTCCGGATACGTTCGAGTTGCGTGCCGGCGCCGCTGGGTTTGATGTACGGCGTCTGGAAAAGCCGTTGTACCGGCTGCAGCAGGTGCCTCACGCGCGCTGCGCGTAACCCAACTCCTCGGCGAGTGCACGCACCTGCGGGTTAAAGCCCTGGCCATCCGTGCGCCAGGGCAATGCACCGTCCAGACGCGGGCTGCCGGCCTGTGCAAGCGTTTCTGTGCTGAATTTGGCGTGTGCTTCGGCATCCAGTCCGGCTGGAGCCAGTGACGGGCCGGGTTGGGCGAATGGCCAGCTGAGCGGATTGAGCATGGCCTGCTCAATCGCGTGGGACTGTTCGATATTCAGCCATTGACACAGCGCTGACCAGGCCGTCGATTCGTCGCTTTCAAGCGCTTCGCTG
>JBFKEC010000025.1:0-19442 GCA_041619315.1 Oceanococcus sp. | reverse complement strand
GAGTGGATATGGGCGATCAACTGGTCGGGACTGTCGCAGCGATGCCAGCGTTCCTCATGCGGGAGCAGGCGCTGATCAAGTATCTGCAGCTGCTTATCGACAAAGCGCAGGCTGGTGGCGTGGCGGTCAAGCGGGTTCAAGGGTTCAATTTTCCAGGCGCGAGAATTGCTGCGCGATATCAGCGCCGGTGAACTGGGCTATCCAGCCGTCCGGGTTGTTGAACAGTCGAATCGCGGTGAATTCCGGATTTGGCCCCATGTCGAACCAGTGCCGGGTGCCGGCAGGGACTCGGATCAGATCGCCTTTTTCGCACAGCAGCTCAAAAACCTGTCCGTCAATGTGCAGGGTGAACAGGCCCTGGCCGCGGACGAAGAATCGCACCTCATCCTCAGCATGGGTGTGCTCTTCAAGAAACTTCTCGCGAAAGGCGGTCTTGTCCGGATGATCGGGGACCATGCTGACCACATCCCAGCTCTGATAGCCGGCCTGCGTGACCAAGCGCTGAATGTCGTCCTGGTAGGCGGCGAGAATCTCGTCGTGGCTGGCGTCGGGCGCCAGTTCAGCGGCAGCCTCCCAGCGCTCAAGCTGCACGCCGACGTCGTGCAGTGTGGCCTGAATTTGAGAGTAGTCGGTGGTGTCGAGTTGCGCAGTGTGTGGTTGATTGTCAGCGCAGAGACGCAGGTGGGTCATGGGGCAATTTCCAGGTGAATGTCATCGAAGCGGGTCACCGCTTCGTGATCGGTGCGCGCGATGCTGCCGTCGCGCACCAGATGAATGGTTTGCAGGCCGGCCTCACGGGCCGCATCCAGTTCTTCAGTGACATCGGACAGGAACACGATGTCGCTGGGTTGCAATGCCAGGGTTTGAGCAATCTTGCGGTAGCTTGCAACCTCACGCTTGGCGCCAGTGGTGGTATCAAACCAGGCTTGGAACAAGGGCCGCATGTCGCCGAAATCGGAATGCCCGAAAAGGAGCTGCTGGGCTGCAATCGAGCCGCTGGAGTAGACACCCAGCAGCGCGCCCTGAGCGTGCCAGCGGGTCAGTTCACGCTGTGCATCGGGGTAGATGTGGCCTTGAAAGTCACCATTTTCATATCCGGCCTGCCAGATTTTGCCTTGCAGGCTCTTCAATGGCGTGGCTTTGCGATCCTGGTCGATCCAGTCCAGCAGGATGGTGATCAGCTCTTCGCGATCGGCGTCGGGTTTTTCCGCCAGTTGTGCCGTGGCGGTGAGATCGGCAGCAACCTGGGGCGAGTGGGCTTGCGAGCGAACGAAGTCGGGCAGCGCTTCGCGGGCATAGGGAAACAGCACCTTATGCACAAATGCGATGTCCGTGGTGGTGCCTTCTATGTCGGTGACAATGGCGCGAACGGTGTGTGAGCTCATGAGTAATTCCGCGGGTGCAGTTGTTCCTGCCATAGGCATTCGAACAGGAACTCGAAGCCTTCGACATGGCGCAGGGCTTGGCTGAGATCACGTCCCCAGGCATACAGGCCGTGGCCACGGACCAGCAAGCCCGGCACCGCCGCATGATCGCCCCAGCGTTCGCGCACGCGTTGTGCCAGCGCATCGATGTCCTGGCTGTTGTCGTAAATGGGCAGGCGCAGGGTGTCAGCATGAGAGTGTTGCCCGCCTATGGCTTTCTGCATCTCAAAGCCATGGATATCCAGGCTCGAGCCCTGGTGCAGGCGAGACAGTACGGTGTTGGTCACCGAATGGATGTGCAGCACGGCGCCGATATCAGAGTCGAGCTGATACAGGCATGCATGCAGCGCTGTTTCGTCAGAGGGTTTGTCGCCGGCGTTCAGCGCGTTGCCGCGTTCGTCACACAGCATGAGGTCCGCTGCGCACAGGCGCGTTTTGTCGCGCCCTGAGCGGGTGATCAGGCGCAGGGCATCATCAACGCGTACGGAAAAATTGCCGCCGGTTGCCGGGCACCAGTTGCGTGCGGCCAGCCGCCCTATGGTTGCGAGCAGTTCGTCGCACAGCTGGGGGTAGTCTTGTGGGTGCGGCATGACCGTCGGCAGGCGAAATGAGCACGCATTTTATCGCCTGCCGCGGCTCAGGTGTTTACACCATCAACGGGCCCATCTTGTTCAGGCCGGAGCCCTGCAGATGGTCCACGCCCAGCGCCTTGATCTGATCGAACCAGGCGCTGTCTTCGACTCCGCAGGCGGTGCATTGCACGCCGCGCAAATGGGCGCTCTGGGCAATCCAGCGCACCTGAGCCTGCGCCAGGTCGTCATCTATGGCGCTGCAAATCAGGGTCGCGTCAACCTTGACCGTGTCAGGGCGGCAGCGTTGCAGTATTTGCTGGAAGCCGACCCCGCGTGCCTGGTCAATCGCGACCTTGGCGCCAGTTTGCTGAACGGTTTCGACGAACGTGGCGACTTCGCGCATGGTCGAGGTCGCGGTGTTCTCGGCGATCTCGAAACAGATTTGTGAGGCGTGGGCGGCGTGGCGGTTGAGACATTCACTCACGCGCAGTGAATAGGTGGTGTCCTGCAGCGATGCGGCTGCGATGTTGATCGCAAACGTGCCGTAGTTGTCGGCGAAGCTCGGGTTGTCGGCAAGTTGTTGCAAGACTTGATTCAGCACCCAGATGTCCATCATCGCGGTTTCGCCAATGCGACCCAGGGCCGGCAGGAAAGTGCGAGGCGACACCCATACGCCATCGATGTCTTCGATGCGCATATAGCATTCGACGTTGGGCTGATCCTTGCTCGCATCGGCGGGCAGAATCTCCTGAGACATCAGATGGCCAAGGCCGGCGGCGAGACGTTGCTGCAGCCAATCTGCCCAGCCACGGTCGTCGAAGCGGGATTCGCTAACGTCACTGCGGGCCGGGATGCTGGTGTGTACGCGGTTTCCGCCGGCCCGCCGACCGGCGCGCAGCATCGATTCGGCCATTTCCATGACGCCGTTGACGCTGGGTGAATCGGCATTGATCGGCAGCAAGGCAATTGTGGCGTTGAGCTCCAGGTGCTCGTCGCGCCAGGTCAGCGTGGCCTGCTGCAATTCCTGGCGCAGATTGTCGGCACAGGTGCGGGCATCGCCTTCGGCGCTTTCGGGCAGCAGGATGGCGAAGCGGCCGGCCGAGATGGCGAAGCACTCCGCCTTGTCATCGGTGGCGCTGCGGCAAATATCAGCGATTTGCCACAACACTTGTTCGGCCGCCTGATAACCATGGCGATCACTGATGAAGTCGAGGTTGTCGGGGGTCAGCAACAACAGATGATGCTCGCTGTCGCTGGTGCGGGCCGCGCGCAACAAATCATCGAGTTGACGGGTGAAGGTGTCGCGCGCCGGCAGGCCGGTGATCGGTTCGACCTGGCTGGGAATGCGTACGGTTGCGGTGCCGTTCTGGTTGTCACGTTCCAGTTTGATGTAAGCGCCGACCACCGTGCTTTCCTTGTCCGTGATGGCCATGGAGGTGACCAGTACCGAACGGCTTTTGCCAATGCGGTCACGCAGCACACAGGTTTCCAGATGGGGCGCGGCGTCAGCGGCGTCAATGGCGCGCAGCGCAATACGTTTGATCGGATGTTGTTCCGGGCGTGCGGCGCCGGGGTCAAACAGATGCACGACTTCATCGAACGGGGTGCCGATGGCATCGTCGCGATGGATGCCGCACAGCTGGGTGGCAGACGGGCTGATGCCGCGCACTACGCCATGAATGTCGGTGACCACGATCGCGTCGCTGCTTGCGCTGATGGTCACGCCGGCCAGTGCCATGCTGCGGCGCGCGGCAACATTGATACGTGCCATGTCCTGGCGCTGATCCTTGAGTTGCGCAATGGCCTCGTCAAGTTCTTTGCTGCGTTTCTGGAGCTGGTAGCGGGTCAGGTGCAACTGTTTGTTGGACTCGATCAGGGTTTCTGCATCGACCCGGCCATCCGCGCTGTTGGCGTGGCGGTAGCCGCTGCGCCAAAGCATTGGCGCCAGCGCGATTAGCAGGCCGGCCAGACCCAGTGTGGCAATGGTGTGTGCTGATATACCCTGAACCTCACCAGGAATCTGATATCCGGCGAGCGGCGCGGCAACCAGGCACATAAGCACCAGTCCCGGTAGCAACGCCGTTTTCAGCGCATTGGCCCACATCCCCGCGGGGGTTGGGGGTTGAAGGCTGGTGACGGAATCTTTGTTGGCGATTTCCATGATCTGTATTCCTGGCGCTCGGTGTACGGTTACGGGCATATTTGAGTTGCAGCTTCGCCCGTCAGGCGCGAAATTTTTGAGAAGAATCGGCGCGAATCGCCATTTTTCTGACACTAAATTTGGTTTTTTTGGCAACGAGTCATGTTTTCGTCAATTCTGGTTGTGTGTACCGGCAATATTTGCCGCAGTCCGATGGGGGAGTTTCTGATCCGCGAGCGCTGGCGCAAGGCCGGTGCCAGGGTGGCCTCTGCAGGCGTTGGGGCTATGGTCGGTTGGCAGGCTGATGACGATGCAATTGCTGTGATGGATGAGCAGGGCATCGACATGCGTAGCCATCAGGCTCAGCAGTTGAGTCAGGAGCTGATCAGCAGCTACGACCTGGTTCTGGTCATGGAGAAGCATCATGAGGACTGGATCAATCAGCGCCTTCCGACCGCACGCGGGCGCGTTCATCAGATGAGCAAGTGGGGCGCACGGGATGCAGTTCCGGATCCCTATCGACGCGGGCGAGCGGCCTTCGAAGCCTGTTACACGCAGCTTGATGAATGTGTCGATCAGTGGTTGCAACGCATCGCCTGAATGACCTTGTGCTGCTGTCAGGGCAAGAGAAGGGCCAATTGACGTATACTTTTGCCCCTTTTGTCTGAATTTTTTACCGTGGGAGCAAAGCTCTACATCAAGACATTCGGCTGCCAGATGAACGACTACGATTCGGGCAAGATGGCGGCGGTGCTTGAGAAGTCACATCAGGTCGAACGTACCGACAACCCGGAAGATGCGGATATTCTGCTGCTGAACACGTGTTCTATACGTGAAAAAGCGCAGGAGAAAGTGTTTTCCGAGCTTGGTCGTTGGAAGCAGCGCAAGCAGACCAATCCCGATCTGGTGATTGGTGTGGGCGGGTGCGTGGCCAGTCAGGAAGGCGACGCCATTTTGCAGCGCGCGCCATACGTTGATGTGGTGTTCGGGCCACAGACACTGCACCGCCTGCCCGAATTGATGGAGCAACGCTCCAGCAGTGGCAAGGCGGCGATGGACATCAGCTTCCCTGAGATCGAGAAGTTTGACGCGCTGCCGGAGCCGCAAGCCGAAGGTGTGACCGCATTTGTGTCGGTCATGGAAGGCTGCTCGAAGTACTGCACGTTCTGCGTTGTGCCCTATACCCGCGGTGAAGAGGTCAGTCGTCCGTTTGATGACGTGATGGCGGAAGTGCGCTCGCTGGCAAAGCAGGGCGTGCGTGAAATCACCCTGCTGGGTCAGAACGTCAACGCTTATTACGGCAAGATGAGCGACGGCACCACGGCCGATCTGGCGCTGTTGATTCGCTACATCGCTGAGATCGAAGAGATTGGGCGGATACGCTTCACCACCTCGCATCCAGCTGAATTCTCCGACAGCCTGATTCAGGCCTATGCCGAAGTGCCCAAGTTGGCCAGCTATCTGCATCTGCCGGTGCAGTCCGGGGCGGATCGTATCCTGATGATGATGAAGCGCGGTCACAGTGCTCAGGAATACATTTCCAAAGTTCAGCGCTTGCGTGCAGCGCGTCCGGACATCAGCTTGTCCACCGATATCATTGTTGGTTTTCCGAGTGAAACGGACGCCGATTTCGAAGCCACCATGGAATTGGTGGGCTTCGCGGATTTCGATCACGCGTTCTCGTTTATATACAGTGCGCGGCCAGGGACACCAGCAGCCAAATTGCATGATGGGGTTGATCTTGAGGTCAAGAAGCAGCGCCTCAGAATTCTTCAGGATCGCGTGCGTGCCCGTGGCGATGAGTTTTCGCGGGCCATGGTCGGCACCCGTCAGCGCGTGCTGGTCGAGCGCCTGTCGCGCAAAGATGCCGGTCAGCTGGCCGGCCGTACCGACAACAATCGCTGGGTGAATTTCAGCGCCGAGCCGGAATTGATCGGTCGTTTTGTCGATGTCGAAATCACCGAAGCCCTGCCCAATTCGTTGCGCGGTGTGCTGGTCAGTCCGGTTTCCCACGCAGCTTGATGAACCGCTGGTTTTCGTGAATATCTCCAAGCATTTGCGGCTCTTGCCAGAGTCGCAAGAACGACTTTCTGCATTGTGTGGCCCGGCTGATCAGCATTTGCGTCAGCTGGAGCGTGATCTTGCGGTCGAAATACGCAGCCGTGGGCATGATTTTCAGGTGCTGGGCAGTGCCGAGGCCGTGGAACAGGCATCGCGAACCCTGCAGCGGCTATATAAAGGTGATGGCAGCGGCACATTGGACCGTGAAGCTGTGCATATCGCTGCGCGCGAACAGCAGACCGAGAGTGACGGTGAACCGCTGCGGATTCGGACCCGGCGTGGGGTGATTCGGGCGCGCAACCCGAGTCAGGCGCATTACCTCGGCAGCATTCAGCGCCATGATCTGGTTTTTGGTGTGGGGCCAGCCGGGACAGGTAAGACCTACCTTGCGGTTGCTGCCGCAGTCGAGGCATTGGAGCGCGACGAGGTTCGCCGCATCATGCTGGTGCGCCCGGCGGTTGAAGCGGGCGAACGGCTAGGTTTTCTGCCCGGCGATCTGGCTCAAAAGATCGACCCGTATCTGCGCCCGTTGTACGACGCGCTGTACGAGATGCTCGGCTTTGAAAAGGTCGGGCGTTTGATGGAGCGCAACATTATTGAAGTGGCGCCCCTGGCCTATATGCGTGGCCGCACCCTGAATGAATCCTTCATCATCATGGATGAGGCGCAGAACGCGACCGTTGCCCAGATGAAGATGTTTCTGACCCGCCTGGGCTTTGGCTCCACAGCGGTGGTGACCGGCGATGTCACCCAGGTTGACCTGCCGCGTCCGGGCCAGTCAGGTCTGCGTCACGCCACCCAGGTGCTGGATGGGGTGCCGGGTATCAGCTTCACTTATTTTCGCTCAGGTGACGTGGTCCGCCATCCGCTGGTGCAGCGCATTGTTGACGCCTATGGCGAGCACGAAGGCGAGGAGACACGATGAGCGTGTCGATCATCATTCAGCAGGCGTGCGAAGACCAGGTGCCTGAAGACAGCGTGATGCGCGGCTGGGTTGAAACTGCGCTCAGCGGTCAGGCCGCCGAAGGCGAACTGGTCATCCGAATCGTCGATGCGGCGGAGTCCAGAGCGCTGAATGTGCAATATCGCAACAAGGACAAGCCGACCAATGTGCTGTCGTTCCCGGCCGAGGCCTTGCCTGTGGGGATACCCGAGTTGGCAGCCGAACAGGCGCTGGGTGATCTGGTGGTTTGCGCCTCGGTAGTGGCGGACGAAGCGCGGGAACAGAACAAGCTGCTGGACGCACATTGGGCGCACATGCTGATTCACGGTTGCCTGCATTTGCTCGGTTATGACCATATCGAGGCTGATCAGGCCGAGCGCATGGAAGCGTTGGAGCGCAAATTGCTCGCCAAACTGAATTTTTCCGATCCGTATGAGTAAACACGATCATGTCTGACGACAATCCTTCGAGTACCGAGGGGCCTTCCGACAACTGGATGCGGCGTTTGGGCCGCAGTCTTGCCGGAGCGCCCCGCAGTCGCGAAGAACTATCCGAGATCTTGCGCGAAGCGCGTCAGATCGAATTGATGGATGCTGACGCCCAGTTAATGATCGAGGGCGTACTCAAGGCCGCCGATACGCCGGTCGAACACATCATGATTCCGCGTTCCCAGATGGTCGTGATCGAGCACGATATGGCCATAGAAGATGTGCTGCGTGCGGTGGTGGATTCCGGTCACTCACGCTTCCCGGTGATCGGTGAGAACCGTGACCAGGTCCAGGGCATATTGCTGGCCAAGGATCTGCTCAAGTTTGCCGGCCAGGATGTCGACTCCAGCGAATTCCGTATTCAGGATTGCTTGCGTGCGCCAGAATTTGTGCCGGAAAACAAACGACTGAACGTACTGCTCAAGGAATTTCGCAGCGGGCGCAACCATATGGCCATGGTGGTCGACGAATATGGTGGTGTGTCGGGTCTGGTGACGATAGAAGATGTGCTGGAAACCATCGTTGGTGACATTGACGATGAGTACGATGAAACTGAAGGGGCCTCGATCCTGCGCCAGGACAGCCGCCATTATCTGGTCAAAGGGCTGTGTTCCATCGAGGACTTCAACACCTATTTCGGAGCGAACTTTTCAGATGAAGAGTTCGACACGTTGGGTGGGTTGGTGACACACCATTTCGGACGTCTGCCCAAGTCTGGCGAAACGCTGGCTCTGGGTGAGTTTGAGTTTCAGGTTGCACGCGCCGATAGCCGCAGGCTGGCCATGCTGCGGGTCACGGTGAGCGGGCAACCGCAACAGGACTAGCCCTCATGCGCCGGTCCGTCATCATTGCAATGCTGGGCGGGCTGCTGACCACGGCGGCATTCGCGCCATTCAACCTGTGGCCCGGAATCGTGTTCGGGCCGATGCTGCTGCTGCTGGCTTTGCGTGGGCATGGCCCGCGTCAGGCGTTGCTGCTCGGTGGCCTGTTCGGTTTTGCCCATTTCCTGAGCGGCGTATGGTGGGTGCTGATCAGTACCTGGGTGTTCGGCGGCGCGCCGCTTGCGCTCTCAGTGCTGCTGTTGTTGTTTCTGGTCGCCTATCTGAGCTTGTACCCGGCCATGGCGGCCGCTTTGATGGTGTGGCTGTACCCACGTGTTATTGGTGGCTGGAGCGTGTTGCTGTGGCCGCTATGCTGGCTGCTTGCCGAGTTTGCCCGCGACACCGTGTTCCATGGCTTTCCGTGGTTTTCGCTGGGGTATGTGGCGACCCAGGTGCCGTTCGGGCTCAAGCCCGCAGCCGTGCTCGGGGTGCATGGCGTGTCAGCGCTCTACGCGCTGGTTGCTGCCGCCGTTGCGATGCTGCTGCTGGGCAAGGCGCGCGCTGTGGCCGCGCTGCTGATGGCCGGCATAGTCGCCGCGCATGTGTGGCTGCCGCAGCCCAAAGCCTGGACACAGGTGGCGGGGGAGCCGATCGACGCGGTGCTGATCCAGGGCAATATGAGCCAGGATCAGAAATGGCGACCGGAAAACCGCCTGCCGACTATCGAGATGTACGATCGCATGACTGCGCAGGCGTGGCCGGCTGATCTGGTGATCTGGCCAGAAGCGGCCATTCCCTTGCCTTATGACTATGTCACCTGGCTGTTTGAAAGCCTTGACGAGCAGGCACGCGAGGCCGGCGGCACATTGTATGCCGGCATACTCACGCAGCAGGATGGCGGCACTTACAACACGGTGTATGCGCTGGGCGAGGATCAGGGGCGCTACGTCAAGCAGCATCTGGTGCCGTTTGGTGAGTACATTCCGGCGCCGGCCTGGATTCGTCCGATGTTCGACGTGCTCAGCCTGCCATTTCCATCCATTGCGGTTGGGCTCGACGGCCAGCGCATGCTTGAGGTCAATGGTCACGCGGTGTCGATGTCGATCTGCTTTGAAGACGTATTTCCGATGGAAGTGCGCGAGACTTCGCGCCGCGCGGGATTGCTCGTCAATGTGACCAACGATGCCTGGTTTGCCGGCTCTGCCGCGCCTGAACAGCATTTACAGATCGCCCGTTTGCGCGCGGCCGAGTCCGGGCGCAGCCTGCTACGTGTGGCCAATACCGGGATTTCCGCCGTGGTTGGGCCCGATGGCGAACTGCAGCAAAGACTGGAGTGGGGCGTGCGCGGCACCTTGCGCGCCCATGTCATTCCGCGCCAGGGGCTGACCCCCTATCAGCGCTGGGGACGCTTGCCACTGCTGCTGTTCATGTTTGCGGCGCTGGGCCTGGCCCTGCTGATGCGCCGCAGGCTGGTAACATAGCGCGCCTTTTTCAAAGCCGACTTGTGATGCAGGACCAATACGATCCGCAGGCGATCGAAACCGCGGTACAGACACGCTGGGATGACACGCAGGCCTTCAAGGTCAGCGAAGACCCTGAGCGGGAAAAATACTATTGCCTGAGCATGTTCCCATATCCGTCCGGGCGCCTGCACATGGGCCACGTGCGCAACTACACCATTGGTGACGTGCTGGCGCGCTATCACCGGATGTGTGGCAAGAATGTGCTGCAGCCCATGGGCTGGGATGCTTTTGGTCTTCCGGCCGAGAATGCGGCGATCAAGAACAAGGTTCCACCCGCAGCGTGGACGCACGAAAACATCGATTACATGCGCGGTCAGTTGCAGCGTCTGGGCTTTGCCTACGACTGGTCACGCGAACTGGCGACCTGCGATCCGGCTTACTACCGCTGGGAGCAGTGGCTGTTTACCCGGCTGATGAAAAAAGGTCTGGTCTATCGCAAGAACTCGGTGGTCAACTGGGATCCGGTCGACAACACCGTGCTGGCCAACGAGCAGGTCATAGACGGGCGCGGCTGGCGCTCTGGTGCTCTGGTCGAGCAGCGCGAAATTCCGCAGTGGTTCCTCAGGATCACCGATTACGCTGATGAGTTGCTCAGCTCGCTGGACGAGCTGGAGCAATGGCCGGAAGCGGTCAAAACCATGCAGCGCAACTGGATCGGACGTTCCGAAGGGCTGCGCATCCGTTTCGACGTGCCGGGTGCCGAAGCGCTGGAAGTGTTCACCACGCGGCCTGACACCCTGATGGGGGTGACCTATCTGGCGGTTGCAGCGGCGCATCCGCTGGCGCTCAAAGCGGCTGAGAGCAACCCTGAGCTGGCAGCATTTGTTGCCGAGTGTCAGCGCGGCGGGACCGCTGCGGCTGACCTCGAAACGCAGGACAAGAAAGGCATGGCGCTGGGCATCGAAGCGGTGCACCCGGTGACTGGCGAAAAGGTCCCGGTGTGGGCGGCCAATTTTGTACTGATGTCGTATGGCACCGGTGCCGTGATGAGCGTGCCGGCGCATGATCAGCGTGACTGGGAATTCGCCCAGGCTTACGGGCTGCCGCTCAAGCCTGTGATATCACCTGATGGCGAGCAGGTTCCGGATATTTCCCAGGCGGCGTATACCGAGCGTGGTCGGCTGATCAATTCCGGCGAATTTGACGGCCTGGATTTCGATGCGGCATTTGCCGCTTTGCAGCAGCGTCTGGGCGAGGTGGCTGAAAAGCAGGTCAATTTCCGCCTGCGTGACTGGGGTGTCTCGCGTCAGCGCTACTGGGGTTGCCCGATTCCGGTGATCTACTGTGATCGCTGTGGTGATCAGGCGGTGCCGGAGGATCAGTTGCCGGTGGCACTGCCAGAGAATGTCACGGTAACCGGTGGCGCATCACCGCTGGCCACCATGGAGGACTGGATTCAGGTCAAATGTCCGTCATGTGGCGGCGACGCCCGGCGTGAGACCGACACTTTCGATACGTTCTTCGAATCCAGCTGGTATTACGCACGCTTTGCATGTCCGGACAGCGACGGCGCCATGCTCGATGCGCGCGCCGACTACTGGGCGCCGGTCGATCAGTACATCGGCGGTATTGAACACGCCATTTTGCATTTGCTGTATGCGCGCTTCTTCCACAAGCTGATGCGTGACGAAGGTCTGCTCAGTTCAAACGAGCCGTTCAAGCGCCTGCTCACCCAGGGCATGGTTCTGGCCGACAGCTGGTACACCCGGGATGACAAGGGTGGTCAGCAGTGGGTTTCGCCGCTGGATGTCGAGATTCAGCGCGATGATGGCGGCCGTATTGTTGGCGGCACGCTCAAGGCGGATGGTTCGGTCGTCGAATATGACGGCATGAACAAGATGTCCAAATCGAAAAACAATGGCATCGATCCGCAGGTCATGATCGACCGCTACGGCGCCGATACCGTGCGCCTGTTCATGATGTTTGCGGCGCCGCCGGATCAGTCGCTGGAATGGTCGGACGCTGGGGTTGATGGCGCATTGCGCTTCATCAAGCGGCTTTGGCGTCAGGTTCATGCCCATGTGCAAGCCGGCGCAGTGTCGACGCTGGACACGGCCAGCCTGACGCGTGTTCAAAAGGATTTGCGCGCCAAGATTCATGAAACCCTGAGCAAGGCCGGCGATGATATCGGTCGGCGCATGACCTTCAACACGGCAATAGCCGCGGTGATGGAATTGCTCAACGCGGTTTCGCGCTTTGATGACGCCAGTGATCAGGGGCGCGCCGTGGTTCAGGAGGCGCTGGATACTGCGGTGCTGCTGCTGGCGCCGATCACCCCGCATGTGTGTGACCAGTTATGGACGGCGCTGGGACATGACGGTGCGGTGATCGATGCGACCTGGCCGCAAGTCGATGAAAGTGCGCTGGTCAGCGACACCATCGCGCTGGTGGTGCAGGTCAACGGCAAGCTGCGCGGGCGCATCGAGGTGGATGCCGGCGCCGACAAGGATGCCATTCTGTCTCAGGCCCGGTCGGACGAAAATGTCAGCCGCCACCTGGAAGGCAAGACCTTGCGCAAGGAGATCTACGTGCCCGGTAAGCTGGTTAATCTGGTGGTGGGGTGAATACGCTGCTGCGTGGCATATTGCTGGCGCTGCTGGTCGGTCTGGCCAGCGCCTGCGGCTTCCAGCTACAGGGCAGTCATAACTGGCCGTCGGCTTGGCCGCACTACCGGCTGGAGTATTCCCCGCGTCAGCCGGCCATGCAGCATTTCGCCACCGCGCTTGATCGCGCGCTGCAATATCGTGGTTTGACCAACACCGGCGAGCCACGTTTTACCCTCAAACTGCACAGGTTGCGTGACACCCGCGTGGTTGCTGCGATCGGCGCCGATGGCAAGGCCGTTGAGTATGAGCTGGGTCGCAAGGTTGAATTCCAGATCATCGCCGGCGACTGGCGCTCCGAGGTGTACAGCCAGTCGGCCGATCGACGCATGAGTTTCGATCCCAGCGTGGTGCTGGCCAAGGAAGCCGAAGAGGCGCGTCTGCGCGAAGGCCTCTCGCGCGATCTGATCGAGTTGATGCTATTGCGCGCAGAGGTTGATCTGCGCAGCTTGCCGAACGGCGACTAAGCACCTTCTGACGTCTCTTGTGCGTGCGTCAGGCATGCCAGATACTCCGGTGACATAAAAAGACCCACACCGGGATCAGATCAGGAGACAGCAATGCGTGCATGGAATGCGACGGTGGCCTGTGTCGGCCTCACTTTGGCCTTGAGTGCCTGCAATGGAGGGCGCGGCGATGCGCAGGTGTCTCGGCTTCAAGCCGTGGTGCCGGCAGCGGCGGAATGCGGCCCCGGCAGCCAGCCCGAAACCGGACTTCAGGGGCAGGTGCCGCGGGTGGATCGCGATAGCGGACGCAATCTGCAAGGTTATTCCTGCAATCTCAAACAAGTTGGTCAGTATCAGGGTCAGGGTGCGTCGGTGGTCAGCGCATCCAGCGGTCATTGTGCTTACATGTCCAGTGGCCCGGTGGCTGCCGTGCTGAGCGCCACCCCGGGGATGCAGGTGGTTGATGTGTCCGACCCGGCCAAGCCGGTGTTTGCCGGCAACCATGCCAGTCCCGGCATGCTGCTGGGGACCTGGGAATCGCTCAAGGTCAATGAGCAGCGCGGCTTGATTGGTGGGGTGGCGGTAGGCGTGCTGACGGCGCCCGGGTTTTTCGACGTCTACGACATCAATGACGATTGCGCTCAGCCGATACATCGCAACGGCTTGCTTGGCACGTCACTGGAATTGCCGGCCAATTTGCTCGGCCATGAAGGCAATTGGTCGCCGGATGGCAAAACCTACTGGGCCACAGGTCTGGTCGCTGGCAGCCTGACCGCGATTGATGTAACCGAGCCGGCGCAACCACGCGTTGTGTATTCCGGGCTGCAGGGCTTTCCGACCAACCATGGTGCTGAGTTCAGTGCGGATGGGCAGCGCATGTATCTGGCGACGTGTTTGCCGGGTGGGGTGATGACCCTGGATATCAGCGATGTTCAGAATCGGGCAGCGGCGCCCCAGGTGCGCCAGATCAGTCACCTGACCTGGAATCCGCGCAGTTGCGGTCAGCATGCCCTGCCGGTGTTTTTTGACGGGGTTGCACATTTGATTGCACCGGATGAATTTGCTTCCGAAGGCATCCGTATCATCGACATCAGTGATGAAACAGCGCCACAAGTGGTGACCCATATTCAGCTGGAAATCCAGCGCCCTGAAAACGCCGCGCTGCGCGTTGAAGACACCGCGCGCAATGGAGCGTTTTCCTACGAAGCGCATTATTGCGATGTCGATCGGGTCGACAATCCGACCGCGCTGGCTTGCGGGTATTTTCAGTCTGGCATTCGAGTGTTCGATATTCGCGACCCATTGCAGCCTCGCGAGATCGCCTATTTCAATCCGCCAGCCCAGCCCGACGCGGCGCCACGCCTGCAGGGGTCTCTGCATGCCTATGGTGGCGGCGTGCTGCCGGTGATTTCCGATCAGAACGCCAGTGGCGAAGATCCGCTGGCACTCAGCCCGTATCTGTTTGATTACGTTGCCTCAGTGCCCGAACTGCTGGCCATGGGGCTGAATGCGGTGCACGGCGAGATGAGTGCGGACTGGTGCAGTTCGCCGCCACGGTTTGTTGATGATCAGTTGTGGGTCACCTGCATGGACAACGGATTTCTTGTGCTGGAGTTTGAAAACGGGGTCTATCCGTTGGCCGATCCGGCATTGTGAAAAATACGCTGATCGTGATTGCGGCGGTCGCGTGCGGGGCTCTGGGGGCATGGCTGACGGCTGAGTGGGGCGCGGACACCGAGCCTTACCAGGCCATTGCCGGGCCCGTTGATATCGGCTTCGCCCAGCATATGAGCCAACATCATGATCAGGCCATATTTCTGGCCACCGTGTTCCTGCATGGGCATGAATCCGATCTGGACGGTTTTGCCCACAGCGTGCGTCAAAACCAGTTGCTGGAGCTTGGGCAGATGCGCGGCTGGCTCGCCTTGTGGGGGCAGCCGCTGGCTCCGGCGGGCCGCTCCATGGACTGGATGCTGGCCGGCAGCAGTGCCCCGGATGCCAAGCTTGCGGCCTATCTGGTTGCTTGTGAGAACGCGCTTGGCGGTATGCCTGGGCTGGCCAGCGCTGAGCAGATAGAGCGCCTTGGGCAAGCTCAGGGTGAGGCGCGCGACCGCCTGTTTCTGGAACTTATGATGGCGCATCACCAGGGCGGTTTGCCCATGCTCGAGTTTGCAGCGCGTGAGGCGCGTTTGATGCCCGTGCGCCAGTTGGCTCAGCGCATGCTCATGGAGCAGACCCGCGAATCGGTGAAGATGCAGTTGGCCAAAGCCCAGTTGCTCAAAGGCAGCTGACCGCGTTTACGGCAGGTGGGTGAGTTTGGTGCTGAGGCTGGCGCGCTGTGTGCGCGGTATCACCGTTGGGTAGCCGTACCAAAGCAGAGCGACCACTTCTTCCTGGTGTGCCTTGATCCCGAGCAGGCGATAAAAAGCCGGGTCGCGGATAACTTCACCCGAGGTCCATTTGCAGCCGATGCCGCGCGCCCACAAGTCGAGCATCAGATTCTGGATGGCGCAGCAGCAGGCCGCATAGTCCTCGCGCGCACGCAGCTGCTGCGAGGAGCGCTGGCAGGTTATGACCAGCCAGCCCGGAATGCTGGCCCAGCGTTGACGCTTCTTTTCGCCGGCCTCTGCGCCGCGCTTTTGCGCCACTAGGCTGGCATTGAGGTCGACGACGGCCTGTTTGGTCTGCGCGCCTAACGCATAGAACCGCCACGGTTGGGTGAAATAATGATTGGGCGCAAAACAGGCGGCCTGCAACGCAGTCTCGACCTCATCCCACGGCGGTAGCCGGTCCACAATGAAGTCGTGAATCGTGCGCCGCTGTGTCAGGGCGGCATGAATCTGTTGATGGTTATACAGGCTCAAGGCAGCGTGCGATCAGTTCAACCGGGTGGCATACAGTGGTCAAAGGCGCGCTGTCGTGCAAGCCAGCAGCCAGATGCAGGGCGCATCCAATGTTGGTGGTGACCAGGGTTTCGGGCTGAAGTGCTTGGCAGCTATCCAGCTTGCTCTGGCGCAGGCGCGCAGCGCGCTGCGGGAACTGCAGCATGTGCGTGCCCGCCGCGCCACAACACAGCGGGTCAGCAATGTCGTGCAGCTCCAGGCCAGCAACCCGCGCCAGCAAAGTGCGCGCGGCATCGTTTTCGCGCAGCCCGTTGCGATGCGAGCAGGGCTGGTGGATCAGCACACGTTGTGGATCGCTGGTGAGATGCTGTTGTGGCCAGTTTTGCCGGTTGAGGAAGTGACAGGCTTCTTCGACCTGACTCCAGCCACTGTCGCGTAGCTGGCTGGCGCAGGCCGAATCCAGCAGCACGAGCGGTTTGCTGGTGTCCACCGTCGCCCAGAGGGTTTGTCGCTGTTGCGCGGCAGCGCGCGCCTGGCCGCGGTGCTGGGCCAAGGCGCCACAACACAGACCGGCGGGGAGGACGTGCGCCTGTAGACCCAGCGCGGTGCAGCAGTGCAGCAAGGCCTTGGCCGCAGGCGCATTGGCCAGATCCCCCATGCAGCCCGCAAATATGTACACATCGGCGCGGCCATGGGTGCGTGGTAAGCGCCCGCTACGCTGGCGTGGCAGCCGGTTAAGCCATTCGCGCGCGCTGGACCAGCGCAGCGCCGTGCTCAGAGCTCGCAGCAAGGGTTGTATCGTTACAGCCAGGCGCAGGCCCAGGCGCAGGGCAGGGCGGCTGAGGCGCGCGCTGACAGCGAACGCCAGCGCGCGCTCGGGGCCGCTCGGGCGGCTCGGGTGGTCGGTGCGATGTGCATCCAGCAGCGACAAGTACGGCACTTTGGCCGGGCACACGGCCTCGCAAGCCTGGCAGGACAGGCAGTGATCAAGGTGTTTACGCGCGGTGTCCGTCGCTTCAATCGTGCCGCTGGCGATTGCGCTCATGATCGCAATACGCCCACGTGGAGACTCGGGCTCCATCCCGGACAGCGCATATGTTGGGCAATGCGGTGCGCACAGTCCGCATTTCACACACAGGTCCGCCTGTTCAATTGGAAAATGTCGGTCCATTTCCTAGAATACGCGGCCTTTTTGCCCCGGAATTCAAATGAATTGCACAGTCTATCCGATGCGTACGGCCGCCATGGTGCTTGCAGCAAGCGCTGTGATCAGTCCGGTTGTGGCATCTGCAGACAGTCCGTTCAGCGGTCATGTGGCGGTCGGCGCGATTGCTGCCAGCGGTAACAGCGAGAGCAGTACCTTCAACTTTGAGTTCGGACTCAAATACGATAAGGACCGGTGGCACAACGCATTGAAAGCCAGCGCAATGCAGGCGCGCAGCGAAACGGAAGACGATGCAGGCAACAGCGACAAGCAGACCACCTCGGAGCGTTATGTGGTCGGATTGCGCAGTGCCCTGGACTTCACTGAAAACGATTATCTGTATGTCCAGCTCGATTTCGAGAAGGATCTGTTTGGCGCCGTGCGCGAACGAACTGCGCAAACATTGGGTTATGGTCGTCGTCTACTGCACGGTGAGACACACAAGCTGGATCTTGAGCTGGGCGCTGGTGCAAGGCAGTCACTGGCCCAGGAAGACGACGCGCAACGCGTGTCCGAAGTGGTCGGCCGCGCCGGTTTCGTCTATGCTTGGCAGTTCAGTGAAACTAGCCGGTTCGCACAGAGCGTGACTGCGGAATATGGTGATAGCAACACCTACACCGAGTCACTCAGTGAACTGAAGTTGGCGGTCATTGGCGGGGTGTTTGCCAATCTCGCATTCACCGTTAAACACAATAGTGACGTGTCTGCAGATACCGAGCAGACCGACACGATTTCGTCAGTCTCATTGTCGTATGAATTCTAGAGTCAGTTCCGGCTTGATTTTTGTCGGCTGAATCCCTAGAATTCGCGCCCTTTCTGTCCACCCCCACGTCTTGGCGCCTTTGCGCGCTAACCGGGATCATTTCAAGAATGACAACCACAGTTTCCGCCAAGCCGCACGAAGTTCGCCACGATTGGGTTCTGATCGATGCGAGCGACCTGGTTCTCGGCCGTCTGGCTACAGAGCTTGCTCATCGTCTGCGCGGCAAGCACAAGCCTGAGTTCACCCCCCACGTCGATACCGGCGACTACATTGTTGTAGTCAATGCCGAAAAGATTCGTGTGACGGGTAACAAGGCGAGCCAGAAATTCTATTACCGCCACTCCGGCCGTCCGGGTAACCTGCACGCAGTGCGCCTGGATGACCAGTTGCGGGACCACCCCGAGCGCGTGATTGAAGCGGCTGTTAAAGGCATGCTGCCGAAGAACCCGCTGGGTCGCGCAATGTTTAAGAAACTCAAGATTTACCGTGGCGCCGAGCATCCGCATACCGCTCAGCAGCCGCAAGTTCTGGATCTGAAGAACTGATTATGCAAACCAACTACGGAACTGGCCGTCGCAAAACCGCAACGGCACGCGTCTTTCTCAAATCCGGCACGGGCCAGATTACGGTCAACGGCAAGCCGTTGGACGAATTCTTCGGTCGCCCGACCTCACGCATGATTGTCATGCAGCCGCTGGAAATCACCGAAAACGTCGGCCGCTTTGACGTCAACGTGACCACCAGTGGTGGCGGCGCCAACGGTCAGGCCGGTGCGATTCGCCACGGTCTGGCACGCGCTCTTGTCGATTACGACGAAGAGCTGCGTGGTTCGCTGCGAGCTGCCGGTCTGCTGACACGTGATTCACGTAAGGTTGAGCGTAAGAAAGTGGGTCTGCGCAAAGCGCGTAAAGCCACGCAGTACAGCAAGCGCTAAATTTGCGCTGGGTTTGCGGCTTCAGTTCACACTGAAGCCGTTGGCCGCTTTGTCAGATCACGCATCTGGCATGCTGAAAAATACTGGGGGTTCGTCTAGTGGTAGGACTACGGACTCTGACTCCGTCAGCGGGGGTTCGAATCCCTCACCCCCAGCCATAAAAAGTCGCGTGGCTTCAATAGCTTATGCGCATCAAAAGCCCGCCCTGAGCGGGCTTTTTTGTGAGTGTGTACGAAAAATATGTACGTGGATCTCGCCCGCTTTCATAGACACGGAAATGTGAAATGAGGGTTGGAGAATCTGATGTCATCAAAACGGTATGCGCCCGAGATTCTGGCTGAAGCAAACAAAAAATCACAGAGCGCGGTTATTTGGTCGTCGAAGTTTCCAGGCGGCTAAGTGTATCCACGCACAGCGTGTATAGCTGGCTGTGAGATTCCGGCGTCAGCCGGAAAGAAAAGCAAGCCATGCATTACAACGAACTCCAGTTTAGGAATGCCCGTTTGAAGGCCGGATTGGCTCGCGTTGAGGAACAGCGCGCCACCCAGGAAAAATCCGCGGCGTAGTTCGCCTAGGCGTCCGGGTAAAGTCCGCCTTTACAAAAGCCCACCGCGATCAGTTCCGGTTGTTATCGATGTGTCTGGTACTCAAGGTGCATCGTAGTGGCTATTTCGCTT
>JBFKEC010000024.1:0-19816 GCA_041619315.1 Oceanococcus sp. | reverse complement strand
CTCATCGACGCTGACTTCTTCGCCGGTGGCGGCTTTGACCAGCGGCGGGCCGGCCAGAAAGATCGCGCCGGTACCGCGTACGATGACGTTGTAATCCGACAGGCCGGGCACATAGGCGCCGCCAGCCGTGCAGTGCCCGAGCACCACTGAAACTTGCTGCACACCCATCTTGGACAGGGTGCATTGATTGCGGAAAATGCGTCCGGCGTAGTACTTGTCAGCAAACAGTTCGGCTTGCTCAGGCAGAAAGCCACCGGCGGAATCGCACAAATGCACCACCGGCAGACGGTTTTCGATGGCGATGTCCAGCGCGCGAACGGTTTTCTTGATCGTGATGGGATACCAGGCGCCACCTTTGACGCTGGCGTCGCCGGCATTGATCACCACTTCGCGCCCGGACACGATGCCGATGCCGGTCACGCAGCCGGCGCCGGGCACGCTGCCGTCGTACATTTCGTTGGCCGCAAGGCAGGACAGTTCCATGAACGGTGTGCCCGGATCGAGCAGGCGTTCGATGCGCTCACGCACGGTCAATTTGTTCTGTTTGCGCAGGCGGTCGATGTCGCGCTGAGGCCGATCATGACGCGCGGCGCGCTGCTTTTCGCGGAACTCCGCGGCCAGCCGCCGGTTGTGCTCGGCGTTGGCCTGAAACTCGGGTGAATTGGTGTTTATCGCGCTGTTGATGCGTTTCATGACGGTTGTTCCTGGTCGGCGTCCTGGGGCTCCAGCGAGAGCAGTACCGCGTCCTTGTCGAAGGTTTGGCCGGCCGCGACCAGAACCTCGGCAATCACGCCGTCGCGCGGCGCGACTATGGTGGTTTCCATCTTCATGGATTCCATCACCAGCAGGGTCTGGCCTTTTTTCACGGCGTCTCCAGCGGCGACGGCGAGCGAGATCAGGCTGCCGGGCATGGTGGCGCGTATGGCGTCTGCGGCGCCGGCTTCATTGAGCTGGGCCAGGCGCTCCAGGGCGTGTTCGAATCGCAGGGTGTGGGTGTGCCCATCAAGATGGATGTGAATATCATCGCCATCGACCGCGACGGCGAGATGCTCGATTACGCGGCGACCACCGGCGCTGCTGCCCAGAATCCAGCCGCCTTCCTCACCCGGCTGCAGGGTGAAAGGCCAGGCCTGGCCGTCATGGTGCAGGCGATAGCCCTGCGCACTGCGCGACAGGCCGATGTCGTATTCGTTGTCGTTGAACTTGAATCCGTGTTTCATCAGTTTCTCCACGCGCCCATGGCGGCGTGCATGGTGGGCACGGCATCGGCAACATCGCGCAGCGGACGGGTCATTGCGGCGGCGGTGGCCAGCAATTTTTTAAGTGTGAGCGCGTCCACTTCAGGTTCGTTGGCCAGTTCCGGATGGGCATCCAGAAAACCGGTGTGTACGTCACCATTGATAAAGGCCGGATGGTTGAGCACCTGGCGCAAAAAGCTGGTGTTGGTCTTGCAGCCGAGCAATACCAGCTCACGCAAGGCCTTGTCGGCCCGGGCACAGGCTTGTTCGCGGTCCGTGCCGGTGACTATCAGTTTGGCCAGCATGGGGTCGAATGCGGCCGTCACCGCCTGGCCCTGGGCAATGCCGCTGTCCATGCGCACGCCGTCACCTTGCGCCGGGGTCCATTGCAGCACTGGACCGGTGGTTGGTGTGAAGCCGGCTGCGGCATCCTCGGCATAGATGCGGAACTCGATGCTGTGGCCCTGGCTGGTGATGTCGTCCTGACGGAACGGCAAGGGCTCGCCTGCGGCAATGCACAGCTGCTGCAAGGCCAGATCTACGCCGGTGATCTGCTCGGTCACCGGATGTTCGACCTGCAGGCGCGTATTGGTTTCGAGGAAATAAAATTCGCCGCCTTCGCCGTAAATAAACTCGACCGTGCCAGCGTTGACATAGCCGGCGGAGCGGGCGATGCCAGCAGCGGTTTCGCAAATCTTTTCGCGAATCTCAGGCGTCAGGGCGGGCGAGGGTGTTTCCTCGATAATTTTCTGAAAGCGCCGTTGCACCGAGCATTCGCGCTCGAACAAATGCACCACATTGCCGTGGCTGTCGCCGAGAATCTGAACTTCGATATGGCGCGGGTTTTCGATGTAGCGCTCGACATAGAGGCGCCCGTCACCAAAGTAACGCTGGCCTTCACTGCGCGCACGTTCGATTTCGCCTTCCAGCTCCGCCGGGTCGCGGACCACGCGCATGCCCTTGCCGCCGCCGCCAGCAGCAGGCTTGATCAGAATCGGAAACGGCACCTCGCGCGCACGTTCGACAAAGGTTGCCGGATCGTCGTCCTCGATCGCTGAAGGCGCGACCGGGAAGCCTGCCTTCTCGACAAAGGCGCGGGCCCGAACCTTGTCGCCCATCAGTTCGATCTGTTGTGGGGTGGGGCCCACAAATGTAATCCCGGCCTCGGAAACGGCGCGGGCGAACGCAGCATTCTCGGACAGAAAGCCGTAGCCGGGATGGATGGCGCCGGCGCCAGCCTGCAGCGCAGCCTGGATGATCTGCGCTCCATCCAGATAGGCGCCAACCGGGGTTTCGCCTGTGATCTCTATCGCGACATCTGCAGCGGACACGGCCGGGCTGAGACGGTCGTTGGCATGGTAAACCACCACGCCGCGCAATCCAGCCGCGTGGATGCTGCGCAGTATGCGCACCGCAATTTCACCGCGGTTGGCCACCAGTACGGTGTCAAAGGGCCAGTCTTGTGTGTTCATGACTTTCGCGTATTTGAAGATGGATGGGAGGGTTGCGGCGCTTCGGGGAGCAGCTGTTCCATGCGGGAAACCAGCGTGGACAAGCGCTGTGTTTCGCGCCCGAGGTCATTGCCTGGCATGCCTATGCCGTGGCAGAAAATGTCGCTGATCTGTTCGGCGGCAAGGTCAATATCGAGTTCGCCCTGGCCGCTGAGATAACGCCAGCAGTAGTGCTCGATACCGCCATAGACGAGGTCGCGAAACAGGGCGGGCGGCAGTCCTGTGCGAAATTCGCCCTGGGCCATGCCGTCTTCCAGCACGTCGACCAGAAATCGGGTGTAGCGGCGGTTGAGCTTGCGCAGTTCGGAGTTGGCGGCGCCGATATCGTCGCGCGCTTCGCGAAACATCAGGCGGCACAACTCCGGGGCATCGCGAATGGTGCGCAGATGGCGCCAGATGAGCAGGCGTAGTCGCGTTTTGGCGCCGCTGACCCCGGCCAGAGCATCAGCGTAGTCGCCGAACATGCTGTGGTACCAGTCAGTGAGCACCTGCATGAGCAATTCATGCTTGCTTTCAAAATAGCGGTACACCGTGCCTTCGACCACGCCCACGCGGGCCGCGATTTCCGACACGGCGGCTTGCTCGTAACCGTGTTCGCAAAAGGTTTCGCGTGCGGCATCGAGGATGTCGCGGCGCCGCTGCTCGCGGTCAGGACGGGGCTGGCTCATGTGCGCTCAGGCGTTGATCAGGCCGTCGCTCAGCCAGCGTTGCGGCACCTTGAGCGGGAAGTCCATGAGAATCTGGGCCAGCATCTTGCCTTGTGGGTCATGCCGCAATGAGGCGATGCCGCCGCCGCCGAGCACGTCGTGGAGCAGGAAGTTGAAGCCATCAAGGCCGGGCCATTCGAAGCGTTCCACCGGGCCTTCGCAGAAGTGGGCGAAATAGGCCTTGACCGCATCTGCAGTGAGCTGGCCGCGCAGGACCGCAGCAAATTCGGCACGTCGGGCCAGCACCCCGATGTTGGCGGCATTGCCTTTGTCGCCGCTGCGGCCGTATGCGAGCTTGATCAGTGGCACTTCGATCTCGCCATCACGGATCTGTTCTGTCGACGCGCTGCGATCTGCGCTTGTGGGCGTCTTGCTTCCGACTTGCGGGAGCTTGAAATCCAGGGTGTTTTCGCCCACCTGTACGCCAATCGGCAGCAGTGTCTTGGGCACCAGGCAGGAAAACAGCCGCACCAGCGGTGTGGGGGCAGGGCGGCCGCCAGCAAATCCGGTGATGCTCTGAGCCATGGCGGTGGCTGGCGGGATGCACTCGCGCCCGAACAGTTCCAGGGCGGCCTTGTCCTGATGTTGAACCGCGAGTTTAAGCACAACTTCACGCGTGCCGCGGGCGCGGGCCTGGGCGCCCCAGTTGGTTTCGGTGCCCAGCACTTCGATGCTGCTGCGGTCAAAGTCATTGAGGCCGCGTTCGTCGAACAGGCGCCGGCAGCGTTTGAGTATGGCTGCGGCCACTTTTTCGGCGCGTGCCGGTGCCTCACGCCCGCCCAGCATCATCATGGCGGTGGCGCGAAAGCCATCTTGATAGGTAACCGAGGCCTTGTATTGATCACTCGGTGCCCGGCCGCGGGCGCCGCTCACGCGCACCTGCTGATCGCCCACTTGCTCCAGCTGAATGTCTCTGAAATCGCAGGTGACGTCAGGCAGCAGGTAGCTGCCGGGGTCGCCGATTTCGTAAACAATCTGTTCGGCCGTGGTTGCGGGCACGATGCGCCCGCCGGTGCCGGCGGGTTTGCTCAAAACAAAACTGCCATCAGCACAACAGCTGGCAATCGGAAAGCCCATGTTGTCCCAGTCATCGGCAACCAGTTGCCAGTCGGTGGTGATGCCACCAGTGGCCTGGGCGCCGCATTCCAGCACATGGCCGCACAAGCTGCCGGCCGCCAGTTTGTCGAATTCATCCGCTTGCCAGCCGAATTCATGAATCAGTGGGCCCAGCGCCACGGCGCTGTCGACACAGCGCCCGGTAATGACGATGTCGGCGCCGGCCTCGAGGGCGGCGGCGATAGGGAAGGCGCCCAGATAGGCATTGGCGCTCCATGGTTTGGCCGGGAAGCTGGCACCGTTGAACATCTCTTTGGTGCCGCTCAGCGCTTCCAGGTGCGGGGTCAGGTCATCGCCAGTGACGATGCCCACGGTCATATCGATGCCGGCCTGTGCCAGCTGCGCTTCGATCGCGGCCTTGCACGCTTGCGGGTTGACCCCGCCCGCGTTGGTTACCACCTTGATGCCCTGCTTCTTGAGGTGCGGGGCGAGTTTGCCGACAACCATGGGGAAATCGGTGGCGTAACCCAGTTCGGGCTTCTTGCTGCGCGCTTTGGCCAGCAGTGACATGGTGATCTCGGCCAGATAGTCGAGCACCAGATAATCAATTTCGCCTGATGCGACCAGCTGTTTGGGGCCTTCTGCGGAGTCGCCCCAGAAGCCGGCGCCGCAGCCAATACGTACGATTTTTTCGCTCATGTTTCTACCAGTGTTCGCTTTGATGCAGCCGTCACGTTGATGCGTGTGTGCGGTTTGAAGCCGTCTTACGGCGCGGCGTTCTGATGGCGCTGAAAGACAGTTTCAAACCACTTTCTTCCTGCATGCCGGGATTGCAGGATCAGTTGCCCGTCCACTTGGGTGCGCGCTTCTCTTGAAACGCGGCCAGCCCTTCGGCGGCATCCTGAGTGGACGACATGATCGGGACCATGGCCTGGGCGTATTCCAGGGCGCTGCGCAGGTCCATGTCGCGGGTTGCCGAGTAAGCCTGTTTGCCGAGGCGAATGGCGGTGGGCGAGCGCGGCACGATACGTTCGAGCAGCCAGTCGAGTTTTTCGTCGAGTTGCGCGCGCGGGACCACGTAGTTAAACAAGCCCCATTCCAGCCCTTCAGCGGCCGTGAACACCTCGCCGGTGATGCACATTTCCTGCAATTTGCGCGGCGGCAGGACGCGGATCATGTAGGGCAGGATCATCATCGGGGTGAGGCCGATTTTGGATTCCGAGGTCCCGATCTTGATGTCGTCGGCGGCGATCGCCATGTCGCAGGCACAGACCAGTCCGAAACCACCAGCCATGGCGGCGCCATTGACCCGTGCGATGACCGGCAGCGGGCAGTCCTGCAACTGTTTGAACAGTTGCACGATGTAATGCCGTGGGCGTGAGTAATCGACATCAAAGGCAAAGCCTTTGACCCCTTTGGTCAAGTCAGCTCCGGCACAAAAGGCCTTGTCGCCTACGCCGGTCAGGACGATGGCGCGCGCTTCGCTATCGACCGCGTCGGCAATGCCCTGAGAGATCAGGCCGATAACTTCGGCGTTCATGGCATTGCGCCGTGCTTCGCGGTTGATGGTGATCCACTGGACCGCGCCGCGGCGCTCGATCAGGACGTCTTCGGACATGTTTACCTCGTTACGTGAGTCAGGCTCATTTCCTTCAAGGTATCAAAAAATAAGTCAAAAAGGATATTTGATTTGTTTCGTGGCAAAATGGGCGAATGAATTATGAGTCAGACTCATTGCTGGTTTTTCACGGGGTGCGCAGTGCTTGATGGTGAGCAGCTACGCGCCTGGTGTGCGGCCGGACCGGCGCCGCCCGCATTCTCGCCGTGGGGTGAGCACGCAGCGCTGGTGGTTGATCTGGCCAGCACTTCAGGGCTGACCGATGCGCCACTTGTGGCGGCCTGGATGAAGACTCTGGTGTGTCCGGTGGTTGGTGTGCGTGATCTCGAGCGCAGTCGCTGCACGCAACCCGAACACGCGCTGATCAGTGCGGCGTGCGACGTGGTGGTGGATGAGCTTGCAGCGGCCGAGCATTTGCTTGAGCGGGTTCGACGCAACCCGGTCGCGGCGACCAGCTTTGTGGACCTGCTGCGCGTGACCGAACCTATGCCGCTGGACGCCGCGCTCAATGTTGAATCCGCGGTCTACGCGACGCTGCAAGGCGGGGCGGAATACCGGGCCTGGCTGGATGCGCTGGCCACGCAGCCTGAAGTTGCGACTGAATCCGGCCCGCCAATCATTGCCGAGCGTGAGGATGATGAGCTGACGCTGATGCTCAACCGCCCGGCCAATCGCAATGCGATGTCGGTGGAAATTCGTGACGCCCTGATCGAAGTGCTTCGTTTGGTCGAGGCGGATGACAGCATTCGTCGTGTTCACTTGGGTGCACGGGGCGACTTCTTCAGCACGGGTGGAGACCTCAGGGAATTTGGCAGCGTGCCGGACAGCGCGCGTGGGCATTTGGTGCGACTGCTGGCCGTGCCCGGCCGCTTTCTGGCGCGGGTTGCCGATCGTGTGCACATTCATGTGCATGGCGGTTGCATTGGTTCAGGGATCGAATTTCCGGCCTTTGCGGGTCATCTCAGTGCGGATCCGCAGGCTTGGTTTCAACTGCCCGAGGTTGGCATGGGGCTGATTCCCGGTGCTGGTGGCTGTATCAGTATTGCCCGTCGCATCGGACGCCAGCGCCTGGGATGGTGGGGGCTGTCGGGCAAGAGAATTCGCGCTGAACTGGCGCTGGAGTGGGGGTTGATCGACGAGATCTGCGATTCGCCATAGGTGTAAGCAGCGTCGTCACACTCCGCCGATTTTATAAATGACAAGACACATCGAGAACACGTTATGACTGGACAGAGCGTCATGCAGGCCTTCACCGGCCTGTCCAACGACGAAGCCGAAATCCTGCATCAGGCCAATCGCTTTGCCGAAAAGGAGTTGTATCCCCTGGCTCAGCGCATGGATGACGAGGAATGGTGGCCGGATCAGGCCTTCCCCAAAATTGGTGAAAACGGCTTCATGGGTGTCACTGCGCCGCCGGAGTATGGTGGTGCCGGCATGGACATCATGACCAGCGGACTGGTCCTGCAGGCCATTTCGCGCTGGAACTACGCGCTGGGTCTGTCATGGGTGGCGCACGAGAACCTGTGCTTGCATAACATTCTGCGCAATGCCAATGAGGCTCAGAAGCAAAAATATGTGCCCGGCCTGGTCAATGGCACGATGATCGGTGCGCTGGGGCTGACCGAGCCGGGGGCGGGCTCGGATGCGCTGGGTTCGATGCGCACCACGGCGCGACGCGAAGGCGATGAATACATCCTCAATGGGCGCAAGATTTTCATCACCAATGGGCCGGTTGCCGATGTGCTGCTGGTTTACGCCAAGACCGATCCGGAAAAACGTTCCCAGGGCATTTCGGCATTTCTGGTTGAGAAGGACTTTCCGGGCTTCAAGGTTGCGCAGAAGCTGATCAAGATGGGTTTTCGCGGCAGCCAGACGGCCGAGCTGGTGTTTGATGATTGCCGTGTGCCGGCGGCCAACCTGGTGGGTGAGGAAAACCGCGGCGTCAAGGTGGTGATGAGTGGCCTGGACCTGGAACGCGCGATGATTTCTCCAATCTGTCTGGGCATTGCCGAGCGCGCATTGCAGTTGTCGGTGGAATACGCCACGCAGCGCGAACAGTTCGGCAAGCCGATTGCCAGTTTCCAGATGATTCGCGCCAAGATTGCCGACATGTATGTGTGGGTCGAGTCCATGCGTCTGTTTACCTATCAGACGCTGCGCGCGGCCAATGTGATGGGTGAGGAAGACGGTGGGCGTGGAGAAATCCACAAGCTCACCGCGGCCGGGGTCATGTATGTGGCGGAAACCCTGAACAAGGTGCTCAACGAAGCGGTGCAGATCCACGGCGGCTACGGCTACATCTGGGAGTCCGAGATCAACCGTCTATACCGTGCGATCAAGTTGCTGGAGATCGGGGCGGGCACCACCGAGGTGCGCAAGATGATCATTTCTGACGATTTGCTCGGGCGCGGATAAGGTCTGGTGGCGGCGCTCAACCAGGAAAAATAGATGACAGACAACACGTTTCTCGCCGACTACTGGTCGACCCCTACGGTGTACCGCTCCGATCTGTTCGCCGGCAAGGTGGCGCTGGTGTCTGGCGGCGGCAGCGGGATTGGTGCGGCCACGGCATTGTTGTTCGCCCGTCTCGGCGCCCGGGTTGTGGTGTGCGGGCGCACTCAGGAAAAGCTCGACGCGGTGGCGGACTTTGCCGCGCAGCACGGTGCCAAGGTCTTGCCGGTGGTTTGCAATGTGCGTGAGCCGGAGCAGGTCGATGCGCTGTATGCGCAGATTGATCAGGAATTTGGTCAACTCGACTACCTGGTCAACAACGCCGGCGGCCAGTTTCCCCAGAATGCGATCGATTTCGCCGACAAGGGCTGGAACGCGGTCATCAACAACAACCTCAACGGCACCTGGTTCATGATGCAGCGCGCGGCGCGCTTCTGGCGTGACCATGACGCTCCCGGCGCGATCGTCAATGTGGTGGTGGTTACGGATCGTGGGATGCCGGGGGTGGCGCATACGGTGGCCGCGCGCTCCGGGGTCATCGGTGCCACCCGCACCGTGGCGGTGGAATGGGCGCCGATGAATGTGCGGGTCAACTGTGTGGCGCCCGGTTTGACGGCCACGCGTGGTCTGGAGGTCTACCCGCAAGAGGCGGTGCGTGAGTTTCCCAATGCCAATGCGATGCGTCGGCCGGGCACGGCCATGGAGATCGCCGAGGCGTGCATTTATCTCGCCGGCCCTTCCGGTAGCTTCGTCACCGGTGAGGTGCTGACCGTCGATGGTGGTGGCCACCTGTGGGGCGAGTTGTGGACCAACGGGCGTCCAGAGTATTACCGTCAGGCCTGATTCAGATCAATTCAGATATTCATCATTCTGAGCGCTGTTTTCGGCGCTGTCTTCGGCCGCCTTGCGCACAATGATTTCCACCCGGCGATTGCGCGCACGACGGTCGGCGGTGTCATTGGGTGCGATAGGGCGCGTGTCGGCGTAGCCCGCGACGACCAGGCGGCCAGGGTCTATATGCCGCTTGCTGAGAATCTGGTCGGCCACTGATGCGGCGCGTGCAGCCGACAAGCCCCAGTTCGAGCGGAAGGTGCCGCTGGCCACCGGCCGGTTGTCGGTGTGGCCGGCGACGATGAGCATTTTGTCGCTGCTGATCAGGCCGACGATGCGGCTGATCAAAGGTATGGCGCGGGCCACCAGGTCAGCGCTGCCTGAGGCGAAAGAGACATGCTCGGGAAAGCGGATCACGATGTCATGCTGTTTCTTCTCGAGTGCCACCGCGCCGGTTTCGACCTCTTCATTCAGAGCGTCTTGCAGCTCTTTGAGCAACTCCTCGGCTTCGCGGTCATGCCGGTCCTGGCCTTGTTGGGCGCCTTGTAGCGGCTGCGAGATGATGCGCCCGGAGGTGGGGTCGAACTGCAGTGGGGTATAGCCGGTGCGCGACATCACCCCGGCTTCCATGCCAGGAACCGAATCCTCGCTATTGCTCTTGATGTACTGCACGCCGCCAAACGCTTCGGCCATGGACCCGGCCATCTGCTTGAATTTCTCTTCCTCGACTTTGGAATAGGCAAAAAGCAGTACGAAGAAGGTCATCATCAGCGCCATCAGGTCGGCGAATGTGGCCATCCATGGCGGCAGTCCGCCCGGTAGTTTCTTGGCTTGCGGTACGCTCATGCCGGTTCGGCGGCGATGGCGTCGTCGTTATCGCTGGCGTCGGCCTTCTGAGAATTCTGCGGCAGGCCTACCAGCAAGGTTTCTTCGAGTACCCGCGGCGATACACCGGCATTGATGCCCAGCACGCTGTCGAGGATCAACTGACGGCTGTTGCGGTCCTGCTGGGCGCGCGTGTCGAGCTTGTCGGCCAGTGGCAGGAACAGCAAATTGGCCAGCAGGGCGCCGTACAAGGTGGTCAACAGGGCGACCGCCATGGCTGGGCCAATCTTGGTTGGATCAGACAGCTCCAGCAGCATTTGTACCAGGCCGACCAGGGTGCCGATCATGCCGAAAGCCGGCGCGGCGTCGCCCAGTGCGCGGAAGATCTTTTCGCCCATTTCGTTGCGTGCGATCGAGGCGTTGATTTCCTTGGTCATCATTTCGCGGATGAATTCGGCGTCTCGCCCGTCGCTGCAGTACTGCACACCCTTGGCCATCAGGGGGTTGGCAACACTGACATTTTCCAGTGCGATCAGACCTTTCTTGCGTGCCACTTCGGCCAGTTCCTTGGCCGTCTCGATCAGCGCCATGGGGTCGTCCATCTGTTCGCGAAAGGCGCGCCCAAACCCGGTTTTCATCGCGGTGAAGCACTCGCGTATGGGGAAGCGCATCAAGGTTGCGCTGAAGGATCCGCCAATCACGATCAGGATGCTGGGGATGTTGATGAACGGCGCCATCCCAGAACCGCCAATCAAGATGGCGATAATGACGACGGTGGTTCCAACGAGTAATCCGAAGAGTGTGGCAAGGTCCATGGCGATTCAGTTGCTGGGGGCTGGCGAAAGGGGTATCGGCGACCCTGTCGGCAACTTGAGGGCTTTTGTGCGCGGTCTTGGAAAATTTTTGAGCGCGGGTTAACGTCGCAGGATGACGTTATCCGCCACCGCAACACCGCTCGCGCCCGCGCCGCAAACCGTGAAAGCCCTGACTTACCCCTGGGGTTGTGATGTCGCACCCGAGCCCGGCTCGGTGCATCGGGTTGCCGATGGGGTGTGGTGGCTGCACATGCCGCTGCCGTTTTCTCTGGCGCGGATCAATTTGTGGTTGCTTGAAGATGGCGATGGCTGGACTGTTATCGACACCGGGATTGGCGATCAGGCCTCGCGCGAAGTGTGGGAGCAGGTGTTTCAGCGTGATCTGCAGGGGCGGCCGATCAAGCGGGTGATTGTGACCCACATGCACCCGGATCATGTCGGTCTGGCCGGCTGGCTGACCCAGCGTTTCGGCTGCGAATTGTGGATGTCGCGGACCGAGTTTCTGATGTGCCGCAATCTGGTCGCGGATACCGGGCGCGAGGCGCCCGAAGTGGCTGTGCGGTTTTATCGTGAGGCCGGCTTCGATGAACAGGCGCTGGCCCTGTATCGCGAACGTTTTGGCGAATTCGGCGAAGCCATCGGCGAGTTGCCGGACCAGTTTCGCCGGCTCAGTGATGGTCAGACCATCGAGATTGGTGGTCGCTATTGGCAGATTGTGGTCGGGATGGGCCATTCACCTGAGCATGCGTGTCTGTATTGCCCGGCCTTGAAGATCCTGATTGCGGGTGATCAGGTTATTCCCAGAATTTCATCCAATGTCAGTCTGTTTCCGACCGAGCCGCAGGGTGATCCGCTGGGTGAGTGGCTGGAATCCTGTCATCGCATTCGCAATCTGATCCCCAATGATGTGCTAGTACTGCCGGCCCACCAGGAGCCGTTCTACGGTCTGCACGCGCGCATGACCCAGCTGTTACGGTCGCACGAGCGTGCGTTGGAGCGATTGTTTGATCATCTGGTTGAGCCGCGCCGCGCCATGGATTGCTTTTCCGTGCTGTTCAAGCGCAGTATCCGCGGTCCTCATGTCATGCTGGCTGTGGGTGAAACGCTGGCCCATCTGAATTGCCTGATCAGCCGGCGCATGATTTCACGCCAACTCGATGGCGACGGAGTGGCCTGGTATCGCCAGCTTCCGGACGCTGAACATGAACCCGAAGCCTGAGGGCTTCAACGCTGACCTTTCGGAGAGCCGATGTCACCACAACTCAATACCCCTTACCAGTTCGACCCGCGCCCCAATCTGCTGTGCGCCGGCCAACCGGATGCTGCCGGATTTGAGGCGGCCAAGCAGGCCGGTGTGGTGGCGGTTCTGAATTTGCGCCCGAATGAAGAAATGGACTGGGATGAGCAGTCGTTCATTGAAGAGTTGGGCCTGGATTATCTGCAGATTGCGGTCTCAAGCCCGGCCGACCTGAGTCAGGACAACGCGCGCCGCCTCAATGCCTGGCTGGAGCAGTACGCCGGCCGCCCGGTGCTGATACATTGCGCCAGCAGTAATCGCGTGGGTGCCTTGCTTGCGCTGGGCGCTTTTCTGGAAGGTGCTGCGGTCGAGCAGGCCTTGCAACTGGGGCGAGATGCCGGGCTGACCCGGATGGAACCCCTGGTTGCGTCATTGATGCAGCAGTGGGCTGCGTAAGGAGACAAGAAATGATTGAAGTTGGACAAACCGTGCCGGATGTCAACGTACACGTCATGGGCGAAAAGGGCCCGCAGGCAGTGTCCAGTGCATCCTTGTTCGCCGACAAGAAAGTCGTGCTCTTTGCGGTGCCGGGTGCATTCACACCGGGATGTTCGCTGACTCATCTGCCGGGTTTTGTAGTTCTGGCGGACAAGATCAAGGCAAAGGGCGTTGACAGTATTGTGTGCATGGCCGTGAATGATGCGTTCGTGATGGATGCTTGGGGCAAGTCGCAGAATGCCAGCGAACTCGTCATGGTGGGTGATGGCAATGCTGATTTCACCCGCGCGCTGGGGCTGACGCTGGAAGCGCAGAAGTTTGGCATGGGTACGCGCAGTCAACGTTTCGCCCTGATTGCAGACAAGGGTGTGGTTACGCATCTGGCGGTCGAGCCGGCTGGCGGGATTACGGTGTCCTCGGCTGAAGCCATACTCGAGGTCCTTTGAATCTTAAGGCTTCGACCTTTTTTTCACGCAATGCTGAGCATGCTGCGTGGCAGGATGCGGCGTGCAGCGCCGTTGGGGCAGGCGACGCCAGCGACTGGTATGTCGCTTGCTTGGTGTCGCGGATGAATGACATAGGTTGATCCATGCCCGCTATTCTCAGCTTTTGGGCAAACTCAAGGCCGAAATCGGAATTCGAGCAGCGTATGGCGCCGCACATCGAATCCCTGTTTCGGCTCGCCTGCCGTTTGACCAATGATCCACTGGACGCTGAAGAGCTGGTTCAGGAGGTCCTGGTCAAGCTGTATCCGCGACGTGCAGAGCTGGCGCGTATCGAACAGATTCGCCCCTGGGCCAGCCGCGTGCTGTACCGCATGTTCATCGACAAATGGCGCCGTCGCCGGCTGGAGCCGCTGAACGAATCCGAACTGCCGGAAGAACAGAGCCTCGACCAGGTCGATGCGCGACTCAGCGCTGAGGACTATCTGCAGCTGCGTACCGATCTTGGTGCTGTCCAGGTCGCGCTCAACAAGCTCAGCGAGGCCCATCGCACGCTGATTCTTATGCATGACGTGGAAGGCTATACCCTGGTCGAACTTGAACAGGTTCTTGACGTCCCACTGGGAACCTTGAAATCGCGGGTGCACAGAGCACGTGCTAGGTTGAAAAAATTACTGCTCGAAGATGAGTCTGTTGCGGAACCTTTCTCTGCGGCCGATCGTGTGAGCGTGAAATAACTCGATACAGGAAAAATCATGCGTTGCCAGGATGTACGCAATTTGTTGCCGGAGCTGGTCCGGGGGGATCTCAACCCCGCGGCTGAGGCCATGTTGCGGGTACACGCAGATGATTGCCGCGCATGTGCCGGGGCGCTGGAGCGTGAGCAGCAGCTGCTGGCTTCGCTCAAGGCCATGCCGGTGGCTGCCATGCCGCCTGGGTTTGCCGCGCGCGCACTGCGTCAGGCCAGCCCATCCGGGCGCATGGCCGTGCGACGTCTGGTTGACCACCCTCTGGCGCTGGCCGCATCCATCGTCATGGTTTGCGGCATGACCTTCATGCTGGGCCGGGCGTTGACCCCGACATCCGGTCTGGAGGTGGTCAGCTTGCCGCTGGGTCAGACCCAGATGGTGGCGCTCAAGATTGATGCGCCGCAAGCATTCGAGCATGTCGAGTTTGAAGTTGCACTGCCATCCAATGTGGTGCTGGAAGGTCAGCCGGAGCTGCGTGAGTTTGCCTGGAATGGCAAGTTGCGTGCCGGCGTTAACGTGTTGAGTCTGCCGTTAGTGGGTATTGGTGAGTCGGGAGGACAACTGATCGCCACAGTGACCTATGGCAATACAAAAAAATCCTTGCGTATACCGCTCAACGTAGCGCTGCGTAATGGATAGGAGTGAGTTATGAAGAACCGGATTTTGCAAGTGGCTTTGATCGCCCTGGCGCCGGTTGCGGCCTGGGCTGATAATTTCGACATCACCATGGATGTGGTTGGCACTGACGAGTCTTTCGACGAGGTCATCGTCAACCGCATTGCGTTGCCTTTTACTGGGCGCGAGGGTTCACGGGTTGATCAGCAGGCGGTCGAGGGCGAGAGCGCTGACAGTATGCTCGACAATCTGGGGGAGATGCTGGACCCGGCACTGGAGAGCAATGAGCCTGGCGCTGGGTCCATCGGTGAACTGGACAGCATGATCGACAGCAGTTCGATGGTGCCCGCCACGGGCGGTGTCGTTGACGAGGTCATCGGCAACCCGCGCTAATCCCAATCCAGCCCTGCGTTCACGCCTGGTGGCTGTCGAAATGTTGCACTGACGTTACACTGGGGCCATGCCCCGGTTGTCTGCAGGCCGATTCCGGCTCCATGATTCTATATCGCACAATGTGCGCGCCTCGCTTTTAGCGCTGGTCGTGGCTTGGTCGTGGGCGGGTGTCGCATGGGCAGATGCACGCACCGCTCAGGATGATCTGCGCGCGGGCATCCAGGCGTTTCGCGCTGATGAGCTGCCGCGCGCACGCATGCTGTTTCTGCGAGCGGCGCAAGCAGGCCTCGAAAACCCCCGGCTTTTCTACAATCTGGGTGTGGTGCATTACCGGCTCGGTGATCCCGACAAGGCGCGTGTTTATTTCGAGCGCGCTGCGCAGTTCGAATTGACCCGTCAGATCTCGCAATACAACCTTGGGCGTTGTGCTCAGGCCCTGGGTGAGTTGGCTCAGGCGCAGGTCTGGTATGGCCGCGCGGCCGATGGTGAGGATCCACGGGTGGCTGATCTGGCGCGCCGTGCCGGGTCTGCACTCGAGCCCAGCCTGAGGCAGCCCTGGTCGCTTGTGGCGCGGATCTCCGGTGGGTTCGATTCAGCCGTGGTCGGGCTGGTGGATCAGGTCACCAGTTTGCCAACCGATGAGGCGGACCTGTTGCACGAAGTGCAGGCGGTGGCCGACTACCAGGGTGAGGAGCGCCCATGGGGGCATTTGGTGGGGCGGCTGTCGGCCTATCACCTGGGTTATGACAGTGTGTACGAGGCCAATGTGCAGTCGCTGGGCGGGCGTATGCGCTGGCAGCGCGATTGGACTCCACGTCGTCGAACCACGGCATCATTTGCGAGCGCACAGGAATGGCTGGATGGGCAGGCCTATCAGTTGCGTCATGCGCTGGAACTGGGCCTGAGTCATGCTCTGGGCGGGGCACGCTTGCACCACGAAAGTCAGCTGGAATGGTTGAATTCGCAATCCTCGGCGGCCAATGGCATTGAGGGCCTGCGCGCCGATGTGGCGACCTCGGTGCTGCGTCGTATAGGGCCCGGTTTGGGTCTGGTGCGACTTTCCGGTCAGTACAACCGGCGTCGGCGCGACGAGAATTCGCCCTGGCGCATGGCCATAGAATTGTTCTGGCGCAGTCCGCAGTTTGGTCCGTGGTATTGGGCGCCAGGCCTGCAGTGGCGTGAATCCCATTTTCCGGACGATATTCTTCCGCGTGAGCAGCGCGTACGTTTGCAATTGCGCGGTGGCAGTCCGATCAGCCCGTCCTGGGAGTCGCGCGTGGAAGTGCAGTACGAGCACAACCGCAGCGCGGATGCGGCGCGCGAGTATGAACATATGCGTCTGTTGATCAGTCTGGTCTGGTCAAAAGGGTAATAACTATTACCTGAAAGCCGCTGCTATATTGTGAAATCAATTTTAATAGTCATTTAAGCGGTAATATTGATTACACAGGAGTGCAGCGTGAAACGAGCGCCTATGGACGCAGAGCTGGAACTGTTTCGGGACTCTGCCCGCCAGTTCTTCCAGAAAGAAATTCGCCCCCATGCAGAACGCTGGCGTGAAGCCGGCATGGTCGAGCGTGAAGCCTTTCTCAAGGCGGGCGAGATGGGTTATCTGTGCATGTGGGCCGATGAGCAGTTCGGCGGCCTTGGGCTCAAGGATTTCCGCTATGAGCAGGTTCTTATCGAAGAGAATGCGCTGCACGGTGATCCTGGATTTTTCATGACCCTGCACAGTCGTCTGGTTGGGCCGTATTTCGAGCATTTTGGCACGCAGGAGCAAAAGCAGCGGTTCCTGCCTGATTTCATCAGTGGTCAGAAAATTCTTGGCATCGCCATGACTGAGCCGGACGCCGGCTCCGATCTTGCGGGTATGAAGTCGCGGGCCGAAGACAAGGGCGATCACTGGCTGCTGAACGGCTCAAAAACCTATATTTCCAACGGTATCAACGGTGATGTGTTCATTGTTGCGGCAAAGACGCAGCCGGACCAGCCGCACGCGGTCACGCTGTTTATCGTCGAGCGCGGCATGGAAGGCTTCGAGCGCGGGCGGAATCTCAAAAAGATGGGGATGAAGTCGCAGGATACGGCGGAGCTTTTCTTCCGCGACTGCAAAGTGCCCAAGGAAAATGTGCTGGGTCAGCCGAATGCCGGCTTTTATCATCTGATGCAGGGGCTGGCTGAGGAGCGGCTGATTGCCGCGGTTGGCAACCTGGCGGCCTGTCGCGCTGCGTTTGATGTCACCCGCGAGTTCGTGCGCGAGCGCAAGGCTTTCGGCAAACCCTTGTCGAAATTTCAGAACACCCGTTTCAAGCTGGCCGAAATTGATGCTGAAATGGACATGATGCAGGTCTATGTTGAGCGCATGGTTGATGTGCACAACCAGGGCAAGCTCAGCCCGGTGGATGCGTCACGAGCCAAATTGCTGAGCAGTGAACTCAATGGCCGTATGGTTGATCTGGGTGTGCAGTTGCACGGTGGCGCTGGCTATATGGATGAGTATCCAATCTGCCGCATGTATCAGGATGAGCGTATCCATCGCATTTTGGCCGGTTCATCGGAAATCATGAAGGAAATCATCGCTCGCGAAATTCTCGACTGAGAAGATGGCTGGCACAAAAAAGCCGCGGCATGCCGCGGCTTTTTCATGTCCTGCGCTTTCAGCTGTCGAGCGCGTCGAGATAGCGCTCGGCGTCGAGTGCCGCCATACAGCCGGTCCCCGCAGATGTTATGGCCTGGCGGTAGACATGGTCCATGACGTCGCCAGCGGCAAACACGCCGGGCTTTGAGGTGGCCGTGGCATCACCTTCCAGGCCGCTCTTGACCTTGATGTAGCCACCCTGCATTTCGAGCTGACCTTCGAAAATTGCAGTATTCGGCTTGTGGCCGATGGCGATGAACACGCCGTGCACCTCGAGGTCGGTGGTGTCGCCGCTGCGGTTGTCACGAATGCGCGCGCCGGTCACGCCCATCTGGTCACCCAGCACTTCGTCAAGTTCGTTGAATACGCGCAAAGTGATCTTGCCGTCCTCGACTTTCTGCATGAGCTTGTCGATGAGGATTTTCTCCGCGCGAAACTGGTCGCGACGATGAATCAGATCGACATGCGAAGCGATATTGGCAAGATACAAAGCCTCTTCAACGGCGGTGTTGCCGCCACCGACCACGGCCACCGGCTTGTTGCGGTAGAAGAAGCCATCACAGGTTGCGCAGGCGGATACACCCTTGCCCTTGAAAGCGTCTTCGGAGGGCAGGCCCAGGTACTGGGCCGAGGCGCCTGTCGCGATAATCAGAGCATCGCAGGTGTACTCGCCATTGTCGCCGCTCAGGCGGTACGGCTTCTGGCTCAGATCCGTCTTGCTGATGTGATCGAAAATAATTTTGGTATCAAAGCGTTCGGCATGCTTCTGCATGCGCACCATGAGGTCTGGTCCCTGCACGCCATCGGCATCTCCAGGCCAGTTGTCGACGTCGGTCGTGGTGGTCAGCTGGCCACCTTGTTCCAGGCCGGTGATCAGCACCGGGTCTAGGTTGGCGCGTGCGGCGTAAACCGCGGCGGTATAGCCGGCCGGGCCGGAGCCGAGAATGATAAGACGGTGATGTTGGGATTCGCTCATGGGTGTCGCATCGTTGAGGGGAGGGGTGCCAAAGCACCACACCCTTATGGGGTCGGGTATTGCAGATTAAAGATCGTCAGCGTTTCCGGCCAGATAATCAGACACGCCCTGGCTGGTGGGCTTCATGCCGGACTGGCCTTTCTGCCAGCCTGCCGGGCAGACCTCGCCATGCTCTTCGGTGAATTGCAAGGCATCCAGCAGGCGCAGCATTTCATCGACTTCACGGCCAAGTGGCAGGTTGTTGACGATCTGGTGCTGGACCACCCCGTCCTGGTCGATCAGAAACGAGGCGCGCATGGCCATGCCGCCTTCGGGGTGGGCGATGCCATAGGCGGTCACGATGTCGTGGTTGATGTCGGCCACCAGAGGGAATTTCACCTGCCCAATGCCGCCCTTTTCCACCGGAGTGTTGCGCCAGGCGTAGTGGGAAAACTGCGAATCAATGGACACGCCGATGACCTGTGCGCCGCGTTCTTCAAAAGCGGCCACGCGGTGGTCATGCGCAATGATTTCGGAGGGGCAGACGAAGGTGAAATCCAGGGGGTAGAAAAACAGAACCACATACTTGCCCTTGTGGTCTGACAATTTGAAATCTTCGACGATGCTGCCATCAGCGAGCACGGCTGCGGCTGTGAAGTCGGGGGCGGGGCGTCCTACGAGTACACTCATGAAAGACTCCTGTATGTTGATGGGGGTACGCTGCACCAGGCAGCATGTATCGGGGTGTCGCGGCTAGCGTCGTACACTGATAGATCAATACCAGCAATTCAAGCCATGTCCGAACGCAAATCCTTGTTCCGCCGCTTCTTCGGGGCCCTGGGCGCCATCTTCGACTTTTTCCGGCGCGCTATCTTCATAGTATTCCTGCTGATCAGTGCGGCAATGATCTATCTGGTTGTGAGCGGTGGCCCGCCGGTCAAGGTGGATGACGGCATCGCGCTGGTGGTTGTGCCTTTTGGTCAGATTGTCGAGCAGGATGACTCTGATCCGCGGACTCAGCTGGTCGATGATTTTCTCGGCGAAGAGCCGGCCTACACGGTGCTGGCGGATTTGCTTGAGGCGATTGACGCTGCGGCTGCGGATGACCGCATCAAATTGCTGTTCCTCAAGCTTGATACCGGGTTTTCTGCCGGACAGGCGCAGCTTGAAGAGCTTGCGGCTGCGGTCAGTCGTTTCCGCCAGACCAGTGGCAAGCCGGTTTACGCCTATGCCCCT
>JBFKEC010000023.1:0-19878 GCA_041619315.1 Oceanococcus sp. | reverse complement strand
GGTGATGCCTGGTGACAATGTGAACATGAAGGTTGAGTTGATCGCGCCGATCGCGATGGATGAAGGTCTTCGTTTTGCAATCCGCGAAGGTGGCCGAACTGTCGGTGCCGGAGTGGTTGCAAAGATCATCGCTTAAAGTTATACTAGCGGGCTCTACGCGAGGGTGCGGATTTCCGCACCCTCGTTTTTTTCGGTAAAGAAAATGACAACAGCTAATCAGACCATACGCATTCGCCTCAAAGCGTTTGATCATCGTCTCATCGACAAATCCGTCCGTGAGATCGTTGATACTGCAAAGCGCACCGGCGCGATTGTGCGCGGCCCGATTCCCCTGCCCACCCGGAGGGAGCGCTATACCGTTCTGATTTCTCCGCACGTCAACAAAGACGCGCGAGATCAGTACGAAATCCGCACGCACAAGCGCCTGCTAGACATCGTTGAGCCCACGGATAAAACCGTGGACGCGCTGTCCAAGCTGGACCTGGCAGCGGGTGTCGACGTGCAGATCAAGCTGCAGTAAGACAAAAAGGCGGCCGTGTATTCGGCCATTTAAAAATTCTTCCGTTGTCTGTGGATTCGCAGACCGGAAAAACCATTTGGACTACCGCCCTTACGTGGCGGCAAGCAAGAGGTTGTATTCATGCCAATCGGATTGATAGGCCGTAAGTGCGGTATGACGCGCGTGTTTACGGATGCCGGTGTTTCCATACCGGTGACCGTAGTCGAAGTGCTGCCAAACCGTGTGACGCGCGTTAAGACCGCCGAAAGTGACGGTTATCGTGCCGTTCAGGTGACCACCGGAAGCGTAAAAGCGAACCGTTTGACCAAGCCGCTTGCGGGTGAATTCCGCAAAGCCGGGGTCGAAGCTGGTCGTGGCTTTTGGGAGTTCCGCCTGGACGACAACGAAGGTGAAGATCTCGCTGCTGGCAGTGAAATCACCGTGGACGCCCTGGCCGAAGCCAAACTGGTCGACGTAGTCGGCACCAGTATTGGTAAAGGCTTTGCTGGCGCCATCAAGCGTCATAACTTCTCCAGTCAGCGCATGTCGCACGGCAACTCGTTGTCGCACCGTGCGCCTGGCTCGATCGGTCAGAACCAGACTCCAGGGCGCGTGTTCCCGGGTAAGAAGATGGCTGGCCAGATGGGTAATGTGCAGCGAACTGTGCAGAACCTTGAAGTTGTGCGCGTCGACTCAGACAAGAACCTGCTTTTGATCAAGGGTGGCGTACCGGGTGCCAGGGGTGGCGATCTGGTAATCCGTCCTGCGGTCAAAGGCGCGGCGTAGGCGGAATCATTATGCAGTTGAATCTTCATATTGGTGACGGTGCGGTAGAGGTTGGCGACAAGGTATTTGGCGCTGATTTCAACCAGGACCTCATTCATCAACTGGTCACCGCCTATCAGGCTGGTGGTCGTGCTGGTACAAAAGCTGGCAAGAACCGCGCTGCTGTTAGCGGCGGTGGTCGCAAGCCTTGGCGCCAGAAGGGCACCGGTCGTGCCCGTGCGGGCACCATCCGTTCGCCGATCTGGGTTGGTGGCGGTCAGTCTTTTGCCCTGCATCCGCGTGATTTTTCTCAGAAAATCAACAAGAAGCAGTGGCGTGCCGGTCTTCGCTCGATTCTCTCTGAGCTGAATCGTCAGGAGCGCCTGCGTGTGGTCAAGGAGATCAATCTTCCTGATCATCGCACCAAGAGCGTTCTGGCCTGGCTGTCGGGTGTTGCTGAAGGTCGCGTTTTGGTTGTTGATACCGAAATGAGTGCCGAACTGCAGCGTGGCACCTCCAACTTGTGGAATGTCGAGCTGTGTGAAGCTGCACGCCTGAATCCGGCAGCGCTGGTTGGTGCTGACTATGTGGTTCTGACCGCGCGTGCTGCTGAAGCTCTGTCGGAGACCTTGTCATGAATGCTGCTCAATCCGCACAAGAACGCGCCTTTCAGATTCTTCTTGCGCCGCTGGTGACTGAAAAGTCCTCGCGCGTTGCAGAAGAAGGCAATGTCGTGGTGTTCGAAGTTGCTCGTACTGCGAGCAAGCCGGAAATTCGCCGTGCCGTCGAAGGTCTCTTTGACGTCAAGGTTGCCGGTATCACCACGGTCAATGTCAAAGGCAAGACCAAACGTTTCGGGCGTAGCTTCGGTCGTCGCTCGGACTGGAAAAAAGCATATGTGAAGCTGGCCGAAGGCCAGGAAATCGACTTCACCTCTGGCGTCAAATAAGCCCCGGATCTCAAAGGGAATCTGAATAATGGCCACTCAAAAAGCCAAACCGACTTCAGCAGGGCGGCGCCACGTTGTACGCGTTGTCGGCCAGGACCTGTACAAGGGCCGGCCGCATCAGGCGCTGGTCGAGAAAAAGTCGAAGACTGGTGGGCGTAACAATGCCGGTCGCATCACCACGCGTCATCGTGGTGGCGGTCACAAGCAGCGTTATCGCGTGATTGATTTCAAGCGCAACAAAGACGCGGTTTCCGCGGTTGTTGAGCGCATTGAATATGATCCGAACCGTACTGCGCACATTGCCTTGCTGAAATATGCAGATGGCGATCGTCGCTACATCATCGCACCCAAGGGGCTGAAAGCCGGTGACCAGGTTCGTTCTGGTTCCAGCGCTCCGATCAAAGCGGGCAATTGCATGCCGCTGGCAAATATCCCGCTGGGTAGTGTGGTGCATTGCATCGAGCTGCGTCCGGGTAAAGGTGCACAGCTTGCACGTAGTGCCGGCGCTGCGGTTCAGCTGGTTGCGCGTGACGGTGGTCATGCGACCCTGCGTCTTCGCTCCGGCGAAATGCGTAAGGTGCCGGTTGAGTGTCGTGCGGTTATCGGTGAATGCAGCAACGGCGAGCACAGTCTCCAGTCGTTGGGTAAAGCCGGTGCCAAGCGTTGGCGCGGTATTCGCCCGACCGTTCGCGGTGTGGCGATGAACCCGGTCGATCACCCTCATGGTGGTGGTGAAGGTCGTACCTCTGGTGGCCGTCATCCGGTTAGTCCTTGGGCGATGCCGACCAAAGGCTACCGTACCCGTAAGAACAAGCGCACCGACAACATGATCGTTCGCGATCGTCGTCGTAAGTAAGGAGTCAGCATGCCCCGTTCGATTCGCAAGGGTCCATTTGTTGACCTGCACCTGGCAAAGAAAGTGGCAGCCGCCGCTGATGCCCGGGTTAAGCGCCCGATCAAGACCTGGTCGCGCCGTTCCATGGTTACGCCGGATATGGTTGGTTTGACCATTTCCGTGCATAACGGTCGCCAGCACATGCCGGTGTATGTGTCCGAACAGATGGTCGGTCACAAGCTGGGTGAATTTGCACCGACGAGGACCTTTAAAGGTCACTCGGGTGATCGCAAGTCCTAGGAAGGAATAAGCGATGTCTACACAGGCTAAATTGAAGCACGCCCGCATTTCTCCGCAGAAAGCGCGTCTGGTTGCTGACCAGATTCGCGGCATGCCGGTAGAGAAAGCTCTGCAGTTACTGAGCTTCAGCGGCAAGAAAGGCGCCGACATCATTAAAAAGGTGTTGGACTCTGCTATTGCCAATGCGGAAAACAATGACGGCGCGGATGTCGACGAACTGAAGGTCTCTGAGATCTTCGTCGATGGCGCGACGCCTCTGAAACGGATCAAGACGCGAGCCAAAGGCCGCGCCGACCGCATCATGAAGCGATCCAGCCATATCACCATCCGGGTCGCGGAGTAAGGAAGACAAATGGGTCAGAAAATTCAACCCGTAGGCTTTCGCCTGGGAGTGACCTCTGAATGGTCCTCCGTTTGGTATGCCGAAAAGGGCGAGTACCGCAAGAACCTGAACGAAGATCTGAAGCTGCGCGATTTCATTCGCGGCAAGCTCAAGAATGCTTCGGTCAGCCGTGTCCAGATTGATCGTCTGGCTGGCAAGGTTTCTGTGACCGTGCACACCGCACGTCCGGGTATCGTGATCGGTAAGAAGGGCGAAGATATCGAGAAGCTGCGTCAGGCCGTGCAGGGTATGGTCGGTATGCCGGTCAAACTCTCGGTCGAAGAAATCCGCAAGCCGGAACTCGATGCTTACTTGGTCGCTGAATCCGTTGCGCAGCAGCTTGAGCGCCGCATCATGTTCCGTCGTGCCATGAAGCGCGCCGTGTCCAATGCGATGCGCCTGGGTGCCGGCGGAATCAAGATCGAAGTGTCCGGTCGTCTTAACGGTGCTGAAATTGCGCGCACCGAGTGGTATCGCGAAGGCCGCGTGCCTCTGCATACCCTGCGCGCAGACGTCGATTACGGTCTGGCAGAAGCCAAGACCACATACGGCATCATCGGCATCAAGGTTTGGGTATTCCGTGGCGAGGTCTTTGAGGGCCCGGGCGAGAAGACCAGCCGTGAAGCTGCCGCCTAAGGAGTTATAAGTCATGATGCAGCCGAAGCGGACTAAATTCCGCAAACAGCATAAAGGCCGTAACCGTGGGCTGGCCCAGAATGGCAACGCCGTGTCATTCGGCGAGTACGGACTGAAGGCAATCGGTCGTGGGCGTATTACCGCTCGTCAGATTGAGGCCGCCCGTCGTGCCATGACCCGTCACATCAAACGTGGCGGCAAAATCTGGATTCGTATTTTCCCGGACAAGCCGATCAGCAAAAAGCCGATCGAAGTGCGTATGGGTAAAGGTAAGGGCAATGTCGAGTACTGGGTCGCACAGATTCAGCCCGGCAAAATGCTTTACGAAATGGAAGGTGTCGGTGAAGACGTAGCGCGCGAGGCATTTCGCCTGGCTGCTGCCAAATTGCCGATCAAAACTGTATTTGTTAATCGGACGATCCTGTGATGAAGGCGAGTGAACTTCGTGACAAGGGCGCTGAAGATCTCGCCGCTGAGCTGGTAGCTCTGCGCCGCGAGCAGTTCAATCTGCGCCTGCAGCTGGCCACTGGCCAGTCCATGAAAAGTCATCGGGTGCGTGAAGTCCGCCGCGAAATCGCGCGGGTGAAAACCATCCTGAATGAGAAAGGACGTCAGGCATGAGCCAGAGTGAAAAAGGCGCCCCGCGTTTGATGGGCACGGTGACCAGCAACAAGATGGATAAAACCATCACTGTCAAGGTCGAGCATCGTGAAAAACATGCGCTGTATGGCAAGTACATCTCGCGTTCGCACAAGGTGCACGCGCACGACGAGAGTAACGAATGTCAGATCGGCGATCGCGTAACGGTCGTGCAATGTCGCCCGCTTTCCAAGTCCAAGACCTGGAAGCTGGTTGAAGTTGTCGAGCGTGCTGGTCTGGAGTAACGGAAAATGATTCAGACAGAAACTGTTTTGCTGGCTGCTGATAACAGCGGTGCGCGTAAAGTCCAGTGCATCAAGGTGCTGGGTGGTTCGCATCGGCGTTACGCTGGTGTTGGCGACGTGATCAAGGTCAGCGTGAAAGACGCGATCCCGCGCGGCAAGGTCAAGAAGGGTGAAGTGCACAACGCTGTTGTGGTGCGTACCCGTCATGGCGTGCGTCGTCCGGATGGTTCGCTGATCCGCTTTGATACCAATGCGGCGGTGCTCCTCAGCTCCAAGCTTGAGCCGATTGGCACGCGTATTTTTGGCCCAGTGACCCGTGAGCTTCGTGAGAAGTACATGCGGATTATTTCGCTGGCACCGGAGGTCTTGTAATGAACCGTATTCGTAAAGGTGACGACGTCGTCATCACAGCCGGTCGTGACAAAGGTCGTCGCGGCACGGTCATCGGTGTGCGGGACGATCAGCGTTTGCTGGTGGAAGGCGTGAATATCGTCAAGAAGCACGTCAAACCGAATCCGAATCAGGGTGTGCAGGGCGGTATCGTCCAGCAGGAAGCTCCGATTCATGTGTCCAATGTGATGCTGTACAACCCCAAGACCGACAAGGCTGACCGTGTCAGCTACAAGGAAGTCGACGGGGTCAAGCAGCGTGTCTATCGCTCAACCGGCGACGTGGTCGGGGGCTAATCGATATGTCGAATCTGCAGACTCTTTACAGCGAAAAGCTCGCCGCGGAAATCCAGCAAAAGCTGGACTGTCCGATCATGGCGACGCCGCGCATCACCAAGATCACGGTGAATATGGGCCTGGGCGAGGCTGTTGCCGATAAGAAAATTATCGAGCACGCCGTGTCCGACCTGACTAAAATCACCGGTCAGAAGCCGCAGGTGCGCCTGGCGCGTAAATCTGTCGCCGGCTTCAAGATCCGCGACGGCTGGCCCGTCGGTGCGCGAGTGACCCTGCGTCGCGAGCGTATGTACGAATTCCTCGAGCGTCTCATTGTGATTGCGCTGCCGCGTATCCGAGATTTTCGTGGTCTGAATCCGAAGTCTTTTGACGGCAATGGCAACTACAGTCTGGGGGTGACGGAGCAAATCATCTTCCCGGAAATCGACTACGACAAAGTTGATCGCCTGCGCGGCATGGACATCACCATCACCACGTCGGCACGCAACGACGAAGAAGGGCGGGCTCTGCTTGATGCATTCAAGTTCCCGTTCCGCAAGTAAGGCGTAGATATGGCTAAGAAAAGCATGGTTGCGCGCGAGAACAAACGCGCGAAACTAGCCGCGAAATACGCGGAAAAGCGGGCTGAGATCAAAGCACGGATCAAAGACCCAAACATAAGTTTTGAAGACCGTTACCAGGCGGTTCAGGAGCTGCAGGCTTTGCCTCGCGACTCCGCTCCGGTACGCGGCCAGAATCGTTGCGAGCTCACCGGTCGTCCCCACGGTTATTACCGTCGGTTCGGCTTGGGTCGTAACAAGCTGCGTGAACACACCATGCGGGGCGAAGTCCCCGGTCTGAAGAAATCCAGTTGGTAACAACCGGGGATATCGGTAACTAAATATGAGTATGACTGATCCCATCTCGGACATGCTGACCCGCATCCGCAACGGCCAGGCCGCGCGGTTGACTGAGGTCACAATGCCGGGTTCGAAAGTAAAGAAAGCGATTGCACAGGTTCTGTTGGATGAGGGCTACATCAGCGCCTTTGACAGCAAGATGGACGGTGCCAAGGAAACCTTGCGCGTAGAGCTCAAGTATTTCCAAGGCAAACCGGTTATCGATCTGTTGCAGCGTGTGAGCAAGCCGTCGCTTCGCATCTACCGCAGCCGTGATGAACTGCCGCAGGTTCTGGGTGGTTTGGGTGTGGCGATTGTCTCCACCTCCACCGGTGTGATGGCAGATCGCCAGGCGCGCGCCAACGGCCAGGGCGGTGAAGTCCTGTGCATCGTGGCGTAAGGAGTCAACATGTCACGTATTGCTAAATATCCAATTGAGCTTCCCAAGGGCGTCGAGGTTAAAGTCGACGGTCAGGAAGTCACCGTTAAGGGCAGTAAGGGTCAGATGGCCCTGACGCTGACCGACGGTATTGAGCTGGCAGTTGAAGGCAGTGTGGTGCGTATCGCCGATGAAAGCATCGAGCGCAACGCCGCCATGTCGGGTACCACCCGCGCATTGCTGGCCAACATGACGCAAGGCGTCAGTGCTGGTTTTGAACGCAAGCTGGAACTGGTTGGCGTGGGTTACCGTGCTCAGGCTCAGGGTAAAAACCTGAATCTGACGCTGGGTTTCTCACATCCGGTGGTTTACGCGCTTCCCGAAGGCGTAACCGCGGAAACCCCAAGCCAGACCGAAATCATTCTCAAGGGTTCGGACAAGCAGGTGCTTGGCCAGGCTGCTGCAGAAATTCGTGCGTTTCGTCCGCCGGAGCCCTACAAGGGCAAGGGTGTGCGCTATGCCGAAGAGTATGTGCGCCGTAAAGAAGCCAAGAAGAAATAGTCCGGAAAGGATTGAGTCGACATGGACAAGAAAATTGCTCGTCAGCGCCGCGCCCGTAAGGGTCGTGCCAAGATTCACGAGTTGGAATCACATCGCCTGTGCATTCATCGCACACCGCGTCACATTTATGCCCAGCTGATCGAGCCGGAAAGCGGTCGTACGCTGGCATCTGCCTCCACACTGCAAAGTGATGTGAGTGAGGGTCTGAAGAACACAGGCAACGTTGAAGCCGCCCGTAAGGTCGGTGCGTTGATTGCTGCCAAGGCCAAGGAACTGGGTGTTGAATCGGTTGCATTTGACCGTTCCGGTTTCCGTTACCACGGCCGTGTTCAGGCACTGGCTGACGCCGCTCGCGAAGGCGGGCTTCAGTTCTAAGGAATCACAGTTATGGCGAAGACAGATAACGAAGCTCAGAGCGACCTGCAGGAAAAACTGATTGCGGTTAACCGTGTGACCAAAGTGGTCAAGGGTGGTCGTATTTTCAGTTTCACCGCACTGACCGTGGTTGGTGATGGTGCAGGACGTGTCGGGTTCGGATACGGCAAGGCGCGTGAAGTGCCGGTGGCGATCCAGAAAGCGATGGAAAAAGCCCGTCGCAACATGGTCGACGTACGCCTTAAAGGCGATACCGTTCAGCACAAGGTGATTGGTCGTCACGGCGCAACCCAGGTGGTTATCCGCCCGGCGTCTGAAGGTACCGGTGTTATTGCTGGTGGTGCGATGCGCGCCGTGATGGAAGTGGCGGGCGTGCAGAACGTTCTGGCCAAATCCTACGGTTCACGTAACCCGATCAACGTAGTGCGTGCGACCGTCAACGGTCTCACCTCGATCTACGACCCCGAGTACATTGCTGCCAAGCGCGGCAAGAAAGTGGCCGAGTTGATCGGCGACTCATCTGCTGCCTGAGGTCTGGTGACATGAGCGAAAGCAAAACCCTGCGTATTACCTTGGTTAAAAGCCTGAATGGCCGCCTCAAGTCCCATAAGGACTGCGTGCGTGGCCTCGGTTTGCGCCGCATGCATCACAGTGTTGAGCGTGCAGCGACACCGGAAAACATGGGCATGGTGAACAAGGTCCGTTACCTGCTGAACGTAGAGGAAGTGTCGGCGTAAGCCGGCATGGAAGAAACGATGCGATTGAATGATCTGCGGTCCTCCAAAGGGGCCAGAAAAACCGCCAAGCGCGTAGGACGTGGTCCGGGCTCCGACATGGGTAAAACCTGTGGTCGTGGTGTCAAGGGTCAGAAATCCCGCTCAGGTGGCTATCACAAAGTCGGTTTTGAAGGCGGCCAGATGCCGCTGCAGCGCCGCTTGCCGAAGCGTGGCTTCAATTCTGTATCTCGCGAACTGCGCGATGAAGTGCGTCTTGACGCGCTGGCTCAGTTTGGCGAAGAGGCAGTCACCCTGGAAAGCCTGAAAAAGGCTGGTTTGATTCGTAACAAGGCAACCCTGGTGAAAATCATCAAGGCAGGCGAGCTGAGCGTTGCGGTCAAGGTGGAAGGCGTACCTGCGACGGCGGGTGCTCGTGCGGCTATTGAAGCCGCCGGCGGCTCGGTCAACTAGGACGACACATGGCAAACCAGGGCCCACTCCCAGATTTCGGACGCCTGCAGGAACTGCGTAACCGCATTCTGTTTGTGCTTGGCGCTCTGCTGGTCTATCGGATCGGAACGTTTATTCCGGTGCCGGGGATCGACCCTGTCCAGCTGGAAGCTTTGTTTGAGCAACAGCGCGGCACGATCCTGGATCTGGGTGTCATGTTCACCGGTGGCGCGCTCGAACGGCTTTCGCTCTTTGCGCTTGGAATCATGCCGTACATTTCGGCATCGATCATCATGCAGCTGATGTCAGCAGTCATTCCTCAGCTCAAGGAAATGCGCAAGGAAGGCGAAGCCGGTCGTCGTCGTATCACCAAGTACACGCGTTACGGAACTTTGGCGCTGGCGTCATTCCAGGCCATTGGTGCATCGGTAGCCTTGCAGTCCAACGGGATTGCGATCTCGCCGGGGCTGGGTTTTGTATTCACCGCAACCGTTTCGCTGGTTACTGGCACGATGTTTCTGATGTGGCTGGGTGAGCAGATCTCGGAACGCGGCATTGGTAACGGTATTTCGATTATCATCTTCGCCAGCATTGTTGCCGGACTGCCTTCTGCACTGGGTGGAACTGCGCAGTTGGTCAGTGATGGGTCGATCCAGGGCTGGCAGGTTCTCGCCATTCTGGTGGTTGCGTTGCTGGTCACGGCCTTCGTTGTTTACGTCGAGCGTGCACAGCGTCGTATTCCGATTCATCATGCGCGTCGTCAGATGGGTCGCCGCGGTTATTCCGCTCAGACTCAGCATTTGCCGCTTAAGCTGAACATGTCGGGTGTTATCCCGCCGATCTTTGCCTCGAGTTTGATTCTGTTCCCGGCATCGATGGTTCGGTTCTTTGGTGAAGAAGGTGGCGGTCTGGTTCAGACCGTGGCCAATACGCTTTCACCAGGTCAGCCGTTGTACGTGTTGCTGTATGCAATGCTGATCGTGTTTTTCTGCTTCTTCTATACCGCAATTGTTTTCGATTCCAAGGAAACTGCGGATAACTTGAAGCGGTCCGGTGCGTTTGTGCCGGGCGTACGCCCTGGTCGTCAGACGGCGTCATACATCGACAAGGTGTTGACCCGATTGACGGTGAGCGGTGCGGCGTACATCACAGCTGTATGTTTGCTTCCTGAATTCCTCATTCTGGAATGGAACGTACCGTTTTATTTCGGCGGCACGTCGCTGCTGATCATCGTCGTAGTGGTGATGGATTTCATGGCCCAGTTGCAGGCGCACATGATGTCCCATCAGTACGATGGCTTGTTGAAAAAAGCCAATCTGAAAGGATCTGGTAAGGCAGGGGTTCCGCGCTGACCCGCGGCCTGCAGGAGAATACACATGAAAGTTCGTGCTTCAGTCAAAAAGATGTGCCGGAACTGTAAAGTCGTCCGGCGTCAGGGCACGGTGCGCGTGATCTGCAGCACCGACCCCCGTCACAAGCAACGTCAAGGTTGAGTTGAGAGTATGACTCAAGTTAATATGTCTGGTTTGATTTCTCGCGTTTTCGCGGCTCGGAGGTTTTAAGATGGCGCGTATCGCGGGTGTAAACGTACCAGCTAACAAGCACACGGTAATTGCGCTGCAGTCGATTTACGGTATCGGGGCAACCCGTGCTGCCAAAATCTGTGCAGACAGTAAAATTGCGCCATCGGCCAAGATCAAGGATCTGACCGATGCAGAACTCGAGGCGCTTCGCGCCGGCGTCGGCCAGTTCGACGTTGAAGGTGATCTGCGTCGTGAAGTGTCGATGAACATCAAGCGTTTGATGGATCTGGGCTGCTATCGCGGTCTTCGCCATCGTCGCGGTCTGCCGGTGCGCGGTCAACAGACTCAGACGAATGCTCGTACCCGTAAGGGTCCGCGTCGTCCGATTCGTAAGTGATTCACAGGGTATAAGTAATGGCTCAGCCAAAATCTTCTGCGCGTACCAAAAAGCGCGTCAAGAAAAACATCCCTGAAGGGATTGCGCATATTCACGCAACCTTCAATAACACGATCATCATGATCACCGATCGTCAGGGCAATGCTCTGGCCTGGGCGACCAGTGGTGGTAGTGGTTTCAAGGGTTCGCGTAAAAGCACACCGTTCGCTGCGCAGGTTGCCGCCGAAAAGGCGGGCACCGTTGCTGCCGAGCACGGTGTGAAGAATTTGGAAGTTCGCGTCAAGGGCCCTGGCCCGGGTCGTGAGTCTGCCATCCGTTCGCTCAATGCCAACGGCTTCCGTATCACTAATATCACGGACGTGACGCCGATTCCGCATAACGGTTGCCGTCCGCCCAAGCGTCGTCGGGTCTAAGGAAAAATAATGGCGAAGTACACCGGTCCCAAGTGTAAGCTGGCGCGTCGCGCCGGTACCGACCTGTTTCTGAAGAGCCGCGGTCGCAGTCTTGATGGCAAGTGCCGCGTTGACTCACCGCCTGGACAGCATGGCCAGCGTCGTGGCGCACGTCTGTCTGACTATGGCCTGCAGTTGCGTGAAAAGCAGAAGCTGCGTCAGATGTATGGCGTTCTGGAACGTCAGTTCCGCAACTACTACAAGAAGGCGGCTCAGCAGAAAGGCGCCACCGGCGCGTTGCTGCTGCAGATGCTCGAGCGTCGTCTCGACAATGTGGTCTACCGCATGGGCTTTGCAGCGACTCGCGCAGAAGCTCGTCAGCTGGTTAACCACAAAGCGATCTGCGTGAACGGTCAGACCGTGAACATCCCGTCGTATCAGGTCAGTGCTGGTGATGTGGTTTCGGTGCGTGAACGTGCCAAAGCCCAGATCCGGATCAAGGATGCGCTGGACGTGGCCACGCAGGTTGGTCTCAAGGAATGGGTCGAAGTCGACGAGAAGAAACTTGAAGGTACTTTCAAGTCGATTCCTGATCGCGACCAGTTCCTGGAAGATATCAACGAAAATCTTGTTGTTGAGCTTTACTCCAAGTAATAGCTGACAACCCCCTAGATGCAGAGCAAGAGGTGAACGCATGAGTGGCGTTTCCGAATTATTGAAACCCCGCCTGGTTGAAGTCGAAGAACTCGGCCCCAATCGCGCGAAAATCGTGCTGGAACCGCTGGAACGCGGTTTTGGTCACACCCTGGGCAACGCCCTGCGTCGGATCATGCTGTCGTCGATCCCCGGTGCTGCGATTACCCAGGTCGAAATTGACGGTGTTGTACATGAGTACTCGACCATCGAAGGCGTGCAGGAAGATGTGCTGGACATCCTGCTTAACCTGAAGAATGTCGCAGTGCGCATGAATGCACGTGAAGAAGCCAAACTGACGCTTAAAAAGTCGGGCGATGGCGCGGTAACGGCTGGCGACATTCAGCTCGATCATGATGTTGAAATCGTCAACCCGGATCTGCACCTGGCCAATTTGACCGGTGGCAGTCTGGATATGACGCTGACCGTGACACGCGGCCGTGGCTATGTGCCTGCTGCCAGTCGTGCGAGCATGAGCGAAGAAGAAACGGACCTGGTCAGTGGCCTGCGTCTTGATGCTTCGTACAGCCCGGTCCGTCGTGTGAGTTACAGCGTTGATGCGGCTCGTGTTGAGCAGCGGACCAACTTGGACAAGTTGATTCTGGACGTGCACACCAATGGTGGTATCGCTCCGGGTGAAGCCGTACGGGTTGCTGCCGGGATTCTTCGCGATCAGTTGACCGTGTTTGTTGATCTGGATGAAGAAGCTGCAGCACCGCAGCCGGAAGCCGGCCCGACCGAAGAAGTCAATCCGGCGCTGATGCGTCCAATTGATGAGCTCGAGTTGACCGTACGTTCGGCCAATTGCTTGAAAGCGGAAAACATCTACTACGTTGGCGATCTGGTTCAGCGTACGGAAGTTGAGTTGATGAAAACGCCGAATCTCGGCAAGAAATCACTCAATGAAATTAAGGATGTCTTGGAACAGCAGGGACTGAGCCTGGGCATGGAACTGGACAGCTGGACTTCGCCGAGCAGCGAAGCCAAGGCTTGAGGACTAAACGTCATGCGTCATCGTAATTCCGGCCGTCAGCTTGGGCGTGATTCGGCACATCGCAAAGCGATGCTGCAGAACCTGACCAACTCGCTGGTCGAGCACGAACTGATTAAAACCACGCTGCCGCGCGCCAAAGAACTGCGCCGCGTTGCTGAGCCGCTTATCACGCGTGCGCGTGAAGACTCGGTGGCCAATCGCCGCCTGGTGTTCTCGCGTCTGCGTAACAAGCAGGTTGTGGGCAAACTGTTCAATGAACTGGGCCCGCGCTACAAGGAACGCAATGGTGGCTATCTGCGTATCCTGAAAGCTGGCTTCCGTCGTGGCGACAACGCTCCGATGGCTTACGTCGAACTGGTTGATCGCCCGCTGGCTAGTGCCGAAGGCGACGCAGAGTAAGCGTAAGGCTGACAACATCTATTTAAAGCCCCGATTGCTTCGGGGCTTTTTTTTGTCCGCAATTTGGTGGCATGCCCGGATTGTGGTGGTTTTGCAGTGCTTGTTCTCACGCAATGGGTGAATTGGCAAGGCTGATTTTTTCATTACAATGAAGTGTGCGCCTGGTATCCGCTCAAGCGGGCCAGTAAAAATATAAGGGGAGAGACAATATGCAGATGTCGAACGCGCCGATGGTGACGCGACGGTGGGGGCGTGCTGTTTTGTTTGCAGCATTGGCGGTGGGGCCGCTTAGCGCCGTTCATGCGGTGCAATTTGAAGTCGACATTGGTGATGGCCTCAGCGGCACATTGAACACCTCGGCAACGCTGGGCGCGGCCTGGCGTATGCAGAACCGCGCCAACGATCTTGTCGGCAAGGCCAATTTGATGCCCGATTTGTGCGGCACTCGCTATGTGGCCGTGCGCGATGAAGAAATCAACTTTCATTCCTGTCAGGGCATCAATCAGAACGATGTGCTGCCGGCTCAGGCGCTGACCGGTGTTGCTGATGACCTGGGACAGGGTCCAATTGATGGCATCGGGTCGCGCGGCCAGTTCTCGCCGAACTTTGATGACGGCAACTGGAATTATGATCGTTACGACATGGTTCAAGCGCCGTTCAAGGTGACTCAGGATCTGAGCCTGACCTATAACGATTACGGGTTTTTCGGGCGCTGGTTGTATTTCTACGATTTCGTGAACAACGACTTCGATGAGTATCACCCCAATCGGCTGCAACCAGGTGACCCCGGCCTGGAGCCGCCGGCAATTGCTGGTTTGCCCATTTCATCGAACACCTATGGCAGTGCACCTGGAGCGCATTACTCCAAGCGTTCGGATTCTGCGGTGCTGGAACAGATCGGCAGCGATTTTCAGCTGATGGACGCCTATTTTTACGGTTATTTTCCGTTTATCGGAGACCGTGAATTGAGTCTCAAGGTTGGTCGTCAGAGTATTTCCTGGGGTGAATCAACGCTGTTGGTTATCAATTCGCTGAATCAGGCTAACCCTGTGGATGCCAACAACCTGTTTCGGACCGGCTTTGTACCGGAAGAGGTGTTCACACCGGTTGGCATGATCTACGCAAGTACCGGAATTACCGACAATCTTTCGATTGAGGCCTATTACCAGTACGAGTGGGACAACGTGGTGGCGCAGGCCCCGGGCGGCTTTTATTCGGCAGTCGATTCAGGAACCAATAACGCCGGTGGCAACACCGCGAGTATCAGTTTTGGTGGTCCGGCAGAGGATCCAACACGGGTTGGCACGCCACTGAACAATCCGCTTTCAGCATTGACCGATGCGTCGACCACGATCCTGCGTCGGCCGGACAACGCGCCGTCTGATAGCGGTCAATTTGGGGTGGCATTCAAGTACTACGCGGCCGATTTCAATAATGGAACCGATTTCGGGTTCTATTTCATGAATTACCATTCGAAACTGCCGTACGCGAGTTTCTGGGCGAGTGAGCTGTCGTGTGCCCGTACCCACCCCAATGACGGGGCCAATGGCGATCCGACCGGTGCCAACTTGGGGGTGGATGCAGTCAATTTGCCCACATTGTTGCTGGCCTGTCCAAATTTGCCGCTGGCCGAACAAGTGGCGGCAGGCGGGGGCGCCCTGATTCCGCTGGATGCGCTGGGTCTTGATCAACTGGTTCTGGACCCTGTCGGTGGTGTTATCCAGAACCTCAGTGGCACGGTGTTAGGGCCGATCACTGACGTAACCCAGGAACTCGGTTTGCCGTTTGATCTGTCCAACGGAATTCAGTTGCTGGGGACTGGGCCGGTCACGGATGCAGTGCCGCTGGATGGGGTGCAGTTCGGGCTCGAGTATCCCGAAGATCTGCAGCTTTACGGCATGAGTTTCAATACCACCGCGGGTGATCTTTCATTCCAGGGTGAAATTGCCTACCGCCCGAACATGCCGGTTCAGGTTGATCTGGAGGATCTGACCTTTGCTGCACTGGGCCCGACGCTGACCAGTTGTCATCGCGCGGTGCACCCCGAATACGATGGGGCGACCTGTGCCGATCCGACCGGCTTGTTGTCCCAGTCCGGCGCCAATACGTTCAACTTGATTCCGGCCACAGGCGGGGCGACTGGGAACGGTGGTGATGCGCCATCGGTTCAGCGTTCATTCCCGTCCTACATCACCAGCTATCGCGGAATTACCGTGGGTGAAAATGACCCGCGTGGCTATATTCGAGGCTGGGAGCATGTGAAGTCGCTTCAATACAACCTGGGTGCGACCTATATTCTGGGCAAAACCGCCAACCCGATTGGTGCAGACCAGGTCATTCTGTTCTTCGAGGTTGGTGCCAGCCAGATTCTCAACGCGCCGGAGCGCTGGTTGTATCAGATTGATTCGCCGGGTACCCATCGGCATGCCAGTGCCGGGGTGGTCGATACGGATACGGTTGATCCTTCCGATACCAGCCTGTCGCCGCAACAGATTCGGGCCGACCATCCTGGCTGTCTCACCGGTATCTGTGTGGGCGGTACGGACGGTCTGCGTTTCAACCCGCAGCAGGAAACCAACAAGTACGCGTCGGATTTCTCCTGGGGTTATCGCATCATCAGCCTGTTGCGCTATGAATCTATTGCCCCGGGCATCAGCTTGCAGCCGTTCATCATCCTGGCACATGATGTCGAAGGCATTTCGCCGGGGCCGGGTGAAAACTTCATTGAAGGGCGCAAGAATTTTTCGATCAATTTCGAGATTCGCTACAAGAACAATTGGGCATTCTTCCCCGGCTACACGTGGTGGACTGGCGGTGGTTCCCAGAACCTGATGCGCGACAGAGATCAGGCACAGTTTTACGTGCGCTATCAGTTCTAGCCGTGTAAATCGCAAAGATTCGGGCCCGCTTCGGCGGGCCTTTTTATTGTCCGGGCGGGCGCTGAGGCATGCCGCTTGCATGGCGCCGGCATGCGCTTTTCCCGATTACATAACGTGCTCGCAGTTGCGACTTTCGCCGTATATGGATGCGGGCAAGGTGGGTCTGATGGTGTGAGAGATCTGGCCCAGGAGATGGGCTGGGACGGGCTTGCTGTCAAAGTTGTGGATGTGGGCTATCTGGCTGAGCCTGGCCTGTTTGATGGCATTTGTGTCATTGGCATACAGCCACCTGATGCGGTTGAACTGTCCGGCACCATCTGGCCGGATCAGGCGCCGGTGTTTCGGCATATCGGAGAGTCAGTCGATCAATGCCTGACGGGAGCAGCGGCGAGTGTGTTCAGCCTGCCGTCGTACAGTCAGGTGTATCTGGATCAATACATCCACATCGATTTTGATGCCGACGAGGAAGACTGCGGGGCGCAGATTGTCGGTGGATGTTATCTGGCCTGGGCGGACCTGGCCGTTATCCTGCCGGAGCGGTTAAGCGAACTGGTCAGCAAGGAGGTCAGCTACGACGCGCTCGAGGCGGTGGTCGTTGGCCATGAGATTTGGCACATGGTGGCTGGTGATTTCCATCCCTGAGCGCGCCGGGGGAGTCCGAGTGCTGGGTCATGGAGAATGGTGCCGACAGAGGGACTCGAACCCCCAACCTACTGTTTACAAAACAGTTGCACTACCAATTGTGCTATGCCGGCATGCCCAGAAACGGCCCGCAGATCGCGGGGGCGCATTATAGCGGATCAGCGCCGTGCAAATCTTGCGCGTGCAAAATCAAGCCGCGAAAAACCAGATCATCATCGCGTTTGAACGGAATGTCGAGATAGGGCGCAAGCAGCGCGGCGCCACCGCCGGTCAGCCAGGTGAATTCGCAACCCAGCTGTCGCTGAGCCAATTTGTAGGCGCGTTCGATCAGCCCGCATGCGGTGTGCAGGGCGCCCAGCTGCAATGCCATCTCGGTATTGTCAGCCCAGCCCAACTGCTCCGGCAACGCTGTTGCAGCCTTGGGTAGTGCGGTGCGTGTGCTCAAGGCCTGGCTCAGCGGCAGCGGGCCTGGGGCGATCAGCCCCCCTTGATGAACGCCCTGCGCGTTGCACAAATCCACGGTTGTTGCGGTCCCAATGTCGATCACGCAACTGGCCTCGCCGGTCCACGCATAGGCGGCGGCCAGCGCTAAAAAGCGGTCGACACCGAGGCGCTCTGGCTGGGCATAACTGTTGGTCAGACCGAGTCCGCAGGCCCGCGACACGGCCCAGTCGGCATGGATTCCGGTGTTGTCCAAAATCTGCTGCAAGGCGTCGCGCAGGGCTGGCGTCGCGACGCAGGAGATGCTGGCGCGGCATGGGGGCGAAAGCAGGGCCAGCTGCGGGGCAAGATCGGCGGCGAGCTGGCCATTGTGGTGGGGCAGAGTGTGCACAGGCCCCAGCGTATGGCCGTCCCATTCACGCCACTTCAGGCGGCTGTTGCCCAGATCAATCAGGAGCATGGTCATGCGCCCTGAGACTGACGTCGCCAACACTGAACACGCGTTCACCCTGAGCCGTATGCAAACGCAAGCGTCCCCACTCGTCGATACCGCGTGACTGGCCCTTGACGATGCTGTCACTGCCAATTATTTGTATGTCCTGCCCGCGATAGAGATCAAAGTCGGAATGCTGACTCAGGCGCATTGTGATGTGGGCATCGCTGAGTTGTTCGCACTCGCGCAGCAGCGTTTCAGCCAGTGTTGCGGCCAGCGCGTTGCGGCTGACGTCGTAGCCCTCGCGGGCCAGGCTGGTCCACTGCTGGTCAATCTTGCTGGCATCGCGCATGGCGACATTGAGTCCGAGTCCGACGATCAGCGTGCCGGCACCATGCATCTCGCCGCGCTGCTCGATCAGCAGGCCGCCAATTTTTCGTCCGCCAAGATAAAGGTCATTGGGCCATTTCAATTGCAGCGGAATGCCCTGAGCGTTGAGGCGTTGGCACAACGCCACGGCCACGACCAGGCCTAGCGCCGGGAGTTTGTCCGGCCAGCGGGAAAAGTCCATGCGCAGCGACAGGTAAAGATTTTGCGCGAACGGGGAATGCCATTGACGCCCGCGTCGCCCGCGACCGGCCGTTTGATGTTCGGCCAGGCACAGCGTGCGATGGGCCCCATTCTCACTGAGCCAGCGGTTGGTTGAGTCCACGCTGGTCACAACCTTGATCTGACAATCCGTGGCTGGAACGCTCGCCATGCCTTGCTCAATTGCGGTTGGATTGAGCAGTTCCAGTGGTGGTGTCAGGCGGTATCCGCGCCCGCTTTGGGAGGTGACGTCGAGATTCCATTCGGCGAGCTTGCGGACCCGCTTGGAAACCGCTTCGCGACTGATGCCCATGGCCTCAGCCAGATTTGCACCGGACACCCATTCGCCTGCAGACAGCGCCTGAACCAGGCGCAGTTGTACATCCTGCCCAGTCATGCGCGTGGCTTGATCAGCATGATCTTTTCGAAGCGGTTTTCGTTGCCCCGGGCCAGGCGGCGCAAATTGTCGCGATGGGTCCAGCTCAGCAGCAGCATCATGCCCAAGGCAAAGGCGCCGGGCCAGGACCACAGGCCCCAGGCGGAAAAGCACGCAACTTTCAGCACAATCAGGCTGCTCGCAGCCATCACGCTGAGGCTGACATAACCGCTGGCAACCAGCACACAAATAAAGCCAAGCAGCCCCCAGAGCAGGGCGCCTGGAAGCAGCGCGATGCAGGCGCCAAGGCCACAGGCCACGCCTTTGCCGCCTTTGAAGCCAGCCCATGGCGAGTAAATATGCGCCAGCACCGCAAGCCCGCCGCAGGCCCATGGCAACCAGCTGGCAGGCTGTGCCACCAACAGCGGCACCCAGGCCGCGGCCAGCCAGGCCTTGAGTGCGTCGATCAACAGCACGACCAAGCCCATTTTGACGCCGCCGCTGCGCAGCGCGTTGGTGGCGCCAAGATTGCCGCTGCCGCTGTTGCGCAGATCCAGGCCGCGCAGGCGACCGACAATCTGGCCGCCGAGCAGGCTGCCGAGCAGGGCGGCAACAACCAGTGCGAGCCCAGTCATCCGATATCCACGTGGTAATTCAAGGCGGTGTCTTCGGGCGAGAAATGGCCGCGATAGAGCGCATCAATCCGATCGGCATAGCGATGCAGAATGTGCCGGCGGCGTGGTTTGTGGGTCGGGGTGAGCATGTGGTTTTCGGTGGTCCACGGCTCATCCAGCAGGGCGATGCGGTGGATCTGGGCAAAGCGTGG
>JBFKEC010000022.1:0-19939 GCA_041619315.1 Oceanococcus sp. | reverse complement strand
GCGTTCTTCAGCAGTTCGTTGGCATCTTGCCCACCTTCCGGGTACATGCTGCCGCCCAGACTGGGTGTAATAAACAGTTCATGCCCCTGCACTTCTACCGGTCGCGAGATTTCCCGAATGAGATGCTCGGCCACCTGATCCAACTGCTCGCGCGAGCTTAAATCCGGCACCACAATGACAAATTCGTCGCCGCCCAAGCGGGCCAGCGTATCGCTGTCGCGCAGGCTGTTTTGCATCCGTTTGCTCAGGCGCTGCAGCAACAGGTCGCCAATGTGGTGACCCAGGGTGTCATTGACCCGTTTGAAATAGTCCAGGTCCATCATCAGCACGCCCACATTCTTGCCGCGACGCTGCGCCTGACCAATGGCCAAATCCAGGCGCTCCAACAGCAAAGTGCGATTGGGCAAGCCGGTTAGCGCATCGTGCTGCGCCATCTGCAAAATGTATTCCTGAGATTGCTTCCGCTCGGTGATGTCGTAGGCCACGCTGAGAAAGCCGGCCACCTCGCCGCTGTCATTTTTCAGCTGCACGACTGAAACATGCACAGGCAGGCATTCGCCATCACAACGTCGATAGGTCCATTCGTACTCATCGGCCAAGCCTCGCTCTGCCTTGGCCGTAATCACACTGTGATCCGCCGCAATCGGCACGCTCAACTCCTGGGTCAAGCGCTGTGCATATACCGCAATCTCGTCCGGCTGGTGGATCAGCTCAACAATATCCTGCTCGACCATCTGTGCCCGACTGTAGCCGAGCATTTTTTCGGTCGCGGGGTTCACCGCCAGAATCTTGCCCTGCGCATCCAGCGCAATGATGCTGAATGGCATGCTGTTGATCATGCTCTGGCGCAATGCATCGGTGTGCAGAGTGCGCGAAAGTTTTTCCAGCTGCTTGCGTTCGGTGATGTCGATGATCGAGGCCAGCGTGAACATGCCTTCGCTGGTTTCAATGGGGTTCAGGCCGATTTCAATCGGCACTTCCTGGCCATTTTTCCTCAATCCGTGCAAATCCCGCCCAACCCCCATGGAACGCGCCTTGGGATCGGTAAAAAACGCATCGCGCATGCCGGGGTGGTCATCACGAACCGTGGTCGGCACAAGCACTTCAATCGGCTGGCCTATGAGCTCTTCGCGCGCGTAACCAAACATTTGCTCGGCTTGCGAATTGACCAGCGAAATCGCGCCACTGCGATTGACCATGATCATCGCATTGGGCGCAGCTTCCACCATCAGGCGAAATTGCTCTTCGGTGCGTTTGCGCTCGGTGATGTCGATAACCGATGCAAGAACAAACTGGCCTTTGCTGGTTTGCAGCGGGTTCAGGCCAATTTCCACAGGAACCAGCTTGCCGTCACGATGCTTGCCGAACAGATCACGCCCTGCCCCCATCGCCCGGGTGTCAGGTTTGGACAAATAGCCATGCCGATAATGCGCATGCGCTTCACGCACCGGTGCTGGCAGCAGCATCTCAACCCCATGGCCGAGCAATTCGCTTTGAGCGAAGCCGAATAAACGTTCGGCCTGCTTGTTGGCCAGCACAATGACGCCCTGCTCATCCACAATCAGCATGGCATTGGGCGCGGCATCGATCACCGTGGACATGGTGATGCCCAGCTCATCGAAATCGTCCAGGCGTCTGTTGTGTGAACTCTCGCGGGTCATTTGCATATCGACAACACAGCCTTGAACGTGGTTACTCAGCGGCGTTTTTTGCGCGCCTTCTTGGTCGCACCGCCACCATCATTGCGCGGTGGCAACCCGGTGTGCTGGGTAAGGATATTCTTGCCACGCCGTTTGCGCTCGGCCTGCGCAGAATTTTTGCGCCGAGGGGCCTGGTAGGTCTTGCCGTCCGGCTTGACCGACGGGATCAGACAATGCGGCTTGTCGCCGATCAGATCCCCCCGCCCCATGCGCAGCAAGGTGGCGTGCAGCAGGTCATAGTGGACCGGATCGTGATAACGCAAGAAGGCTTTGTGCAGTTTGCGCTGGTCGGGCGATTTCGGCGTGCTCACGCTCTCGCTCTTGTAGCTGACCTTGCGCAGCGGATTTTTTTCGCTGTGATACATGGCCGTGGCGGTGGCCATGGGTGACGGATAAAAAGCCTGAACCTGATCGGCGCGGAAATCGTATTTCTTGAGCCACAAGGCGAGATTGAGCATATCCTCATCGGTGGTGCCCGGATGGGCGGCGATGAAGTACGGAATCAGATACTGCTCCTTGCCCGCTTCCGCACTGTATTTCTCGAACAGCGCCTTGAATTCGTCATAGGCCCCGATACCCGGCTTCATCATCTTGGACAGCGGCGCGTTCTCGGTGTGCTCCGGCGCAATCTTCAGATACCCGCCGACATGATGGGTGACCAGCTCCTTGACGTATTCCGGGTCTTTCACCGCCAGGTCATAACGCAGACCGGAGGCAATCAGCACCTTTTTCACACCCGGCAGCTTGCGCGTTTCGCGGTACAACTGGGTCAGCGAGGAATGATCGGTGTTGAGGTTGTCGCACACATCGGGATAAACACACGAAGGCAAACGACAGGCCGCCTCGATCTTGGGGTCCTTGCAGGCAATGCGATACATATTGGCGGTCGGCCCGCCCAGATCGGAGATGACCCCGGTAAAGCCCGGCACCTTGTCACGGATTTCCTCGACCTCGTTAAGTATCGACTCCTGTGAGCGGTTCTGGATGATGCGGCCTTCATGCTCGGTAATGGAGCAAAAGGTGCAACCGCCAAAACAGCCACGCATGATGTTGACCGAGAAACGAATCATCTCGTAGGCCGGGATGCGCTCCCCCTTGTAACTGGGGTGCGGAACGCGCGCGAACGGCTGCCCGAACACGTAATCCATTTCTTCGGTCGAAAGCGGCTGGGCCGGCGGATTCAGCCACAGGTCACGGTGGGCATGGCGCTGCACCAGGGCACGCGCATTGCCCGGATTGGTTTCCAGATGCAGCACACGGTTGGCGTGGGCATACAGGGCCTTGTCATTGCGGACCTTTTCAAACGCCGGCAGCCGAATCACCGTTCGGTCGCGATCGCGCTGCGGATGCGGCATGAAGCGCAGCGGTTTTTCAGCGGCAGTGTCGAGCTGCTGCTGATTGCGCCGTTCCAATTCGCACTCGTCCATCTCCTGGGTGTTGATATAAGGATTGACGATGCGATCAATGCGCCCGGGGCGATCGATGCGGGTAGAGTCGATTTCCAGCACATCAGCCGGTGTGTCCTGACGCCAGAACGCGGTGCCCCGCACATCGGTAATGTCGCGAACCGAATCACCACGGGCCAGGCGCTGTATCACCTCGACCACCGCACGCTCCGCATTGCCGTACAGCAGGATGTCGGCCGGCGCATCGGCGAGGATGGAGCGACGCACCTTATCCTGCCAGTAGTCGTAATGCGCAATACGTCGCAGTGACGCTTCAATACCGCCAAGAATAATCGGCGTATCTGGTGCCACCGCACGACACTGCTGGGTATAAATGATGCTGCAGCGATCAGGACGAGAGCCAGCCTGCCCGCCTGGCGTGTAGGCATCATCCGAGCGCGGCTTACGATCGGCGGTGTAACGGTTGATCATCGAATCCATGTTGCCGGCAGCCACGCCGAAACACAGATTGGGCACGCCCAGACGCAAAAAGTCCTGTGGGTTGTTCCAGTCCGGCTGGGCCACGATGCCTACGCGAAAGCCCTGATCCTCCAGCAAACGGCCAACGATCGCCATGCCAAAAGAAGGGTGATCAACGTAGGCATCCCCGGTCACGATCACCACATCACAGGAATCCCAGCCCAGTTCATCCATCTCTGCACGGGTGGTCGGCAGGAACGGCGCCTTGCCGTAGCACTCAGCCCAGTACTTGGGATAGTCGTAAAGACGCTGGCGCGGCAGATTGGAGGGCAGAGATACAGCTGGGGCAGACATGGCGAACACCGGAAGACAGGCCGCCATTTTAGGTCATTACCCGACACATTCCGAATGTTCTGCAAATTCAGACTGTCGCAACCCCGGCAAGCCGTGCACCGACTTGTTCACACTCCAATCAATAAATAATTCAATAACTTAAATGTTATTTGTGTACATATGTTGACTTGTAACGCATTCGCTGAGACCATGTGCACATTCGTTCACTAATGGAAATCACTCATGGGTGACACCACACAAACACACAGCGGCCTCGCGCTCAAACTGCGCCAAACGGCACGCAGCGCATTGAAATCCAGGCTGTTTGAATCGCTGACCTACCCGCACGGCGTGGACCGCTACCTGGAACAGATCAACCCTGCATGGTCTTTGCATGAGATTCGTGCCCGGGTGGTAACAAAGTGTTCACAAACCCAGGACACGGTGACCTTGAAATTGCGCCCGAACAGCAATTGGCAGGGTTTCAAACCAGGTCAGTATGTGCGTTTATCGGTTAGCGTCGATGGCGCTTTGCGCACCCGCTGCTTTTCACCCGTGCAGTCAGCTCACGCCCAGGACGGGCTGATCGAAATCACAGCCAAGCTGCCGACAGATGCCTTTGTGACCCGTCACATGCGCGATCAGCTTCAAGCTGGCGATGTCGTCACCTTGTCGCAGGCCGAGGGTGAATTCGCCCTGCCCGCTGAACGCCCTGAGCGTATCGTTTTGATCAGCGGTGGTAGTGGTATCACGCCGGTTATGTCGATGCTGCGGACATTGTGTGATGAAGGCCACCAAGGCCCGATCACCTTCTTGCACTACAACAACCGCAGCGAAGATCAACTCTATGCTCAAGAGCTGGAGCAACTGGCCCAGTGCCATTCCAACATCACCCTGCTGCGTTGCTACGCCCACGATCAGAAGGGCGAGTTGAACGGGCTGTTTGACGAGTCTCACCTGCTGCGTCAAAGCGTCCAGTTTGCCGACGCCGAAACCTTTTTGTGCGGCCCACCAGGGCTAATGCAGGCGGTTGAAACGGTCTACGCCGCGCATGCGCTGAGTGCCAGGTTGCACCTGGAGCGTTTCAGCCTGGCCACACCTGTGGCCAGCAGTGAGAACGCCCAGGGCGATGTGCGCTTTGCGCGCAGCGAACAACTGACCGCCAATAACGGCCAGACCTTGCTGGAACAGGCCGAAAGCGCGGGCCTGCGCCCCGAACACGGCTGCCGCATGGGTGTGTGCTACGCCTGCACCTGCCGCAAAACCAGCGGTCGAGTGCGCGACCTGCGCACCGGACAGCTGGGTGACGACGGCGAACAAGACATTCAGATCTGCGTGAGCGTGCCCGAAGGCAACGTCACGGTGGATCTTTAAACAACCAATTCAAGGAGCTTTTGATGAGCGTATTCAATCGCTTGAGCGAAGAACAATTCAACGACATCGGCCGCAAATTCGATGCCATCCGCAACGAAGTACAGGACGACCTTGGCCAGCGCGACGAGAACTACATTCGCAAACTGGTCAAACGTCAGCGTCAATTGGAAATTGGCGGACGCCTGATGATGATGCTGCCACCAACCTGGCCGCTTGCGGTTGCCGCCCTGTCGGCGTCGAAAATCATCGACAACATGGAAATTGGCCACAACGTGATGCATGGCCAATACGATTTCATGAACGACCCGGCGCTGAATTCACGCGAGTTCGACTGGGACACGGCCGACACCGCGAAGAACTGGAAAGCCACCCACAACCACGAACACCATACCTACACCAACGTGCTCAATCGCGATCACGACATTGGATATGGCTTGCTGCGCATGTCGGATGAGCAAGCGTGGGAGCCACGCTTTTTGGCCAACCTGCCGCTGACCGTGTTCCTGCACACGTTTTTCCAGCATTTCGTGGCGGTGCAAAACCTCAAGCTTGAAGACGTTCTGATCTACAAGACCAAGAGCGGCGAGCAGTTACGTGAAGACTTCAAGCCGGTATGGAAGAAGATGCGCAAACAACTGGCCAAGGATTATCTGTTGTTCCCGCTGCTTGCCGGCCCCATGGCGCCGCTGGTGTTCGTGGGCAATGTCGCGGCCAATCTGGCCCGCAACGTGTGGGCCTGCGCGGTGATCTTCAACGGTCATTTCCCGGAAGAGGTGGAGCAGTTCCCCGAGTCGGTCATCGACAATGAAAGTCGTGGCCAGTGGTATGTGCGCCAGTTGCTGGGGTCGGCCAATTTCAGTGGCGGCCGCCTGATGCACATCATGAGCGGCAATCTGAGCTTCCAGATCGAGCATCACCTGTTCCCTGATCTGCCGGCTCATCGCTACGCCGAAATATCACCACGCGTGCGTGCGATCTGCCAGGAATATGGCCTGCCCTACAACACCGGTTCATTCTGGCGCCAGACCGCCTCAACCTGGAAACGCATTGCGCGTCTGTCCCTGCCCGGCCGCGGCAAAGCGGATCGCAACCCGCCCGATCAGGGTGCAGAGGATCTACCGCTGGCCGCCTGAGGCACTGTTGCAGCAGCACGCGGATGTGGCACATTGAGGCTTCATCCGCCTGTGCATCTGCTGTGTCCCGACTGATCTATTTCGCTTATGGCTCCAACATGGCCCGCGCACGCCTGGCGGCGCGCATTGATGACATCCGCAATCTGGGCCTGGCCAGGCTGCCCGGCCACCGCCTGAGCTTTGAACAGCGCAGCGAACACGATGGCTCGGGCAAATGCGATGCCAGCCCCACCGGCCACCCTGATGATCACGTCATCGGCGTGCTATGGGACATCCCGGCCGAGCAAATTCATGTACTCGATGGCTATGAAGGCCCCGGCTACCGGCGTGCCAGTGTATGGCTGCAGCGTGAGCGGGAATGCATCTGCAGCGAAATCTATCTGGCCCGCAAGCGTTACACCGATGTGCGCCCATGGCACTGGTACAAACACCATGTGCTGGCCGGGGCACGCGAAAACAGCCTGCCCCCAGGCTATATTCAGAGCATTGAGAACACGCCGCACCTGACGGATCCGGATGACCAGCGCAGTGCGCAGGAAATGGCCATCTACCAGCTCAATTCAGCACTGGCTTGATGAATTTCAGAGTCATGCGATCGCTTTCGCCGATTGTCAGGTAATAGTCGGCTTTCTCTTCACCCAGGCGCAATGACGGTGGCAGTGTCCATACGCCCTTGGGGTGATCGGCGGTGTCTGCCGGATTGGCATTGACCTCCGAGCCGTCAACCAGAACAAAACCGACAGCACGGGCCATATCGATCACGAAATCGGTACGCATGTAACCGCTGGTTTCTTGCTCAGACAATGGCCGTTGCTCGGGCAGACGATGCTCGACAACACCCAGAATGCCACCCGGCTTGAGTGCACGGTACATGTCCTGGAACGCAGCCTTCACCTTGTCCTCGCCACCGCCGCGCATGTACCAGTTGTGCACGCTGCGGAATGTCACCACAGCATCGGCACTTCCTGGCGGGGCGATCTCCTGCTTGTTGGGCGGATCAAATACGCTCAGCCGCACCTTTGAGTAAGTCTCTGGATCCGCGGCCAGTTTTTCAGCGAAAGCTGCTCGCGAACGGGCGAAATACGCAATTTCGCTTTGCGGATTGAAATGAGCGGCGTAAAGCACGCCCTGATCGCGCAGATACGGCGCAAGAATCTCGCTGTACCAGCCACCGCCCGGCCACAGTTCCACCACGGTCATGTCCGGCGTGATGCCGAAAAACTGCAGTGTTTCATAAGGGTGACGTGCGCTGTCACGCGCCTGATAGGACGGCGTGCGCTGTTCACCGTCGATCGCTGCGCGCAATGCCACGTTGTCTGTCGCCAATGCCGAACTCACCGGCACCATGGCGCTGAGGATGACTACCAATGCCGCTCGTTTCATCATGTATTCCTATTCAAAATGCGGGGCCACGAACTATAGCTTCGCTTGCGCCATGCGCTGACGAACATCCAGTCGCAGCCCGCGATACAGGCTGAGACACATCACCAGGAGCAGCAGTGTAAACGGCAGACCGGTGGAGATGGCCCCGGCCTGCAAAGCATCCAGTGCTTGCTTGCCCCCGCCAAACAACAGGGCGCCGGCAATCATGCCTTCCATCACCGCCCAGAACACACGCTGCGCCACAGGTGCATCAACCTTGCCGCCGGCCGTGATGCTGTCAATGACCAGAGAACCGGAATCCGACGAGGTCACAAAGAACACCAGCACCAAAATGATCGCAATGAACGAAGTCAGGCCGGCCCAGGGCAAATTTTCCAGCATCTGGAACAAGGCCAGAGAGACTTCATTGATCCCGCCAGCCAGTTCACCAACACCGCCTTGCACCTGCTCCAGGGCGGAACCACCGAATGCGGACATCCACACAATCGTGACCGCCGTCGGCACCAGCAGCACCGCAATCATGAATTCACGAATGGTGCGCCCTTTGGAAATACGTGCGATGAACATGCCAACAAATGGCGACCACGACACCCACCAGGCCCAGTAGAACACGGTCCAGCCGTGCAGGAAGGTTTCATCCTCACGGCCCGCCCAGCCACTCAGCGGCAACAGATTGCTGAGGTAGGCGCCGGTGGTTGCAAACACCTGAGCAAATATCCCCAAGCCGGCGCCCGCAACAACCACAAACATTAAAAGCAGCAGCGCCAGCCCCATATTGATGTTGCTGAGCAACTTCACGCCACCATCTATGCCTCGCAACACCGACACCAGCGCCACCGCTGTAACCCCGACGATGATGCCGATCTGGGTGTTCAGCCCCGTGGGCATATCAAACAGAAAGCCCAGCCCGCTGGCCGCTTGCTGGGCACCCAGCCCGAGCGAGGTGGCCAGACCAAAAATTGTGGCCAGAACGGCCAGCGTGTCGATGGCATGCCCCGGCCAGCCCCAGCAGCGCTCACCCAGCAAGGGATAGAACGCCGAGCGCACCGTAAGCGGCATGTCATGATTGAAGGCGAAATAGGCCAGCGCCAGCGCCACCACCCCGTAGATCGCCCACGGATGAAAGCCCCAGTGATACATGGTCGCCCCGATGGCCAATCTCATCGCCTCCGGGCTGCCGGCTTCGACATTCAGCGGTGTGCCATACCAACCGGTGAAATAGGCCACTGGCTCGGCCACACTCCAGAACATCAAACCGATGCCCATACCCGCGGCAAACAGCATGGCGAACCAGGACATGCGGGAGAATTCCGGAACGGCGTTATCGCCGCCCAATCGAATCTTGCCCATGGGCAGCACGATCATGGCCACGCAGAACAGCACGAAGACGTTGCCGCTCATCATGAACAACCAGTCGAAATTGTTGATCGCAAAGTTCTTGCTGCCGCTCAACAATGCAAAAGCCTGCTGTGGAAACATGATGGTGCCGGTCACGAAAGCGACCACCAGCACAGCGCTGATAAAGAACACCGGGTTGTGCAGATCCAGGCCCAGCACCTGCACGTTGTCCTGGCCGGCCTCGAAATCGGTATCGTAGGTGGGTTTGTCTTGTTCCGTCATGCCAATCCCCGATTACAGATAAAAGTCGAGCGACAGGTACAGGGCATCAAAATCGCCCTCCCCGATCTGACCATTGCGGTCAACAAAACCATCCTGGGTCAGGTATTCCAGATAGATCCAGCCAGGGCCGTAGTCATAGCTGAGCCCGGGAGCGTGAGCCATAACCGTATCCGCGCTGCTGCCGGCAGTATCCGGGCTGGCCATGCTGGTATCGAGATAAAACAACCACGGTCCCATGCGATAGCCGAATTCAGCTGCGATCCGGCTGTTCTCGATGGTCGCGCCGGCCAGATGATTGCCCGGCATCTCGCGCTCCATCACCACATATTCCAGCTTGGTGTAGGCATTGCCGAATTCGCCGTGATACCACAGGGCAAAGGCCTGGTGATTGCCATCAACCTCACCCTCGCCGACGCTCAAATCCTGCAGACGTCCGGCCTGGGCAGACAAGGCAATACGCTGCCCGGGCATGAAGGCGTACTCCAGGTTGGCAACAGCGGTGTGAACCTTACGGTAGGTGGTTGAACTGCCCCAATGGCCGTTGTCATCGAGCGTGTCGGTGCTGCGCGTGCCCCAGTCATCGGCATGGTAGTAAGCCAGATCGTAACGCCAGGCGTCGATCTCATTGGAGAATTTGACCCCCACATCCATCTGGTCGCCATAGCCCGCCTGAAGGATATCGCCGGGCCAGAAATTGACCGTCTTCCAGCCAAAGGGCACCTGCGACTTGCCCACCCGCAACACCGCGCTGTCACCAAAACGCCAACCCACCCAGGCCTTGTGCAGGGCGAAGTTATCGCCGCTGGAGTTGTTGGCCGGATCGGTAAACGAACCCGGCCCGATACGCAGTTCCGCCGAGTACAGCCAGCGCCCCTGCCCCTGCGCTGCGTGGCCGTCCGCGTAGAGAATCAGCGCTTCGTTTTCGATATCCCCACGCGTTTGCTCGTGCGCCGATGCGGCATTGTCGATCTGGTATTCATAGTTCATCCAGACCCCGGCTGACAGCTTGCCGCTGGCCTGAGCCAAACCGCCCGGCAAGCCAAGCAGCGCCCCCAAAACGGCAATGATTGGTGTTGTTTTCATGCCTGTCCCCGTGTTGTGATCGCCCCGACCACCCTACGCATCGGACAAGCCGATTACCAATGCACCGGCCCTGCGGGTGCGGGTTTCGCCAGCGTTGTACGAGCTTGTTATGCTGTTTAAGAACCCACGGGAAACAATTGATGAACATCGAGATTTCCGGCGTATTCGGCCTGCTGATCCTGATCGCAGACATCTGGGCCATCCTCAACATCGTGCAATCCCGCGTGACCACCCTGAACAAGCTGGTGTGGATTGTGGTCATCCTGCTGCTGCCCGTTCTGGGGCTGATCATCTGGTGGTTTGCCGGCCCGCGCGAACACGCACGCTGATCCTTCATGGCTGATTCTTCAGGGCGCGATGTGCTGCCTCGCGCTGCGCTGTATCTGCTTACTCTTCTGGCCGTGGCCTACACCCTGCATCTGGCCCGCGAGATGCTGTTGCCGCTGACCCTGGCAATTATTTTCGCCCTGCTGCTGACCCCGCTGGTCAATCGCATGCAGGCCTGGCACATCCCGCGCACAGTCAGCTCTTTATTGCTGATCGCGAGCATGCTCGGGCTGCTTGGCGGCGGTATCGCCGCGCTGTCATCCTCGGCCCTGGAATGGCTGCAGCGGGTGCCTGAGGCCAGCGAAATCCTGATGCGCGAACTGGCCAGCGTGGAGCGCGAGGTCAGCCGGGTTGGTGATGCCGGCAAGTCAATTGACGCTCTGACCCGTGAAATTGGCGTCGACAACGGCAGCAACGGCGAGCAGAAAGTCATCATCGCCGAGCCGGGCTGGCGCGCCGAGCTGTGGCTGGGCCTGCGTAATTTTGCCGTGTTTGGCGGGCTGAGCATCATTTTGCTGTTCTTTCTGCTCAGCGCCGGTGATCAGTTGGTACGGCGCTGTGCCGAAACCTTTCAAAGCCAGGATGACCGCCAGCGCGCCTTGCAGGTGGCCACCGATGCCCAGCTGCAGATGTCGCGCTATCTGGTCACCATCGCCACGGTCAACATCATTCTGGGCATGCTGGTTACCCTGGCCTTGTGGCTGCTGGATTTCCCCGACCCTGCGCTGTGGGGCACCATGGCTGCAGCCCTGCGCTTTGTGCCCTATCTGGGCGTGTCGATCACGGTCGCCATGCTGGCGCTGGTCGGCATGCTCAGCTACGACACCTTGTGGCTGATGTGCGCCGCGCCGCTGGGCTACCTGCTGTTGACCTCATTCGTCGGCCAGATCATTGACCCGCTGGTTCATGGCTACCGCCTGAGTCTGGATCCCGTGGTGGTGTTTGTGTGGATTTTTTTCTGGGGCTGGATCTGGGGCGCCCCCGGCGTGCTGCTGGCCGTGCCCTTGCTGACCCTGCTGCAAGTGGTCTGTCGCCACTCACGCAGACTCGCCCCGCTGGCTCACATTCTGGGAGATCATTGATGAGCGGCTTTGATGTCGATCACTACCGCGCAGGCCTGTGGCCGCAGCCGCCACGCCTGCAAACTGACAACGGCGATGATCGCCGCATGGGCGTGGAAATCGAGTTTTCCGGCCTGGGCATGCAACGCATAGCCGAGATCATCCGCGAAGTGTTGGGTGGCAAACTGGACGCGCAATCCAAGTACGAATTTTTCGTTCGCGATGCGCGCATGGGCACTTATACAGGGGACTTCGGGATCGAACTGGATTCCGAATACATGAAAAAGCTCGGCCGTGAACAGGACCCTGAGGCCGAGGTCGATGACCTGGAAAATCTTGCCGAGAGCGTGATTTCGCTGATTGCCGAGCAGGTCGTGCCGTTCGAGGTGGTCAGCCCACCGATCCCGCTGCCGCAAGTCTGGCGCATGGACACGCTGGTCCAGCAATTGCGCCAGGCTGGAGCTCGCGGCACGCGTCAGGCGCCGCTGTATGCCTTCGGACTGCATCTCAACCCGGAACTGCCCGATCTGCAGTGCACCACGATCCTGGCTTATCTGCGTGCCTTTCTGGGCCTGTTCGAATGGCTGACGCAACGCAGCGAGGTCGATCTGAGCCGCCGCATTACGCCGTATATCGATCCCTTTCCGAAAAGCTATATGCGCCTGCTGCTCGACCCGGACTATGCGCCGGACATGGATCAGCTGATCGACGACTACCTGGAACACAATCCGACCCGCAACCGCGCCCTCGACATGCTGCCGCTGTTTCGCCACATCGATGAAGCGCGGGTCATCAATGTGATTGATGATGACCGCATCAAGGCGCGCCCGACATTTCACTACCGCCTGCCCAATTGCCAGATCGACGAACCCAATTGGGGCCTGATCCGGGCCTGGCGCGACTGGTTGCAGATCGAGGCCCTGGCCGAAGACCCGCAGCGGCTTGCCGCCATGATGCAGGCCTGGCAGGCACACACCAGCGGTCTCACCGGCGGACTGTTTGGCGACTGGGCCAAGGACTGCGGGCGCTTTTTGTTACCCGAGTTGCTGTGAACAAGCGGCCTTTGATCGGTGTCACCGGACCTGACACCCGCCTGCCTCTGGCCTGGTGGTTTATCCGCTGGGGTTTGTTTCGTGCTGGCGCCCGCGCGGTCCGCCTGACACCAACACGCCCCACGCCACCTCAGGTACTGGACGGCGTCATCATCAGCGGCGGCGATGATATCGATCCGGGTCTTTACCTGCCCGATGCGCCGGACACTGCGCCCATGGACGCCGCGCGCGATGCATTCGAGATCGACACATTGAAGCGCCTGCTGGATCGCGACATTCCCATCCTCGGCATTTGTCGTGGCGCACAGCTGATCAATGTGGTGCTCGGCGGCACCTTGCACAGTGATTTGCGCCGTATACGCGTCAAGACCTCTAACCGGCGCACGCCGTTTGCACGCAAAACCCTCCGGCTTGAGCCTGACAGCCGCTTGGCCGGCATATTGGGTTGTGAGCGCACCCGCATCAACAGCCTGCATCATCAGGCCATTGCCGAACTCGGTGACGGCCTGCGCGTGGTCGGGCGCGATCTGGATGGCATTGTGCAGGCGGTGGAACACAGCGATCGCCGCTTTCTGATGGGCGTGCAATGGCATCCAGAGTATCTGCCTTTGCGTCGTCAGCAACGCGCCCTGTTTCAGGCCTTAAGCCAGGCTGCTGGCGCCACATGACAGCCTACCTGCTGCTGTTCATCACGGCCTTTGGGGCGGCGACCCTGCTGCCGTTTTATTCCGAGGTGTTGCTCGTTGCACAGCTTCGCCAAGGTCTGGATGCCGCATGGCTGTGGTTTTTCGCCACCGCCGGCAACACCCTGGGTTCGGTGCTCAACTGGATCATCGGCCGCTATCTGACCCACTATGCCGACCGACGCTGGTTCCCGGTGCGCGAAAACGCACTGGACCGGGCCCAGCGCTGGTTCCAGCGTTACGGCAGCTGGACCCTGCTATTTGCGTGGGCCCCGGTTGGCGGCGATGCCCTGACCGTGGTGGCCGGCATCATGAAAGTGCGCTTCTGGCTGTTCCTGCTGCTGGTGACCCTGGGCAAGGGCGCACGCTATGCGGCGGTGATCGGCGCCGCGCAGGCGATGGCCGGCTAGCCCTCAGGCCTGTGCCGGCACCGCCGTATGCACGGTGTTCTTACGCCCCATCAGTCGGTACAAGCGCTCACCCAGGACCAGAAGACAAGGCGTCAGGATCAGGGTCAGAACGGTGGCGAAGATCAGCCCGCCCACAATTGATGAAGCCAGCTGCTGCCAGTATTGCGTTGACGGCGCCCCGAACGTGATCTCGCGCTCGAACAGGTTGATGTTCATCTTGAGCACCATTGGCAGCAGGCCCAGCACCGTGGTCGCGGTGGTCATCAACACCGGGCGCAGTCGCTCGGCCCCGGTGGTCAGTACCGCATCGTTCACGTTCATGCCGGCGGCGCGGTGCTGGTTGTAGGTGTCGATCAGCACGATGTTGTTGTTGACCACAATACCCGCAAGTGAAATCAGACCGATGCCCGACATCACCACGCCAAAGGTCTGTCCCATCAGCATCAGACCGATCAGCACACCAATGGTGGAAAACATCACCGCGGTGAGAATCAGGCCGGATTGATAGAAGCTGTTGAACTGGGTCAGCAGGATCACCGCGATCAGAGCCAACGCGACCATGAACGCCTTGGACAGAAACGCCTCGGCATCACGAATCTCTTCATCCTCGCCCTTGAAGGCCACTCTGAGCCCTGGATGCAGATGGGCATCGGCGTAATTCGCATCCACCCACTGACCAAGCTGCTGCAGCTGATTGGCCACCACCAGACCTTCAGCCACATAGGATTCCACCGCGATTGCGCGGTGACCATCGATACGGTTGATGTTGGAGACCTTGAACGCGGCTTCACGCTGCATGAAATTGCTCACCGGAATCAGGCCATGCTGGGTGGTGACATGCAGCCGATCCAGCGCGTCCAGATCTCGCATGGCTTCAGGAAAACGCACCCGAATATCCATTTCCTCCAGCGCATCGGAAGCGCGATATTCACCGACCTTGACGCCCTGCGTGACCAATTGCAGAACCTGGCCTACGGTGGCGATATCGGTGCCAAAACGGGCGGCTTCAGTGCGGTCGATGTCGATGCGCCACTCCAGACTGGGATGCGGCAAGGTGTCGGTGACATCGACAAAACCGCCGACCTCACGCATCCCCTGACGCAGCCACGCAACGGCCCTGGACAACTCATCCAGCGACGGCCCGTAGAGTTCGATGCGTACCGGCTTGCCTTCCGACGGTCCGGCCTGCGGCTTGATCACCTCAACCCCGATGCCGGCCGGCTCGCCCACCCGTTCGCGGATGGCCTTGATCAATTCGTTGCCGGGTGGGCGCACGTCCCACGACTCAAAGCCCAACTGGATGATCCCGACCGTATCTTCGGTGTTGTCGCCACGGGTGAATTTGAGCCCGCCGCGGGCATAGATCGAATCCACGCCCTCGATGTCCTGAACGCTGGCTTCGACCTCACCGACCAGCCGATCGATTTCATCCAGCGACAACGGCCCACGCGCATGCACCTTGACCACCGCGTTGTCCATGTCGACATCGGGGAAGAACTCCACTCCCTTGCCGACCTTGCCATACAGCATGAACGTGCCGATCAGCGCGACAAACGCCGCGATCAAAACCTTGCCGGAATGCGGCAGCAGACGCTCGACCAGCGCCACATAGCGGCCGGTCCAGCCGACCAGTGGCTGGCCCGGCTGCCAGCCGACCTGACGCCCGACCTGGGACGTACCACCGATAACCGCGCCCAGATTGGGAATGAACAGCAGCGCCATGAACAACGATGAGCCGAGCACGCAGATCAGTGTCAGCGGCAGATAACTCATGAACTGCCCCATCACTCCAGGCCAGACCAGCAGCGGCACGAACGCGGCCAGCGTGGTTGCCGTCGATGCAATGACCGGCCAGGCCATACGCTGGGCGGCGTGCAGATACGCCTGCCCACGCGGCTGCCCTTCAGACAGATAACGATCCGCCAGCTCAACCACGATGATGGTGCTGTCGACCAGCAAGCCCAGGGCCAGAATCAGCCCGAACAGCACCACCATATTGATGGTCACGCCCATGCTGCCGATGATCAGAATGCCAAGCAGGAACGAGCCGGGAATCGAGATGCCAACCAGCGTGCCAGCACGCAGCCCGAGAAAGGCCACGACCACGACCATCACAAGCAGCACACCGGACAGCACGTTGTTCTGCAGATCGTCGAGGTTGCGCTGGGTTTCGGTCGACTTGTCCTGCGAGTAATTGACTTCAACCGCCTTGGGCCAGCTCTTGCGCGCCTGCTCGACCAGTCCACGCACCTTGGCACTGGTATCAATAATGTTGGTACCAACCCGCTTGGACACTTCCAATGCGATGGTGCGTTTGCCGTTGAGCCGCGCATGACTTTCGCGGTCCATCTAGGTGCGCCGCACACTGGCCACATCGCTTAAACGCACGACCTCGCCGTCGGCTTCACGAATGACCAGGCTCAACAGCTTGTCGACGTCGTCGATAATGCCCGGAACCTTCAAGGTGAAACGGCCACTGCCACTGGTCAGGGCGCCAGCTGCGACCAGCTGATTGTTCCGCTCGACCGCGCCAATCACGTTCTCGACCACCAGCTGGTAGGTGTCCAGACGCACCGGGTCAAGAATGATTTCGACCATCTCTTCGCGATCGCCAACCACCTCGGCTTCCAGCACTTCAGCCAGCGCTTCGAGACGATCCTTGAGATCATTGGCGATGGTCACCAGGGTGCGCTCATCCACATCGCCATACAGGTTGACCACCATCATTGGCAGCAACGCGATGTTGACCTCCTGAATGGTCGGCTCCTCGGTTTCTGCGGGCAGTTCCGGGCGCGCCAGGTCAACCTTGACCCGAACATCGTCCATGGCCTGATCGACATCGGCGCCCGCTTCAAACTCAAGCTTGATGGTGCCGTAGCCTTCGGCGGCTGTGGAGCGCATTTCCTTGAGGCCTTCGAGCGAACGCAGCTCTTGCTCCATCGGCTTGATCAACAGGCGCACCGCATCTTCCGGGGCAATCCCCTGATGCACCATCGAGACATAGATGGTTGGAAAGCTGACGTCCGGTTCCGCTTCCTTGGGAATGCTCAGGTAGCTCACCGTGCCGGCGATCAGAATGGCCATCAGGCCCACAAACAGGGTGCGCGGACGACTGAACGCGGCAGCCAGAATCTGATTCATGTGCGCCCCTTACGATGCGTCAGAGACGAGCACCGACTCGACCTCTTCGCCCGCACTGACAAAACCCTGGCCAACCGTGATGATGCGCAGGTGATCAGGCAAATCGCCCAGCCAGATTTCATCCTTGCCCGCTTGCTCAATGGTGGCACGGTGAAATTGCACGCGACCCTTGTCGTCCACGCTCTTGATGCCGAAGTGCTCATCATTGTCGAGTGCCAGTGAGGCCGGCTCGACCACATGCACACGGACCTGCTCCAGCGGCAGCATGAGAACCGCCGAACCACCGGCGATTACCGGTTTGTCATGCCCTTCAACCAACATCTCCACGACAAACATACGCGTGCTGGCATCCGCTTCGCGTGCGACATGGCGTAACACCCCGTCCGCCTCGCTGCCATCCGGCAAGCGCGTACGCGCTGCCTGACCTGACTTGAGAAAGACCACCACGTCCTCGGACACCTGGGCCTGAACCAAAAACGGCTCAATCTGGATAAACCGCCCCATGGCATCGCCGATGCTCAAATAGTCACCCTGCTCTACCTCGCGGGTGTCGAGCATGCCGTCAAACGGGGCGCGAATGCGGGTATGTCGCAGCGCCTCCTGGGCCTGAAGCAATTCCGCCTCGGCCAGTTTCAAATTGGACTTTGCCGCCGCCACATCCACCGGGCTTTGAAGGTTTCGCCCGGCCAGTCTTTGCGCGGCCTTATATTGCAGTTCACGTTCCTCGACCAATGCCTGGGCACGGGTAACCCGGGCCGCCCTGTCTCCGGTATCCAATTCAAACAGCACATCCCCCTGCTGTACCCGCTGTCCGCGCTCGACTGCAATGGTGGTGATACGCCCAGCGCTTTCTGCGCGCAGATCCACCGCCCGCAGTGGCGCGGTGCGTGCACTCACCCGCGCTTCGCGCGTACGTGACGCAGCCTGCGAATCGACCACCCGAACGCGCAGCAAGGGGGCTTCAGTTTCAGCATTGCTGGCGCTTGATGCGGGCTGCTCCTCGGCGCTGCCAAACGCACCGGATAGCAGCCAAACACACGCGAGCAGCAAAATACCGCCGGCAATCCATCCTGAATGCCTGGTTGTCATTGATCGTCCTGTTGATGATGGTCTGCCTGTTCACGCAATTCGGCGATCAGCGCCTCGGTGGTGTCCACGGCAGATTGATGAAAACGTTGCATGCTGTGCAGACGCTGATGAACCCCGGGCAGATCCGAAGGCAGATCGCGCAGGGCCCGCTCGGCATTGCGCAGCCGGATGCGCATGCGTTCGACATAGCCCTGAAGCAAAGCGTCGTAGGGCTGATCGGCCAGGCGGTAGTAATCCTGGCGATCACCCGGCAGGCTGATTTGTTCGAGTATCCCCAGCTCACGCAGCAGGCGTGCATTGGTGCTGATACTGCCGCGCGAAACCTGCAACCGCTCGGCCAGCTCAGCAAAGCTGCGAGGGCCGCCTTCAATCACGAAGTAACCCCACATACGCCCGGCTATACGCGGCATGCCGTCCGCCTCTGCGGACAGGCCCATGCTTTCGATGAACTCGTCGGCGGCAGCGCGCGACTCGGCTGTCATGGTGATTGTCTGAACATTCATGTTGCAGCGCAACGTACAGGGTTCATATTGTTCAGTCAATACTGAATAACATGAAACAAGGCCCGCCTCAGAGCCTGATTGCGACACCTGGCAGCTGCCTTGGGTACCATGCGCATCGCGCCAGTCGCCCTCGCCGGCAGGCCACATCCAAAACCAGAACAGCAAACGGAGTTTGTCCATGAGCATCACCCTGAGCCGCTTCGCACGGCGCCGCCTGTTTCCCAAGGACGGACGGCGCAATGCCATTACGGGTTGCGATGCGGCTGCTTTTGAGCAACACATCAATGACAACCCGCCGCTCAAGGTGCTCGACGGCTACGCCCCGTTCTGCAAGCTGCATGTGCATCGCAACTGGACCACCACCCGCGTCGCCGCAGTACCGATCACCTCGGAAAACCAGCATTTGCTGCGCAGCGCCTATGAAGCTCGCAACGACGCCGAATTACCAGTCCTCAACCGCTGGTTCGAAGGCATTGAGCCGCCGCTCGGCGAATACCTGCTGGTGATCCTCTACAGCCGTGAGCAAATGCATGCCGAGGGTGACAAGATCGATGCCGACTGGGGTGTGGTCGGCTGCCTGGCAACCCACGAACCGATGGAAACTCCGCTGGCCCCGATCACCATGATGCGCAATGCGCTCGGAATTGATGAAGGTGGCTCCGGCGTACCCCTGGATCGTGAAGCTTACCGTCGCAGTGTCGAATTCTGGTCCACCCACGCCAACTGGCGCGAACCCCGCAAAGGCAAGTGAACCTGCGCCAACTTGGGTGGTCGCAACATTGCCCCCGGCCTGAACAGGGTCACACCGGAGCCACATGATGTCCCGTCACTCATCCGTACGCCATCGCCTGCTCACGCTTGCATTGCCCTTGCTGCTCTTGAGTCAGGCTTGCAACAGCGCGCCTTCGGTTGCCACCGAAACCTCACCGTTCCACGCGCAAACCGTTTTGGATGGACTGGACCAGCCGTGGGGCCTGGCCTTTCTACCCGATGACAGCTTGCTCATTACGCTCAAGGGCGGCGAACTGTTGCATGTCAGGGATGGCAAACGCATAACGGTCAAGGGCACGCCCGCGGTTCAGGTGGCTGGTCAGGGCGGCCTGCTGGATGTGGCGGTACATCCTGCATTTACCAGCGATGGGGACAACAACTGGGTCTACCTGAGCTTCAACCAGGGCAGCG